>CALXCU010000058.1 GCA_944386885.1 uncultured Oscillospiraceae bacterium | reverse complement strand
CCCGGATGTGAAGTGAAAGATCTCGTCTGTCCACTGGCCCAGCATGCCCAGCACGTCAAAGCCGGCGGCCTGGGCCGCGGCCATGCCGCAGACCAGGGCGACCACCGCGGTGAGCGCCGCAAGGCTCTGCTTGACCCGCCGGTGCAGGCGGGGCTGATGGGTCACGGCGCTCCGGCGACGCCGGACCGGCGGGGCGGAGTTCTCCTCCCCCTCGGGGACACAGGGATACAAAGACATCCCCTCCCCCTCCGGCAGGTCGTACTCCCGCTGAAATTCTTTCCAGGCCTCCTCCACGTCGGGGATGCGGCCCGTGGGCTGCTGGTTCTCTCTCTGTTCTATCACCTCCAGGATATGAAAAACCGCCTCATCGTTTCCGGGCTTTGACGCTTCCATATCCGCGCGCAGCAGCTCCTCCAGCTGCTCGGTGCTGAGCCGGTTCAGATAGGCGTATTTTTCATTGTTCTTAGCCATTTCGTGAACCTCCTTCATCTATATATGTCCGGTCAGGGCGACTCCTGACAATCTTTTTCGACTTTTTTTCGATTTTTTCTTCTCCGTCCCGGAAAGACGGCGGACAGCTTGTCCCGGATGCGCTCCAGCCGCTTCTCGCTGGCGTAGACGGTAATGTGGAACTCCCGGGCCACCTGGAGGTGGCTGGCCCTGTCAAAAATCAGGCGTTTGAGCAGGCGGTACTCCTCCGGCGACAGGGCTCTCTCAATCTTCTCCAGCGCGGACTCTCCCGGCGGGGCCGGCCCGGCGTCCGGCGGTTCTTCCGGCAGGCCGCCGCCCTCCGGGAACACGCCGTCCGGGAAGTCGGAGTCCAGGGAGAGGAAGCGGAGCAGATAACGGCGCCTGGCCCGCTCGCTTTCCCGCAGCTTGTTCTGGAGTGTGCGCATCAGCCAGCCGCCCGGTTTTTCATGGCTGCCCAGGGCGTCCGCGTGGCGTATGGCCTCGTGGAAGGTGTCCTGTACCACATCCCTGGCCCGCTCCGGGTCGTTCAACTGGGCGTCCGCATAGAGAAACAGCTTTTGAAAGTATTGGCGGTAGAGCTGCTCGACCAATTCTCTCTCTTTTGGTCCCATGGCAGTACTCACTTCCCTTCGCCACAGTATACCATATTTCCGAATAAAATAGGGCCAAAAAGGCGGGAGTTCCGGCCCAAGCAGCCAAAATCTTCTTTTCTCTCCCCGTTTCCGGCCTGCCCCCGGTATGGTCCCCGCCTCATATCTTCCAAATAACCTCCGCAGCTTCACCAGACAGCCTGACCTCCTGGATGAACCGGGCCGCCACCAGCTTCTTTTGCTCAAAGTCCAGAGGGCCGAATTTCAGGCGGTTTAACTTCGGTCTGGGGCCGGCGTAGAGCTTGGCCTGATGCTCCAGCAGTTCTCCACGCTGGGCCTCCAGCTTTTCGATGGTCCGGTTGATGTAGGGCATGGTCAGGTCACTGCTCTCCACCAAGGCGGACATGAGGCGCTCAATCTTCTGGTCGATCCCGGCCAGAGCCTGCGCCGTCTCCTGGTCCTCTGCTGTATGCTCTTCTACATCCGGGCACTCTGCCAGTAATTTCTCTAGTTCCGCCGCCACCGCGGCCTCCAGCTCCCGGAGCCCCACCCGGATCGATGCCTCACAGAGGCCAAGATTAGACCTGCCGCTGCACACCAGGTAATACCTGTCCTTGTCCCGGTTGACCTTGATACTGTATCCGCATGTGGCGCACTTCAACAGGCCGGAGAGCCAGGAGTGCCTGCCCCGGCCAGCTCCGGCCAGCTGGCGATTCCTGTCCAGCTTGTACTGGCACTGGAGCCACAGCTCAGAGGGGATCAGCCCATAGTGTGTGGACAGGGAGAAGTGCTGCTCCTTGAGATCCTGGTATTTGCCCGCGCTCCGGTCCCGTTTGCCTACCACCATGCCGGCGTGAAGGCCGTCGAATTCCTCCAACTGATTTGCAAAAATCAGGCCTTTGCCCTGGTAATAAAGGTAGACATCCTCATCTGCCATGACGTATAACGGACTATGTAAGATGCGGGACAGGGCCACGTTATCCCAGGTGGCCCGCTTGGGGGCCGGAATACCGTCAGCATTTAACCACCGCGCCACGCTGCCCAGGGTAGCCTCCGGCTGAGCGTAGCCCCGAAAGATCCGCTCCACCACGGCGGCCTGTTCATTGGGTAAAAGCCCCGGGGCCAGCTTTCCCTCCGGTCCCGGCAGTTTTCCGATGGAGAACCCGAAGGGCGCGGGGCCGCCCGGCCAGGAGCCCAGTTTGGTCCGCTGGTAGTAGTTGTCCCGCACCCGCTCGGCGGTAGTCTCCCGCTCCAGCTGAGCAAAGACCATGATGATGTTGAGCATGGCCCGGCCCATGGGGGTGGAGGTGTCAAAGGTCTCGTTGATGGAGACGAACTCCACGTTGTGCCTTTTCAAGATCTCCCACAGCCGTCCAAAGTCGGCGATGGAGCGGGAGAAGCGGTCCAGCCGGTAGACGATGATCTTCTGGACCAGTCCTTTCTCTACGTCCTCTATCATCCGCTGGAAAGCGGGGCGGTTGGTGTTCTTGCCGGAATAGCCCTTGTCCTGGTAGATGCGG
>CALXCU010000057.1 GCA_944386885.1 uncultured Oscillospiraceae bacterium | reverse complement strand
CTGCCGAAGGTGGACTTCGGCACGCCGGAGAAGCTCTTCCGGGACGGGAACTTCTTCAACGGCCAGTTCATGCGGGACTTTGAGACCTACACCACCGACCAGTTCGTGGGCCGGGACTTCTGGGTGGACCTGAAGGCCCGCACCGAGCGCCTGATGGGCAAGCAGGAGAACAACAGCGTGTACTTCTGTAAGGAGGATACCCTCATCACCCGCTTTGACGCCCCTGACCAGCAGCTTCTCTCGGACAATCTGAGCTATGTGGACCAGTTTGCCGCCAATGCCGGTGTGCCGGTGTACTTCTCCCTCATCCCCGGCGCGGCGGAGATCTGGGCCGACCGCCTCCCGGAGGGCGCCCCCAACGCCAGCCAGAAAGCGGTCATCGACACCGCCCAGTCCACCCTCCAGAACGTCCTCTTCGCCGACACCTACACTCCGCTCTCCACCCACAGCGGGGAGGACATCTACTACCGCACCGACCACCACTGGACCAGCCTGGGGGCCTACTATGGCTACACCGGGCTGATGGAGGCCATGGGCATCACCCCGGTCCCCCTGTCCAATTACACCAAGACCACCGTCTCGGAGGACTTCTACGGCACCATCTACTCCTCCTCCGGGGTGCGCTGGGTGAAACCCGACTCCATCGACACCTACGTCCCCGACACCGGCATCCGGGTGGTCTCCCACACCTACGACAGCAAGGGCAACCCCGTAGAGGAGGAGCGGCCCCTGTATGACTACTCCTACCTCTCGGTAAAGGATAAGTACTCCATGTTCCTGGGGGGCAATCAGTCCCTGGCCGTGGTCACCAACCAGAACAACCCCGACGCGCCCAAGCTGCTCATCGTCCGGGACTCCTACGCCGACAGCCTGGTGCCCTTCCTCACCGCCCATTTCTCCGAGATCCACCTGGTGGACCCCCGGTACTATAAGCTCTCCCTGGCCGACTACATCGCCCAGAACGACATAGACCAGGCCCTGGTGCTCTACAGCGTCCCCAATTTCTGCACCGACAAGAACCTGGTATGGATCACCATGTGATCCCCTCTCAGCAAAAAGCCTGCCGCGGATCTCCTTCCGCGGCAGGCTCTCTTTTTCCGCATTACAGGCGGTGCTGATCCCCCCACTCGCACATGGCGTCCAGGATGGGGATGAGCGATTTCCCCCGTTCGGTCAGGCTGTACTCCACTTTCGGCGGGATTTGGGGGTACTCCTCCCGGTGGACCAGCTGATCCGCCTCCAGCTCTTTCAAGGTCGTGCTCAGCGTTTTATAGGAGATCTCCCCAATGTAGCGCTTCATCTCATTGAAGCGGACGATGCCGAACTCCATAAGGGTGTAGAGAATGGTCATCTTATACTTCCCGTTGATGAGGGACAGGGTATAGCTGAAGCCCGTGGTGCTCAGGCACTCGTTGGAGATACATCTCTGGCCCATCTTAACACTCTCCTTTCCGTAAGTATCACACCTTTATGTGCGTACTTGTTTTTTTCGCTGTGCTTGCTATGATTATATTGCAAACGGAGCAGCGCGTCAACCCCGCGGGGCCGGCGCGGTCAGGAGGTATATTATGGGCAAGCGCATCGTTATTTTGAACGGGAGTCCCCGGAAAAACGGAAATACATCCGCCCTGGTCAAGGCCTTTACTCAGGGGGCGGAGGCGGCCGGGAACACGGTGACCACGTTTTTCCTGGACGGCATGGACATCCACGGCTGCAAGGGCTGCTTCGGCGGCCACAGCAATCGGGCCTGCCCCTGCGTGCAGCAGGACGGCATGGCCCAAATCTATCCGGCAGTCAGGGAGAGTGACGTGGTGGTGCTGGCCACCCCGCTCTACTACTGGAATATGAGCGGGCAGCTCCGCACCGCCGTGGACCGCCTCTTCGCCCTGGAGGAAGGGGACGGCAATCTGCTGCGGGGGCACGGCCGCTCCTCGGCGCTCCTGATGGCCGCTGAGGGTCACGGCTTCGACGACGTCGTCCTTTACTACGACCATCTCATGGAGCATCTGAAGTGGGAGAACCTGGGCCATGTCCTGGCCGGCGGGAACATGGGTGTGGGCGACATCAGCGGCAAGCCCGAACTGCAGCAGGCCTATGACCTGGGCCGGTCGATCCAGTAGCTGAAATGGAACGTCCCCGGCCATAGCCGGGGGCGTTTTCGCTCTTACGCGCACTGCCTCCGCCGCCCGCAACCGCTGGTTGCGTTTTTTGCCACCAAAATCGGTGGCCCTTGCGGCGTATTTCTGTTATACTGAGCTGGTAGACAGGATCGAAAAGGAGGCGCCGCCATGACCCTTGAAATTGCCAACCGATTGGCTGAATTGCGCCGGGCCCAGGGCCTGTCCCAAGAGGAGCTGGCTGCCCGGCTGGGGGTAAGCCGCCAAGCCGTATCCAAATGGGAGCGGGCGGAGTCCTCTCCCGATACCGGGAATCTGATCGCTCTGGCCCGTCTGTACGACATCTCCCTGGATGCGCTCCTGCTCCATGGGCAGGTGGCCCAATCCTCCCCGCCTCCAGAGGCCGATCCGGATACGGCCGAGCAGGAGCGGCTCTTTGCCGCCGCCCAGGCCTGGGAGGAGGCCGAGGCGGCCCGCACAAAAAAGCGGCGCAAAGCATTGCGGGAAGGGCTCAGCTGGGCCGTCACGCTGGCGCTGATGATCCTCCTGCCCCTTGCTGCCCGTCTCTTTGGCGCGGGGGCCTATCCTGTATTGGTGGTCTTTTCCTATCTGGTCACAGGATTTTTGCTGGACAACTGGCATCCGGGCTGGCTCCTCTTCCTCACTATCCCGCTCTATTCCCTGGTCTAAAAAATGGGGCCGCTGCCATAGGCAGCGGCCCCTTGCGGTTTTTATAGGATTACTTGAGGTTGAAGAACGCGTCGTTGCCCAGGTACTGCGCCACGTCGCCCAGCTCCTCCTCAATGCGGAGCAGCTGGTTGTACTTGGCCACACGGTCGGTGCGGCTGGGCGCGCCGGTCTTGATCTGGCCGGCGTTGAGGGCCACGGCGATGTCGGCAATGGTGGCGTCCTCGGTCTCGCCGGAGCGGTGGGACACGATGGCGGTGTAGCCGGCCCGGTTGGCCATCTGGATGGCGT
>CALXCU010000056.1 GCA_944386885.1 uncultured Oscillospiraceae bacterium | reverse complement strand
CCGGCGATGTCGCTCAGGGAGCCCATGCCCTTGATCTGCACCAGCTGGTCGTAGAAATCGGAGAGGGTGAACTTGTTCTTGCGCAGCTTCTGCTCCAGCTCGGCGGCCTTCTTGGCGTCAAAATTCTCCTGGGCCTTCTCGATGAGGGAGAGCACGTCGCCCATGCCCAGGATCCGGGAGGCCATCCGGTCGGGGTGGAAGACCTCGATCTGGTCCAGCTTCTCCCCAACGCCCACAAACTTGATGGGCTTGCCGGTGACCGCCTTGATGGAGAGGGCCGCGCCGCCCCGGGCGTCACCGTCCAGCTTGGTGAGCATAACGCCGGTGATGTCCAGCGCCTCGTCAAAGGCCTTGGCGGCGTTCACCGCGTCCTGGCCGATCATGGCGTCCACAATGAGGAGGATCTCGTCGGGCTCGATGGCGGCCTTCATGACCTTGAGCTGGTCCATCAGCTCCTCATCCACATGCAGCCGCCCGGCGGTATCCACCAGCACCAGATCGTTTCCGTGGCGCTTGGCGTGCTCAATGGACGCCTTGGCGATATTCACCGGGTCCCCCTGGCCCATCTGGAAGACGGGCACATCCACCTGGCCGCCCACCACCTCCAGCTGCTTGATGGCCGCCGGGCGGAAGGTGTCGCAGGCGGCCAGCAGAGGCCGCTTGCCCTGTTTTTTCAGAAAACCCGCCAGCTTGGCGGCGTTGGTGGTCTTGCCCGCGCCGTTCAGGCCCACCAGCATGACCACCGTGGGGGGCTTGGAGGCGAGATTGAGCTTGGCGCTCTCGCTGCCCATGAGAGCGGTGAGCTCCTCGTTGACGATCTTCACGATCATCTGGGCGGGGGTCAGGCTCTCCAGCACGTCGGTCCCCACCGCCCGCTCGGTGACGGTGGCCACAAACTGCTTGACGATCTTAAAGTTGACGTCGGCCTCCAGCAGCGCCACCCGGATCTCCCGCATGGCCTCCTTCACGTCGCTCTCGCTCAGGCGGCCTTTGCCCCGCAGGCGCTTAAAGGTGGCGGAAAGTTTTTCAGTCAGTCCTTCAAAGGCCATACTTACTCCTGTTTCAGCTCGTCCAGAACGCCCTGGATGCGCTTGCAGCTCAGGTCGATCTGGCCGTCATAGTACCGGCGCTCCTCATTGACCCGGCGGATCTGCTCCACCTCGGCGGCGATGGCGTCGAACTGCCGCTGCATCTGGTGGAAGCGGCGGATAATGCCCGTCTTCTCCTCCAGCTCAGTGAGGATGCCCTCCGCCCGGACGATCACGTCCCGCACCCCCTGGCGGGTGATGCCGTAGTTCTCCGCGATCTCCGCCAGAGAGAGGTCCTCATTATAGTAGAGGTCGTAAAACTCCTTCTGGCGGGGGGTGAGCATGTCGCCGTAAAAATCATACAGCAGGGACATCCGATAGGCCTGGTTTTTCATACGGCCGCCTCCCTCGTCGTAGATTCCCTGTAAAGGCCGGCGGCTTTGTAAAGCAGCGCAGCTTTACAACAGAGATGATAATACAATATTTTGCCGCGCCTGTCAAGGACCGCTCTCCAAAATCGCGGACAAAATTTTGCCTCCATCCGCCGCTCTTTGGGGCAAAGCGACGAATGGAGGCAGATCTTCGGTTTGGAATCCGGCCCTATTCCGCCCAGGAGAAGGTGATATCCCCCAGGTCGGCCCGGGCCGTGAGGAAATTTGGTCCGCCCTGCGCGCTGTCCCGGGTGCCCTGGTCCTGGCCGTCCACCCATACGCGCCCCAGGTCATTTTCCAAATCCCAGCCCCAGGTTCCGGCGGCGGCGCTGGTGGTAAAGGCGACGGAGCCCATTGCGTTTTCCACATCCCATACACCAGTGAGCGCCCCGGCCAAATCTACGTCCCCGCCGTCGCAGGTCACCGTGCCATCGGCCAGCGTACAGCCCTCGGCGGTGACGGAGCCCATGCCGACTTCCAGATCCACCGGTCCGGCGGCCACCTCCGTGAGCTCCAGCCCGCCCAGGTCCAGGGCACAGTCCAGCGCCCCCGCCTTCAGGCGGGTCAGGGTCACATTCCCCCCGGCGGAATCCACATCCGTATCGCCCCAGGTGCAGTCCTCCGCCGCCAGCTCCCCCAGATCCAGGGTCAGCGCGGTCTCCTCCGCGTTCAGGCCGGAGAGGGTCACATCGCCCATGTCGGCGGTCACGTCGAGACGCCCTGTGTTCAGGCCGTTCTCCCCGCCGGTGAGGGTGACATCCCCCAGACCGGTATAGGCCTCCAGTCCGGTCAGGTCGGTTCCCTCGGGCACCGTGATCTCAATCCAGGCCGAGACGTCCTCCGCCATGAGATGGATCCCACCGCTCCGATTTCCCTGAACCACCAGGGTTCCATTCTCCACCCAGGCCTCCAGGGTATAGTCTGCCCCCGACCAGCTCAGGTCGCAGGCGTAGTCCGTCCCGCTCTGGATGAGGGCCACATTTCCCACATCTACCTCAATATCCACGGCAGAATAGGGCTCCGTCAGGGTGAAGGAGCCGTCTGGTCCGGCCTCCGCTGCGGTGTCCCCTGCCGCAGTCTCCACCCCCCGGGAGCCGCTCCGGCCCAGATACCACACCCCCAACGCCACGGAAAGCGCCAGCGCCGCGCACAAGCCCGCCGTGATGCCCACCCGGGCCCAGCGGCCCGGGCGGCGGTGGCCCGCCGCCGCCCGCAGGCGCCCGGCCAGCTCCTCCGGCTCGCCCCACTCGGCCATGAGCGCCTCCTCTCCCTGCGGTCCCGCTTCGTCCAGACAGGCGGCGTAGTAACCCACCATCCGCTCCAGCTCTTCTCCGGACACCCGGCCCGCCAGGGCCCGGCGCAGCCGCTGCAAATAGGCCTCCCGTGTCATGTGCCATCCCTCCTGTGTGTTCTCCTGGGAAAAGTATACCGCCTGCGGATTGAAGTTTCCCCTTACGCCCCATTAAAATCTCATGAAAATTCCGCCCTCCGGAGCACTTCTGCCCGTGTCAGGAAGGCCGCCCTTTCCGGATGCGATTTTGTCCATTCTGACCAACATATAGTTGCAATTGGAAGATAGATAGACAATATCCTGTTTTTTTGGGGTTGTAAAATCGGAAAAACTGTACTATCATGTATCATGCTGATTTCTGTCGTATGAGTTTATAAGTGATTCGGCGGGGCCACAGGCCCGCGCACAAGGAGAACAAGCGTTATGAGTCTTCGCATTGGAATCGACATTGGCTCCACCACAGTAAAGGTGGTGGTGCTGGATGAACAGAACAAACTGCTCTTCCGCTCTTATGAGCGGCATTACTCCAAGACCCGGGAGCGGGCCTGCGAGACCCTCCGCTCCATCCAGGAACGCTTTGCCGGGCAGCCGGTGCGCCTGGTCATCACCGGCTCGGCGGGCCTGGGGGTGGCCAAGGCCAGCGGCATCGACTTTGTGCAGGAGGTCTATGCCACCGCCGCCGCCGTGCGGGAGTACTACCCCGGAACCGATGCCGTGATCGAGCTGGGAGGCGAGGACGCCAAGATCATCTTTTTCGGCGGCTCCCTGGAGGAGCGGATGAACGGCTCCTGTGCCGGCGGAACCGGCGCCTTCATCGATCAGATGGCCACCCTCATGGATGTGAGCGTGGACGAGCTGGATAAGCTCTCCCTCCAGCACGAAAAGATCTACCCCATCGCCTCCCGCTGCGGCGTGTTTGCCAAGAGCGATATCCAGCCCATCCTGAACCAGGGCGGCCGGAAGGAGGACGTGGCCGCGTCCATCTTCCAGGCGGTGGTGGACCAGACAGTGGGCGGACTCACCCAGGGCCGGGAGCTCAGGGGGAAGATCGTCTTTCTGGGCGGTCCCCTCCACTTTCTCATGGGCCTGCGGCAGCGCTTCGTGGAGACTCTGAAGCTGGACAGCGAGCACGCCATCTTCCCGGATGACGGCGACTGCTTCGCCGCCATCGGCGCGGCCCTGTGCGCCGGGGACTACCGGGAGCGGCCCTTTGAGGAATTTCTCCAGCTGCTGGAAGAGAGCGTGGAGGCCACCACTACCGTGGACACCATGCCCCCCCTCTTTACGGACCAGGCCCAGTACGACGCCTTCCTGGCCCGCCACAACGCCAACCACCCCCCCGAGGCCGACATCCACACCTATTCCGGACCGGCCTGGCTGGGCATTGACGCCGGTTCCACCACCACAAAGATGGCCCTGATCCGCTCCGACGGCGGGCTGCTGTACACATATTACCACTCCAACCAGGGCAATCCTGTGGCCATTGTGCTGGAGCAGCTCCGGGAGATCTACCGCCTCTGCGGGGACCGGATCCAAATCAAAGGCGCAGCGGTCACCGGCTACGGGGAGGACCTGATCAAAAACGCCTTTGGCTGCGACCTGGGCCTGGTGGAGACCATGGCCCACTACAACGCGGCGGCCCATTTCAAACCCGACGTGGACTTCATCATCGACATCGGCGGCCAGGATATGAAGTGCTTCAAGATCCGCAACGGCGCCGTGGACTCCATCATGCTCAACGAGGCCTGCTCCTCTGGCTGCGGGTCCTTCATCGAGACCTTCGCCAAGGCCCTGGGGTATGACATCGCCTCCTTCTCCAGGCTGGGACTCTTCGCCCCCCACCCGGCCAATCTGGGTTCCCGGTGCACCGTGTTCATGAACTCCTCGGTGAAGCAGGCCCAGAAGGACGGCGCCAGCGTGGAGGACATCTCGGCAGGGCTGTCCATCTCCATCGTGAAGAACGCCATCTACAAGGTCATCCGGGCCACCAGCCCTGATGACCTGGGCCAGCATATCGTGGTCCAGGGGGGCACCTTCCTCAACGACGCGGTGCTGCGCTCCTTCGAGCTGGAGCTGGGCCGGGAGGTCACCCGCCCCACCATCGCCGGGCTCATGGGGGCCTTCGGCGCCGCCCTGGCCGCTCGGGACCTGCACCTGGCGCACAGCGGCCTGCTCTCGGCCAAGGCCCTGGAGACCTTCACCCACACCGCCAAGCCGGCCACCTGCGGCCTGTGCACCAACCACTGCTCCCTGACGGTGAACACCTTTGACGGAGGCCGGAAGTTTATCTCGGGCAACCGCTGTTCCCGCCCTCTGGGCAAGGAGAAGGTGGAACTGCCCGACCTGATGAACTACAAATATAAGAAGCTCCGGGCCATGCACGGCACCGGGGAGGGAGACGGTTCCCGGGGCCGCATCGGCATCCCCTTCGGCCTGAATATGTATGAGAATCTGCCCTTCTGGTTCGAGTTCTTCACCCGCCTCAACTTCGAGGTGGTCCTCTCCCCCGAGTCCTCCCGCAAGCTCTACCTGAAGGGCCAGCATACCATCCCCTCGGACACGGTCTGCTACCCCGCCAAGCTCCTCCACGGGCATGTGGAGGCCCTGGTCGAGGAGGGGGTGGACGCCATCTGGTACCCCTGCATGTCCTACAACAACGACGAGGGCATCGGGGACAACCATTACAACTGCCCCGTGGTGGCCTACTACCCCGAGCTGCTGGCCGCCAACGTGCCCGCCCTGAAGCAGACCCGCTTCCTGGACCCCTATGTGGGGCTGTGGCGGCACAGGGATTTCACCAAGCACATCGCTCAGATCATGGAGGACGAGTTCCAGATCCCCAAAAAGGAGACCCGCGCGGCCGCCAAGCTGGCCTATGAGGCCTACGAGCGGTATGTAAATACCCTGCGGGAGACTGGGCGGGAGTACATCGAATATGCCCGGGCCTATCAGATGCCCATCATCGTGGTCTGCGGGCGGCCCTACCACATTGACCCGGAGATCAACCACGGCATCAACGATCTGATTACCTCCCTGGGCTTCGTGCTGGTCACGGAGGACGCCCTGAGCTATCTGGAGGGCTACGCCCCCCGAAAGGTCCTCAACCAGTGGACCTTCCAGGCCCGTATGTACAACGCCGCCCGCTATGTCTGCACTCAGGAGGACATGCAGGTGGTGCAGCTGGTGAGCTTTGGCTGCGGCACCGATGCCATCACCACCGACGAGCTGCGGGATATTCTCGAGAGCGGCGGGAAGCTCTACACCCAGCTGAAGATCGACGACATCAACAACCTGGGGGCAGTCAAGATTCGGGTGCGCTCCCTGATGGCCGCCATTGACGCCCGGAAGGCCCGGAAAAAACAGGAGGCGCAGGACCAATGACCTCCGCCGGACTGGAAAAAGTTGTCGGAGAGCAGCTCTCCGCCGACCTGGGACTCACTCCCGCGGTGTGGGCCGTCCCCGGCCGGGTCACCGTAGCCCCCTGGCGGGAGGACTCCCGCCGGCGGCGCTACCGGGAGGGGCACCCCTTCTTCCTGGGGCATATCTACCGGGGAGCCGCGGCCTTTGCCGTCCACGCGTGCCTCCTCCCCTGGGCCCAGGAGCACCTGGCCCGGCTGGAGCCCGAGTGGTGCCTGGACTACCCCTTCCTGCGCCAGATGGACGCCGCCCTGGCCCCCTGGGGTTGGACCATAGCCAATGCCCACCCTTTTTTCGCCCCCGACCTGTCTGTTCCCCCAGTACAGCCCGGCCGCCCCGTGGCCTGGTATGAGGGGGAGGACCTGGAGCGCTTCCGGGGGGACCCGCGCTGGGAGGGCACCCTGGCCTTCCAGCCCGCTTATCCGGATGTTCTGGCGGTGGCCGCCCTGGACGGGGCCGGAGCGCCCGTGGCCATGGCCGCCGCCAGCCGGGACGGGGCGCGGCTCTGGCAGATCGGCGTGAACGTACAGCCGGAGCACCGGGGAGAGGGCCTTGCCCCTTACCTGACCGCCCTGCTGAAGGACGAGGTCCTCCGGCGTGGGGCCGTCCCCTTCTACGGCACCGCCCAGAGCCATACCCTCTCTCTGCGCACTGCCCGCAGCGCCGGCTTCCGCCCCGCCTGGGCGGAGGTCTGGGCCAAGCCGCTCTAATCGTCATCGAAAGGAATTAAAACCATGGCTGAACTTGTTTACGACTCGACGGGCCGCCTCCTTTTCACCAAGGAGATGAAGGAAGAGTACACCCTCCTCATGCCCCAGATGCTCCCCGTCCATTTCGGGATGATGGCCCGTCTGCTGGAGCGGGAGGGTTTCAAGGTGGAGACGCTGAACACCACCGGCCGCCAGATTGTGGAGACCGGTCAGAAATACGTCCACAACGACACCTGTTACCCGGCGCTGCTGGTCATTGGGCAGCTCATCGACGCCGTACAGAGCGGCAAGTACGACGTACATAAGGTGGGCCTGCTCATCACCCAGACCGGCGGCGGCTGCCGGGCCTCCAACTACATCCATCTGCTGCGCAAAGCCCTCAAAAAGGCCGGTCTGGAGTTCGTACCCGTGGTGTCGGTCAACCTCTCCGGCCTGGAGAAGAACCCCGGCTTCCAGCTCACTATCCCCTTCCTGCGCAAGGCGGTGTTCGCCATGAGGTACGGCGACATCATCGTGCAGCCCTCCAACCAGGTCCGGCCCTACGAGGTCACCCCCGGCCAGACCGACCAGACCATCCACGCCTGTGTGGACCGCCTTCTGGAGGGCATGGACCAGGGCAAGGGCCTCTCCTACCCCCAGATGTGCGAAAACTTCAAGTGGATCGTCCAGGCCTTCCGGGACATCCCCGTCCAGGGCCCCCAGAAGGTCCGCGTGGGCGTGGTGGGCGAGATCTACATCAAATACTCCCCCCTGGGCAACAACAACCTGGAGCACTTCCTCCTCTCCGAGGGGGCCGAGCCGGTGGTGCCCGGCCTGACCGACTTTATCATTTTCAAGATCAACAACCGGGAGGTGGACGTGGACCTCTACGGCGGCAAGTGGATCAAGAAGAAGGTCTGCCAGATCTTTGAGAACTATGTGAAGAAGTGCCAGCGGGCCATGATTGCCGCCATGAAGGAGGGCGGCTTCCGGGCGCCGGGCACCTTCGACGACCTGCACCGGCTCATCAAGGGCTACCTGGGCGACGGCAACAAGATGGGCGAGGGCTGGCTCCTCACCGCCGAGATGCTGGAGCTCATCCACTCGGGCACGCCCAACATCGTCTGCACCCAGCCCTTCGGGTGCCTGCCCAACCACATCGTGGGCAAGGGCATGATCCGCAAGCTCAAGGACGACTACCCCTTCTCCAACAGCGTGGCCATCGACTACGACCCCAGCGCCACCCAGATCAACCAGGAGAACCGCATCAGGCTCAGGCTGGCCAATGCCCGGGCCATGGCCAAGGTGGAGGCCGCCCACCGCGCCGCCTCCGGCGCGCCCCGTACCCAGGAAGAGCGTACGCCCGCGGGGGTGTGAGCCGTGGAGGACATCCGCTTTATGGAG
>CALXCU010000055.1 GCA_944386885.1 uncultured Oscillospiraceae bacterium | reverse complement strand
ACTCCGCCGTGGGGAAGTAGACGGAGCAGGCCTGCAGGATGGACACGTTGGCAAACTGCTCCTCCACCCACACCGCCGGGGAGAACGTCCCGTCCCCGCCGGACAGGACGTTCCCCAGGAAGCCGATGTGGTCGCTCCCCTGAAGGGGGAACAGTCTGAAGGTGCCGTCCAGCACCCACCGGTTGGGCTCCAGGGTGGCGTAGGGCGCCATCTCCAGGCCCTTGTCGTGGACCTGCTCCGGCATGCACACGCTCTCCGCGCCGGAGCTGTCCACGGTGCCGTAGACGATGTCCGGGTCGATGATGTCGATGGCCGCCCGCAGCAGGATCCGCCGGGCGTCGCCGGTGATGGCCGCCTGATAGGCGCCGCTGCTCTGGATCACGGTCCTGTCACCTCCCTGTGTCCGACTTGGACACGCCGCTAATCATGGGGCTGCACCTCCCGCAGCGTAAAGGCCACGTTGTGCCAATAGGGCTTCCCGCCCCGGCTGAAGGCAAAGGTGGGCTGTGGGAAGCTCTCGGTCAGGAAGGTGGACACCACCCGGCTGTCTCCCCCGTCCGGCAGGTAGGCCGCCGTGAAGGCCTGGCCGGAGCGGAGCACTGCGTTGACCTGCCGCATGAGCTCGTTGCCCATGTAGTCGTACTCGTACTCCACCATCTGTACCTGCCCGCGGATCTCCAGCACCAGCCGGCCGGAGATCATTTCTACCCGCTCCCCCAGCAGCACGGGATAGCACTTGTACTTGTCATGGCTGGTCTCGGGCAGATAGATGCTGTTGGCCAGAATCAGCTGGTTCATACGCCGCTCACCACCTCCGGGTTGGATTTTTCCACCGCCCGCAGGTCGGGCAGGATGGCCCGGGAGAACTCCCGGCCGTTGATAATAATGGGGATCTCCACCCGGTAATTGCCGCCCCCGGCCACCGCCGTCTGCACACCGTTGACCATGCCCGCCGCAATGCTGCCGAACTGGTCGGCGGCGCTGGGGATGGCCGCCGTCATGTTCCCGGACACTGCCCGCAGGCGCTGGGTGAAGCCGTCGGCCAGGCCCTGGGCCATCATGGCGCCCACCTGGTCCCGCCACACGGTGGAGGGGCTGTGGATGCCCATGGCCGCCTTGGCCGCGTCCACGGCCCGCTGGATGGTCTGGGTAAAGATGTTGCCGATGGAGGTCTCCATGGAGGCAAAGCCCTCGGCCAGGCCCAGGGCGGAGTCCATGCCCAGGTCGGCCATCTCGTTCTTCAGGCCGCTGACGGCCTCGGGAATTTTGTTGACATACTCGTCGCTGAGGGCCCGGAGCTCAGAGGCATAGAACTCCTGGACCACCCGCTGTGCCTCCGCCTGCTTGGTCTCCCACAGGGCCATGTACTCCTCGTACTGGCGGTCCGTCAGGCCCAGCAGCTCCTCGGTGTAGGCCAGGGCGTCCTCCACGGACATGCCGGTGATCTCGCTCATCAGGCTGTCCGAGATGCCCCGGCCCTCCAGCTCCCGCAGGGCCTCGCCATAGCGCCGGATATCGTTGACCTGGCTGCGCAGGTCGCCCAGCTCCACCACGCCGTCGGCCTCGGTGAACAGGTCGCCGTAGCCCGCCAGGGCCTCGGCCATGTCGGCCTGCATGCCGGTAATCTCGTCATAGCTGTCCTGATAGGCCTCCTCCAGCTCGTCCAGGGTGTCCTGATACCGCTCCTGGAAGGCCTCCAGCTCCTCCAGCCGCCCCTGGGCGGCCTCCTTCTCCGCCTTGCGGGCCTCCTCGGCCTGCTTGGCGTCCCAGTCCGCCTGGAGCTCCGCGATCTCGTCCAGCACGTCCTGCCGCTCGTCCCACGCGGCCCTGCCCAGCTCATCATAGAGCTCGGCCAGCTTCTTCTTGTGCTCGGCCAGCTCCTCGGCGGCCTGCCGGTCGATCTCCTCCTGCTCCATCCTGGCGATCTCGCCGTTGACCTTGGCGATCTCCTCCTCGATGGCCGAGCCGATCTGGCCGGCGGTCTCCCGCACCTCAGGCAGGCCCTTGCGCATGCCCAGGGCCACGCCCTGGATGATGGGCACGCCCACCCGGTCCCGCATCAGCCGGGACGGGGAGTGGATGCCGAAGAAGGAGAGGAAGCCGTCCAGCACCCCTGTGCAGAACGTGGTGATCTGGTTCTTGAGCCAGGTGCCCATGCTCTTGATGCCGTTGAGCAGACCCTGCACAACCTGCTTGCCCACATTCACCAGGAGTTTGGGCAGCTGCTTGATACTCGTCCGGAAGGTTTCAATGATATTCTGTGCCGCCTGCTGGATGAAAGCCCCCGCACTCTTGATGCCGTTGGAGACAAAGGTGATGATGGACTTGCCCAGGCCCACCCAGTTGAACGCGACGAATGCGTCCCACATGGCCTGAAGGATTTTGGGGATGTTCTGAATCAGCACGGGGATTGCGTCGATCAAGCCCTTTGCCAGGGTCAGGATAATCTCCCCGGCCGCCACCAGAACCTTCGGTGCGTTCTCATTGATGACATTGGCGATATTGGAGACGATGGCAGGCACATTCTCGATGATGGTGGGCAAACTGTCTGCCAGGCCCTGAGCCAGGGACTTAGCCAGGCTGAGGGCCCCATCCACCACCAGGCCCGCGTTCTCCCGCAGTGAGCCGCTGAACTCCTTCACGGCCTCCAGGCCGGCCTGCATGAGCGTGGGCAGGTTTTCCACCAGATAGCCGCCCAGCTGGCCCATGAGGCTTACCTCGGCGCTCGCTATCTCCGGGACAGCCGCCATGAT
>CALXCU010000054.1 GCA_944386885.1 uncultured Oscillospiraceae bacterium | reverse complement strand
GCTTCCATGTCCTCCATCGTTCCAAAGCGGGGGTCAATCTGCCGGTAGTCCGCAATGTCATAGCCCTGGTCCACCATGGGCGAGACATAGACCGGAGAGAGCCAGAGCAGGTCCACGCCCAGCTCCTTGAGATAGTCCAGCTTGCTCAGTACGCCGGGCAGGTCTCCAATTCCGTCGCCATTGCTGTCACAGAAGCTCTTCGGATAAATTTGATAGGCAACTTTGCCATGCCACCAGGGTGCAGCCATGTCAGTCCGCCTCCTTTTCCCGGGGCGGGCAGCAGCTGCCTCGCTCCACAATGCGGTGGGGAACAATGATCTTGGTGGCCAGCAGGTCGGGGTTCTCAATGTGGTTGATGATCTGGGAGGCCGCCTCAATGCCCAGCTGGAGGGCGTTGATGTTCACGCTGGTGAGCTGGGGGCAGGCCAGGCGTGAGAGGAGGGAATCGTTGAAGGCGGCCACCGACAGGTCTTCCGGGATGCGCAGGCCCAGGCCCCGGGCCGCCCGCTCCAGGGCCATGGCCAGCACATCATCGCTGGCGATGATGGCGGTGGGCCGCTCCGGGAGGGTAAAGAGGGCGGTGAGTTTCCCGTCGTTCTCCTCCGGGAGGCCGGAGCTCTCCAGGATGTACTCCGGCCGGACGGGCAGTCCGTGCTCCGTCAGGGCCAGCAGGTAGCCGCTTTTCCGGTCCTGGGCGTAATTGTGTTCCCACTCGTCGGAGATATAGGCCACCCGCCGGTGCCCCATGTCCAGCAGGAGCGTGGTCAGCTCCCGGCTGGCCTGGATATTGTCGTTGTCCACATAAATAGTCTCCCCGGGGAATTTTTTCGCCTTGCCGATGAGAACATAAAGGATACCCTCGCTCTGGAGGTAGTCGATAATGGGGTCGTCCTCCCGGGCATAGAGGAGGATAAAGCCCTCCGCCCGGCCGCTCTTCACCATGGACTGGACACTCTGGAGGAGCTCTTCCTCGCTCTGCCCGGTGAGGATGGCGTTGGTATACTGCTTCTGGTTGCAAAAGAGCCCGATCCCCCGGATGGCCTCCAGATAGAAGGACTTCTGATAGGCGTCGTAGTCCAAGGGGGGCAGCAGAATGCCGAAGGTGCGGGAATTCTGGGTGGCCAGGCTGGTGGCCTGAAAGTTGGGCTCATAGCCCAGCTGGGCCATGGCCTGGCGCACCCGCTCCTTGGTCCGCTCGCTGATGGACGGGTGGTCGCTGCATGTGCGGGAGACGGTGGAGGGGGACACGCCGGCCAGCTTGGCTACATCAGAAATGGTCGCCATGGCAGTACGCTCCTTTCGCTGGGATGATTCTCTATTTATTATGCAAGTTTCCCTCCCCAATGTCAAGCAAGTTTCCGAAAAGATTACGAAAATCGATTGCGCAACTTTTGCAAAAGAATCGGTTCGGCATTTCTCACAAAAAGAGAACCCCGAAATTGTTCAACCGGTAGAATTGGAAAAATAGTCTTGCAAACAGTTGGAAACACTGTTAAAATCCATAGCGAAAACGGTTGCGTAAATTTGCATTCGCAATCAACGAAAAGGGGTAGGATTATGGAACACAAGAAGGAGCTCCTCATCCGGGCGCCGCTGAGCGGGACCGTGGTCCCCATCACCGATGTGCCAGACCCGGTCTTTGGGGAGAAAGTCATGGGCGACGGCGTGGCCATCCGTCCCACTGACGGGCGCATTTGCAGCCCGGTAGACGGCATTGTGACCTCGGTGGCCGCCTCCAAGCACGCATACGCCCTCCAGACGGCAGAGGGGGTCGACGTGCTGGTCCACTTCGGGCTGGAGACCGTCTCCCTGGACGGCAAGGGCTTCACCCCCGCAGTAAAGGAGGGCGACCAGGTAAAGGCCGGCGACCTGCTCTGCCAGGTGGACCTGGAGGCCATCCGGGCGGCCGGGCTGGAGACCATCACCCCGGTGACCTTCCCGGACGTGCCGGAGGGGGCCGCCCTCGCTTTCCACTGTGGGGAGGTCCAGACCGGCGCGCCCATCGCCACCGTCACCCTGGCCTGCGCGGAGCCGGCCCAGAGCGTTCCCGCTCCCGCGCCGGAAGCCGAACCCAAGCAGTCTGAGCCGGACAAAAAGCCCAAGAAGAAGGGCAAAGGCCTCAACTTCGAATTCCTTCAGAAGCTGGGCAAGGCCCTGATGGTCGTCATCGCCGTCATGCCAGCCGCCGGGCTGATGATCTCCCTGGGCAACATTGTTCAGATCTTCGGCGCCAGCTCGGATACGGCGGTCCTCATCGGCACCATCGTCTCCAACATCGGCTGGGGCGTAATCAACAACCTGCACCTGCTCTTCGCCGTGGCCATCGGCGGGTCCTGGGCCAAGGAGCGCGCGGGCGGCGCCTTTGCGGCGGTCATCGCCTTTATCCTCATCAACCTGCTCACCGGCTCCATCTTCGGCGTCACCGCCGATATGCTCAACACCGAGGGGGCCGTCACCCACACCCTCTTCGGCCAGGAGATCCTGGTCTCCGACTACTTCACCTCCATTCTGGGCGCTCCCGCCCTGAACATGGGCGTGTTTATCGGCATCATCTCCGGCTTCCTGGGCGCCACGATCTATAATAAGTACTATAACTACCGCCGCCTGCCCGAGGTGCTCTCCTTCTTCAACGGCAAGCGCTTTGTGCCCATGGTGGTCATCTTCTGGTCGGTGGTGGTCGCCCTGGTGCTGGCGGTGGTCTGGCCGGTGATCCAGGGCGGCATCAACGCCTTCGGCATCTGGATCGCCAACTCCTCCGAGACCTCCCCCATCCTGGCGCCCTTCATCTACGGCACTCTGGAGCGGCTGCTCCTCCCCTTCGGACTCCACCACATGCTCACCATCCCCATGAACTACACCTCCTTCGGCGGCACCTATGCCATTCTCACCGGCGCCAACGCCGGGACCCAGGTCTTCGGCCAGGACCCCCTGTGGCTGGCCTGGGTGACCGATCTCATCAACCTGAAAAACGCCGGCGACATGGCCGGGTATCAGGAGCTGCTCACCTCCGTCACCCCCGCCCGCTTTAAGGTGGGCCAGATGATCGGCGCCACCGGCCTGCTCATCGGCATCGCCGTGGGCATGCTTCGCCGGGTGGACCCCGACAAGCGCAGCCGCTACAAGTCCATGTTCATCTCCACCATCGCCGCCGTGCTCCTCACCGGCGTGACCGAGCCTTTGGAGTTTATGTTCATGTTCTGCGCCATCCCCCTGTATATTGTCTACGCCGTCCTCCAGGGCGTGGCCTTCGCCATGGCCGGCGTCATCGACCTGCGCCTGCACTCCTTCGGCAATCTGGAGCTGCTCAGCCGCCTGCCTATGTCCTTCACCGCCGGACTGGGCGGGGATGTGCTCAACTTTGTCATCTGCGTGGCGGTCTTCTTCGTCATCGGCTACCTGGTCTCCTACTTCATGATCGGCAAATTCCAGTTCGCCACCCCGGGCCGCCTGGGCAACTATATTGACGACGAGGGCGGCGAGGACACCTCTTCCCCCTCCGCCCCGGCCTCTTCCGGCGGCTCCAGCCAGGCAGAGCGCATCATCGCCCTGCTGGGCGGACGGGAGAACATTGTGGACGTGGACGCCTGCATGACCCGTCTGCGCGTGACTGTGAAAGACCCCGAGAAGGTGGCCGACCTGGCCGGCTGGAAGGCCGAGGGCGCCCTGGGCCTGGTGAAAAAGGACACCGGCATTCAGGCGGTTTACGGACCCAAGGCCGACGTGCTGAAGTCCGACATCAACGACCTGCTGTAACCATCGATTGGGGAGCGTACCATGAAACTCTTGACCCTGAACTGCCACAGCCTGGTGGAACCCGATTACGAGGCCAAACTGGCCGCCTTCGCCGCGGAGGTGCTGCGGCGGAAGCCCGACGTCATCGCCCTCCAGGAGGTCAACCAGACCCGCTCCGCCCCGCCCGCTCCGCCGGAGGGGCGGGCGGGGTACTCCCCCTGCGGGGAGGCCGTGCTCCGGGCGGACAATCACGCCCTGCGCCTGTCCGCCCTGCTGCGGGCGGGGGGCTGGCCCATGGAGTGGACCTGGTCCCCCGCCAAGATCGGCTATGACATCTACGAGGAGGGCCTGGCCCTCTTCTCCCGCGCTCCCATCCAGTCCGCCCGGGCCTGGTACACCACCCGGGACCACGCCATGGAAAACTGGCGGGTACGCAAGGCCCTGTCCATCTGTACGGCGGCGGACGGGATCCCCGCTCAGTTCCTGTGCGTCCACATGGGCTGGTGGGAGGACGAGCAGGACCCCTTTCCCGCACAGTGGCGGCGGGTGGAGGCCGGGGCGGACCCCGCCCTCCCCTGCTTCATCCTGGGGGATTTGAACAGCCCCGCCGGGGAGCGGGGGACCGGCTACGACTATGTGACCGGCCGGGGCTGGCTGGATACCTACCGCCTGGCCCGCTCCCGCTCCGGCGGGGCCACCGTCCCCGGCGCCATTGACGGCTGGCGGGAGAGGCCCGGCCCGGGGGCCATGCGCATCGACTATATTCTGTGCAGCCGCCCCGTGGAGGTGGCCTGCTCCCAGGTCCTGCTGGACGGAACAAACGGCCCGGTGGTCTCCGACCACTTTGGGGTGATGATCACCGGGCGATTGGAGGAACACCTATGCGCGCAAGCGGAATCTTAATGCCCATCAGCAGCCTGCCCTCCCCCTATGGGATCGGCTGCTTTTCCAAGGAAGCCTACGCCTTTGTGGACTGGCTGGTCCAGGCGGGACAGACTTTTTGGCAGATCCTCCCTCTGGGCCCCACCGGCTTTGGGGACAGCCCCTATCAGTCCTTCTCCACCTTCGCGGGCAACCCCTATTTCCTCGATCTGGACGTACTGGCGGAGGAGGGCCTGCTCACCCCCGCCGAGTGCGCGGGGGCGGACTGGGGGGACGACCCGGGGCGGGTGGCCTACGATAAGCTCTATGAAAACCGCTACCCCCTCCTGCGCCGGGCCTTCAGCCGCTGGAAGGGGGCGCAGGAGCCGGAATACCGGGCCTTCCAGGCGGAAAACCGGAGCTGGCTGGAGGACTACGCCCTCTTTATGGCCCTCAAGAACGCCCGGGGCGGCGCCTCCTGGGACACCTGGGAGGACCCGCTGCGCCTGCGGGAGCCGGAGGCCCTGGCCCAGGCCCGGGAGGAACTGGCCGGGGAAATCTCCTTCCAGTCCTTTTTGCAGTATGAATTTGCCCGGCAGTGGGGAGCCTTGAAGCGGTACGCCAACGACCGGGGCGTCCAGATCATCGGGGACATCCCCATCTATGTGGCCTTTGACTCCTCGGACACATGGGCCAACCCAGAGCTCTTCCAGCTGGACGGGGACCGCCGTCCCACCGGGGTCTCCGGGGTGCCCAAGGACGGCTTCTCCCCCACCGGGCAGCTCTGGGGCAATCCCCTCTATGACTGGGACTACCACCGCGCCAGCGGCTTTGCCTGGTGGATCCACCGCCTGGAGCACTGTTACCGGCGCTACGACGTGGTGCGCATCGACCACTTCCGGGGCTTTGACGAGTACTTTGCCATCCCCTACGGCGCGGAGAACGCCCTGGGCGGCGTGTGGAAGCCCGGCCCCGGCCGCGCCCTTTTCGACGCGGTGCGCACCGCCCTGGGCGAAAAGCCCCTCATTGCCGAGGACCTGGGCTATCTCACCGACTCGGTGCGGCAGCTGGTGGCACAGTGCGGCTTTCCGGGCATGAAGGTGCTGGAGTTCGCCTTCGACTCCCGGGATTCCTCGGGGGCGGCCGAGTACTTCCCCTACAATTACACCCCCAACTGTGTGGTCTACACCGGCACCCACGACAACGAGACGGTGGAGGGCTGGTATCAGAACATCCTCCCGGAGGAGCGGGCCCTGGTGCGGGAGTATCTGGGCCGCGGGGAGGACGCCTCAGAGCCCCTGCACTGGGACATGATCCGCGCGGCCATGTCCTCGGTGGCCAAGTGGTGCGTCATCCCCATGCAGGACTACCTGGGCCTGGACAACCAGGCCCGGATGAACCAGCCCTCCACCGTGGGGACCAACTGGCGGTGGCGTGCCGCCCGGGCGGACTTCTCCCCGGAGCTGGCCGGGCGCATCCGGCGCATGACCGCCTGCTACGGGCGCATGGCTTGACGCCGCCCATCTGAAAAAAAGGAGTGTTCCCTATGAATTTGTCCCAGCGCCTGCGGGCCAAGACCCTGGAGCGGTACCAGCTCCCCCCCGAGCAGTGTGACGACGCCCAGCTCTTCCACGCCCTGATGGCGGTGACCCAGCAGCTCGCCGCCGCCCGGCCCGCCCCGGCGGGAGCGCGGAAGCTCTACTATTTCTCGGCGGAGTTTTTGATGGGCAAGCTCTTGAGCAACAACCTGCTGGCCCTGGGACTCTTTGAGGAGGCCCGGGAGCTGCTCGCCGGGATGGGCCGCTCTCTCTCCGCGCTGGAGGAGCAGGAGCGGGAGCCCTCCCTGGGCAACGGCGGGCTGGGGCGGCTGGCCGCCTGCTTCCTGGACTCCATCGCCGCCCTGGGCCTAAACGGGGACGGGGTGGGCCTCAACTACCACTACGGCCTCTTCCGGCAGAAATTCCAGGACCTCAAGCAGCATGAGGAGCCCGACCCCTGGCTGGAGGCGGAGAGCTGGCTCATCCCAACGGGGAGATCCTTCTCCGTCCCCTTTGGCGGCTTCACGCTCCAGGCGGTGCTCTATGACATCGCCATCCCCGGCGCCCACACCGGCACCGCCGGGCGTCTGCACCTCTTTGACGTGGAGCGCCCCGCCCCCGCCCCGGCCCACGGCATCGCCTTCGACAAGGGGGACATCCCCCACTGCCTGACCTCCTTCCTCTATCCCGACGACAGCGACCAGGCCGGGCAGCTGCTGCGGGTCTACCAGCAGTATTTCCTGGTCTCCGCCGGGGCCCAGCTCATCCTCGCCCAGCTGGAGGAGCGGGGCTTCTCCCCGGAGACCCTCAGCCAGCATGTGGCCGTGCAGATCAACGACACCCACCCCTCCATGGTCATCCCGGAGCTCATCCGCCTGCTTTTGGAGCGGGGGCTCTCCATGGAGGCGGCCATTGAGCAGGTCTCCCACACCTGTGCCTACACCAACCACACCATCCTGGCCGAGGCCCTGGAGAAGTGGCCCCTCTCCTTCATCGAGACGGTGGCCCCCCAGCTGCTCCCCATTCTCCGGGAGCTGGACCGCCGGGCCCGGGCGCGCTCGGACGACCCCCGCACCGCCATCCTGTACGGGGAGGGCCGGGTCCACATGGCCGATCTGGACATCCATTTCGGCTACTCGGTCAACGGCGTGGCCGCCCTGCACACCGAGATCCTCAAGCATACCGAGCTCAAGCCCTTCTACGACCTCTACCCAGAGAAGTTCCACAACAAGACCAACGGCGTCACCTTCCGCCGCTGGCTGGAGGTGTGCAACCCGGCCCTGTCGGACTTCCTGACCGCCCGCATCGGCCCGGGCTGGAAGACCGATCCCGCCGCGCTGGAGGAGCTGCTGGCCCTGGAGGGGGACGACGCCGCCCTGGAGGAGCTGCTGGCCATCAAGCGGGCCAACAAGGAGCGCCTATGCCGCGCCCTGCGGGCGCGGCAGGGGGTGGAGCTGGACGTGGAGTCCATCTTCGACATCCAGGTCAAGCGCCTGCACGAGTACAAGCGCCAGCAGATGAACGCCCTGTACGTCATTTACAAATATCTGGAGATCAAGGGCGGCCGCCTCCCCGCCCGCCCCATCACCGTCCTCTTTGGGGCCAAGGCCGCCCCGGCCTATGAAATGGCCAAGCACATCATCCACCTGATCCTCTCCCTTCAGGCCCTCATCGACGCCGACCCCCAGGTGCGCCCCTGGCTGCGGGTGGTGATGGTGGAGAACTACAATGTCTCCTGGGCCGAGCAGCTCATCCCCGCCTGCGACCTGTCCGAGCAGATCTCGCTGGCCTCCAAGGAGGCCAGCGGCACGGGCAAGATGAAGTTCATGGCCAACGGCGCGGTGACCCTGGGCACCCTGGACGGGGCCAATGTGGAGATCGCCCAGCTGGTGGGTCCCGAAAACATCTACACCTTCGGCGCCTCCAGCCAGGAGGTCATCCGCCTCTATCAAGAGGGGAGCTACCGCAGCCTGGAGCACTACCACCGCCCCGGCGTGGAGTACCTGGTGGACTTCCTGGTCTCGCCGGAACTGCTCTCGGTGGGGGACCCGGCGGCCCTGGCCGCCCTGTGGCGGGACATGAAGCACAAGGACTATTTTATGGCCCTGCTGGATGTGGAGGACTATATTTCCGTCAAGGAGCGGGCTCTGGCCGGCTATGAGGACCGCCCCGCCTGGGCCCGGAAGATGCTCTTCAACATCGCCAAGTCGGGGTATTTCTCCTCCGACCGCACCATTGCCGAGTACAACCGGGACATCTGGCGCCTGCACTGATTTTTTGGCCCTGAAAATACCGCCCCCGCGCCGTTTCCGGCGCGGGGGCGGTTTTGTCTCTGGTTCCAAGTCTCCCTCAATCCTCCGGCTGCCAGAGGACGGTCTCCCCTCTCTGCCGGGTCGCGTTGAGGTCGATGAGCCGCTGGTTGGCAGAGCCCCGGAAGAGGAGGGTGATGTCCTTCTGCTCCTCCACAAACTCCCCGTCCACCAGCACGTCCACGAGGGAGAGAAGCTCGTCGGTGGCCTCGCACCGGGCGCGGCTGGGCTGGAGGAGCTCGGTCTCGTAGACATAGCCGGTGTAGGCCCACACGTCCTTCCCCGGGAAGCGGGCCTTGAAGCGGCGCACAAAGGGCAGCAGGGCGCGCTGGTTGGCCGGCTCGAAGGGCTCCCCGCCCAGGAGGGTGAGCCCGTCCACATAGTAGGGGGCCAGGTCCTCCAGCAGGGCCTTCTCCACCTCCGGTGTGAAGGGCTCCCCATAGGCGAAATCCTGGGCCTCTTCATTGAAGCAGCCCTTGCAGCGGTGGGTGCACCCCGAGACGAAGAGGGACACCCGCACGCCGGGGCCGTCGGCAATGTCCCGGCGCTTGATGGCGGCGTAGTTCACCTGTTCCGCCTCCCTGCTTACAGGTGGAGGACCCGCTCCCGGATCTCCTGGGTGCGGCCCTGGTTCCAGAACTGGGTGCCGATGTATCCGCAGGTCCGTCGGGCCACGTTCATCTTATCCTGGTTGCGGTTGTGGCAGTTGGGGCACTCCCAGATGAGCTTGCCGTCCTCCTCCACAATGCCGATCTCCCCGTCGTAGCCGCACACCTGGCAGTAATCGCTCTTGGTGTTGAGCTCGGCGTACATGATGTTGTCGTAGATGAACTGCATCAGGCGCAGGACCGCGGGGATATTGTTCTGCATGTTGGGCACTTCCACATAGCTGATGGCCCCGCCGGGGGAGAGGGTCTGGAACTGGGCCTCAAAGGAGAGCTTGGTGAAGGCGTCGATCTCCTCGGTGACGTGGACGTGGTAGCTGTTGGTGATGTAGGCCTTGTCGGTGACCCCGGGGATGATGCCAAAGCGCTTTTGCAGGCACTTGGCAAAGCGGTAGGTCGTGGACTCCATGGGGGTGCCGTAGAGGGAGAAGTCGATGTGCTCCTTGGCCTTCCAGCGGGCGGTGGCCTGGTTCATGTGCTCCATGACCTTCAGGGCGAAGGGGGTGGCATCCGGGTGGGTATGGGACTTGCCGGTCATATATTTGACGCACTCATAGAGGCCGGCGTAGCCCAGGGAGATGGTGGAGTAGCCGTTGTAGAGCAGCTTGTCAATGGGCTCTCCCTTCTTCAGCCGGGCGATGGCGCCGTACTGCCAGAGGATGGGGGCCGCGTCGGAGAGCGTGCCCTTCAGGCGGTTGTGGCGGCACATGAGGCCCCGGTAGCACAGCTCCAGCCGCTCGTCAAAGATCTTCCAGAACTGCTCCATATCCCCGCCGGAGGAGAGGGCCACGTCCACCAGGTTGATGGTCACCACGCCCTGGTTGAAGCGGCCGTAGTACTTGGGCTTGCCGGTCTCCGGGTCCACATAGGGGGTGAGGAAGGAGCGGCAGCCCATGCAGGTGTAGCAGTGGCCCTCGCCGTTCTGGTCCACCTTGTTCTGGAGCATGACCTTCTCCGAGATGTAGTCGGGGACCATTCGCTTGGCGGTGCAGCGGGCGGCCAGCTTGGTGAGGTAGTAGTAGGGGGAATCGGGGTGGACGTTCTCCTCCTCCAGCACATAGATGAGCTTGGGGAAGGCGGGGGTGATCCACACGCCCACCTCATTCTTCACACCCTGGTAGCGCTGGTTCAGGGTCTCCTCAATGATGAGGGCCAGGTCCTTCTTCTCCTGCTCGTTCTTGGCCTCCCCCAGGTACATGAACACGGTGATGAAGGGGGCCTGCCCGTTGGTGGTCATGAGGGTGACCACCTGGTACTGGATGGTCTGCACGCCCCGGCGGATCTCCTCCCGCAGGCGCTTTTCCACAATGCGGTGGACCACGTCCGGGTCGGTGGACCCGCCGCAGATGGCCAGGTCCGCCAGCACTTCAGCGCGGATCTTCTGGCGGGAGACCTCTACGAAGGGGGCCAGATGGGTCAGGGAGATGGACTGCCCGCCGTACTGGTTGGAGGCCACCTGGGCGATGATCTGGGTGGCGATGTTGCAGGCGGTGGAGAAGCTGTGGGGCTTCTCGATCATGGTGCCCGAGATGACGGTGCCGTTCTGAAGCATGTCCTCCAGGTTCACCAGGTCGCAGTTGTGCATGTGCTGGGCGTAGTAGTCCATGTCGTGGAAGTGGATGATGCCCGCCTCGTGGGCCTCCACGATCTCAGGGGGCAGAAGGAGCCGCCGGGTGATGTCCTTGGAGACCTCGCCGGCCATGTAGTCCCGCTGCACCGAATTGACGGTGGGGTTCTTGTTGGAGTTCTCCTGCTTGGCCTCCTCGTTGTTGCACTCGATGAGGGAGAGGATCTGATTGTCGGTGGTGTTGGCCGCCCGGCGCAGGTTGTGGTCGTAGCGGTAGCGGATGTAGTGCTTGGCGGTCTCATAGGCGCCCTCTTTCATCAGGGCGGTCTCCACCATCTCCTGGACCTCTTCCACCGAGGGGGCCCGGCCCAGCTCCAGGCAGTCGGCCTCGATCTCCCGGGCCATGGCTTCAATCTGCTCCTCCGTCAGCTCAGGGGCCTGGCCGGTGGAGCGGTTGGCCTTCCCCACCGCCGCGGCGATCTTCTCCCGGTCGAACTGGGCCTCCACGCCGCTGCGCTTCATGATCTTCATAAGCTCTCTCCTTTTTATCATTCCGTGAAAAGAAGCGCCATCCCCCCGTGGACCAGGGAGATGGGTCTCCATTACTCTGCCTGTACATTATATAGTGCCTGTCCGTTTTTTGTAAAGTATATCTTGTGTCCCCTCCTTTCCCAGCTCAGCATCGCCCAAAGCCGCGCCACGGCTGGATTTGCGGCGGTTTCCCACCCTGTTCCGCCGCCCCGTCCCGGTCTATTTTCTACATCCGCGCATGGTCTCCGCCCTGTCCGCCCGGGTTTGGCAACGGAATCTCCCCGGAAGCCCCGCTTTTCCCGCAAAGCGCTCGAATTTCTGCCGGGAAACCTGCCAATCTCCGCTGAGTATTGGAAAATATATCCATCTCTTGCCCGCCCTCCGCAGACGTCCGCATCCCCCCGAGACGGTAAGCACATGGTTAGCGCCTGTTTGCCGCAGGCTCTGGCCTTCCGGAAGGCGTGATCCAGCACAAAGGCCACCCGGGGCAGGTATCCAAAATCCTCCAGCAGGGTGAAGAGGGGGAAGAAGACCGCCATCGGGGGGAGCATCACCGAAACCACCCAGGCCAGGCACCGCCACATCCCCAGCACCAGGGCCCCGTGGAGCCACTCCGGCGCACCCAGGGCCTGGAAAAGCGCTGTCAGCCGCTCCTCGATCCAGAACAGCCCCGCCGAGAGCCACTGGGAGGGAATATTGGCCCCCGCCATGGTCAGCCACAGCACCCCCGCCAGCAGCAGGAGCATCAGGGGAATGCCCGTGGCGCGGCTGGTGAGGAGCCGGTCCAGCCGCCGGTCCCGGCGGTCCTGCTCCCCATCCTGGCGGACCGCGGCGTAGGCGATGTCCTCCCCGGCCCACACCAGGCTCTCAGCCATCCGCTCTCCCAGGGCCCGGCCCTCCAGCCCAGCCCGGGCAAGGGCTGTCCGGGCCTCTTTCAGGCAGGCGGCGGGAACCTCCTCCCGCCAAACCTCCCCTGCCGCCCGCCGCAGGACATCCAGGGCCCCTTTGTCCCCCTCCAGCAGCCGGGCCGCCGCCCACCGGGCGGGCAGCGGGCCCGTCTTGCCCTCCAGCGCCTGTGTCAGGGGGGCCACAGCCTTCTCAATGGGGGGCAGGTAGCGGGGCGGCGGAGCCTTTACGCCCCCGGCGATCGCCCGCTCCACTGCGGACATCAGTTCCCCCAGGCCCTCCTCCCGGCTGGCCGACGTGCCCACCACCGGGACCCCCAGCCGGGCCGAGAGGACCTCTAAATCCACCTCCACCCCCCGTTTCGCCGCCTCATCCAGCAGGTTGACACACACCACTGTGCAGGGCATGAGCTCCACGGTCTGGAGCGCCAGATTTAAATTCCGCTCCAAGCAGGTGGCGTCGCACACCACCACCGCCGCGTCGGCCCCTCCCAGACAGAGAAAATCCCGGGCCACCGCCTCCTCCGCCGACCGGGTCTTCAGGGAATAGGTCCCGGGCAGGTCCACAAGACGGTACGTCCTCCCTTGAAAGACGCACCGGCCCCAGGCGGCCGCCACCGTCTTTCCAGACCAATTCCCCGTATGCTGATGTAATTTTGTCAGGGCGTTGAAGAGGGTGGATTTCCCCACATTTGGGTTGCCCATCAGGGCGACCAGCCGCTCTCCGGGCTCCCGCTGCCCCCATCCCTCCCGGTCCGCCGCCCGGCGGCCGGTGGCAGCCGCCGTCAGTCCCATCCCGCCAGGGCCGCCTCCGCCTGGGGGCAGACCTCCTCCGCTGTCACCTGGATGCCCGCCGCATCGCCGCCGCGCAGGGCGATGACCGCTCCCCGCACCCGATAGGCCGCCGGATCCCCTGCCGGGCTCCGGGCCACGCAGGCCACCCGGGTACCGGGTACCAGGCCCAGGTCCAGCAGCCGCCGGGCCATGGCCGGTTCGGCCTCCACCGTGGTGACTCGCCCCGCCTCACCCACGGCCAGGGTGCTGAGCTTCCTCAGTATGTCCATAGGAATGTCCTCCTGATCCTTCCAAGTGCGCGGGAAGACCCCTCCCCGCCCTCCATCCTATTCCAAAGGGCCGTCCCGTGCGCTCCGCTCCTGTTCCGCCTGCGCATTCTCCCACCCATGCGCAGGAAATTTTTCAAAAAGACATTGACAATCCCCGTTTCCTATGTTATCATATTCAAGCTGACATTGCTGATTTGTTCAATCCCATGCGGGTGTAGTTCAATGGTAGAATCCCAGCCTTCCAAGCTGGTCGCGTGGGTTCGATTCCCATCACCCGCTCCACATGCGCCTGTAGCTCAGGTGGATAGAGCAACTGCCTTCTAAGCAG
>CALXCU010000053.1 GCA_944386885.1 uncultured Oscillospiraceae bacterium | reverse complement strand
TTCCAGAATCTGCCCGTTATGCCTCTTTGCTGGGCCGCACCACCAGATCGGAGACGTTCACATGGTCCGGCTGTGAGATGGCGTACAACACAGCGTTGGCGATGACGTCCGGCGTCAGACCCGCTTCCTCGTAGAACTTCTCCACCATGGCCTTGGTCTCCGAGGGGGCGATGGTGTTCAGCAGCTCGGTCTTGACGGCGCCGGGATAGATGGTGGTGGCGTGGATATTGGTGCCCTCCGCTGCGGCCTCCATGCGGAAGGAGTCCAGCATGGCCCGGACAAAGTGCTTGGTGCCGCAATAGACCGCATTGCCCGGGACTGACCGCAGGGCTGCTGCGGAGGAGGTTACGGCGATGTGGCCGCGCTTCTGGGCGATGAACTCCGGCAGAACGGCGGCCATGACGTTTAATACGCCTTTGATGTTGACCTCCACCATGCCCATCCAGTCCTCTGCCTTCTGTTCGGACATGTTCCCGCCGGGCATGATCCCTGCATTGGCAAAAACGGCGTCCACCTTGCCGAACTTCTCCTTGGCCAGCTTGACCAGCGCCTGCATATCCTCCAGGCTGGTGACATCCGACTTCAGCCAGGCGGCGTTTCCGCCGATCTCCCCGGCCAGCGTTGCAAGCCGGTCCTCCCGGCGGGCGCTCAGAACGACCTTAGCGCCGTTTTCTGCCAGCGTCTTGGCGGTGGCTTCGCCGATACCGGACGACGCGCCGGTGATGATGACCACTTTGTTTTCTACATTTCTCATAAGAGATTCCCCCTTGACCTTGAGCTCCCTGCTGTTCCCCGGCCTATTTGCCGCGCAAAGAACAGGGACTGGGCATCATTATAGAGGCCCATGCATCGGTTCTGCACCTAGTATAAGTCTGATTTTCTTGACTGTAAAATGCCGTTGGGATATGCTTATATCAATCAGAGTTATACCTTTTGGGAGCCTGCGCAGCGCTGCCGGTCTACCGACTGCTGCCGGTGTTGCAGGAGCGGTTTGCCGGAATGTCCATTACGTCTGAGATCAGCAGCGACGAGAAACTGATCGCGGGCCTGCGGAACCGGACGTATCAGCTGGCGGTGCTCCACGAGCTGCCGGATGCAGAGGACCTTTTCTGTCAGAGATATTTCGATGAACAGCTCTGCATTACTCTGCCGGACGGCCATCCTCTGGCGTCTCAAAAAGAGGTCTCCTTCCAGGACTTGGACGGCCTGAGCATTCTGGCCCACCGGAACGCCGCCTTCTGGGTGGAGCTTTGCAGGCGGAAGCTGCCGCACAGCAGGCTGCTGGCCCAGGACAGCCTGGAGACCTTACACGAGCTGGTGGACTCCTCCACGCTGCCCGCGTTCAGTTCAGACCGGGCGGTGGAGCGGGGCTGCGAATCGGAAGGGCGGGTCACCATCCCCATCCGCGATGGAGAGGCTTATACAGCCTATTATCTGGTCTGTCTGCGCTCCGAAAGAAGAAAATATTCCGCTATCCTGGAGCCGGAAGATGTTTGCAGAAGAGCAGCGGGGGGAACTGGGGGTTCCAATACAAAGGGATGACGAATAGGAGGGAAGGCCGTGAAGGCAAAGGAAACAAAAACGCCGTCGCAGATTCAAATCCGTGGCGGGCGTGTGCATAACCTGAAGAACCTTGATGTGGATATCCCGCTCCATAAAATAGTCGGAATTGCCGGTGTGTCGGGCTCCGGAAAGTCGTCGCTGGCCCTGGGCATCCTCTATGCGGAGGGGTCCAGAAGGTATTTAGAGGCGCTTTCCACCTATACGAGACGGCGCATGACCCAGGCGGAGAGGGCGCAGGTGGACGAAGTGCTCTATGTCCCGGCTGCGCTTGCGCTCCGGCAGAGACCGGGCGTTCCCGGCATCCGCAGTACATTCGGCACCGGAACGGAACTGCTCAACAGCCTGCGCCTGATGTATTCCAGACTGGCGAACCATCGCTGTCCGAACGGTCACTCCGTAGCGCCCTCTCTGAATGTTGCCGCAGGCCTGGAATTGGTGTGCCCGGAGTGCGGCGCGCATTTCTTTGCGCCGGGCGCGGAGGAGTTGGCATTCAACTCCCGCGGGGCGTGCAAGCGCTGCGACGGAACCGGAATGATCCGCACGGTGGATGAAGCGACGCTGGTGCCGGATGAAAATTTGACAATTGACGAGGGCGCTGTGGCGCCATGGCAGACGCTGATGTGGTCGCTCATGAAAGATGTGGCCCGCGCGATGGGCGTCCGGACAGATATCCCCTTTAAAGATTTGACTCAAGAAGAACGGGATATTGTCTTTCACGGACCGGCCGTCAAGAAACGTATCATCTACCAAAATAAAACCAGCGGTGCGGCGGGCGATCTGGACTTTACCTATTTCAACGCCACCTACACGGTGGAGAATGCCCTGTCAAAAGTCAAAGATGAAAAGGGCATGAAACGGGTGGAAAAATTCCTGCGGCAGGATATATGCCCGGACTGCGGCGGCACAAGACTTTCCGAAAGCGCCCGCGCGCCGAAGCTGCGGGGAATTTCCCTTGCGGAAGCCTGTGAGATGACCCTTTCCGATCTGGTGGAGTGGGTTGCGGGCGTACCGGACTCCCTGCCGGAGGAAATGCGTGCGATGGCCGAGAGCATCTGCGACTCGTTCCAGGGAGCGGCAAGGCGGTTAATGGACCTGGGGCTCTCCTATCTGACCCTTGACCGCGCGGCATCTACGCTTTCCACCGGAGAACGCCAGCGGATGCAGCTGGCAAGGGCGGTGCGGAACCGGACGACCGGCGTCCTCTATGTGCTGGACGAGCCGTCCATCGGCCTGCATCCGGCCAATCTGGAAGGGCTGACGGGCGTCATGCAGGATCTGCTCTCCGACGGGAACACGGTCATCCTGGTGGACCATGATGCCAATGTACTGAAAGAGGCGGATTGGCTGATTGAGCTTGGCCCCGGCGCGGGCGCGAACGGCGGCAGAATTCTCGCCCAGGGAAGCATAGCGGAGGTAGAAGAGAATCCTGCGTCGAAAATTGCGGGGTTTCTCACGGGCAAGACGAGGATCGATGTGGGAAATCATACCCCTGCAAAGGAGATGTTCGATCTCGGCGTGATCCATCTGTCCACCTCCGAGATCCATACGGTAAAGCCGCTGGAGGTAGATTTTCCCAAAGGCCGGATGACCGCCGTGACAGGCGTGTCCGGTTCTGGAAAGACCACGATGGTTCTGGAGAGCCTGATCCCCGCGCTGGAGGCGAAGATCAGGGGAACCAAGCTGCCGGAACATGTCAACGCCATAACGGCGGAGGGCATTCAGCAGGTCAAGCTCATTGACGCGACGCCCATCGGAGTCAATGTGCGCTCTACAGTGGCCACTTACGCTGACGTGCATGACGAGCTGCGCAAGGTCTATGCAAAGACGCCGGACGCAAGTGCAAAGCACTATCGGCCGGGCGATTTTTCTTACAATACAGGGGCGCTGCGCTGCCCGACCTGCGATGGAACGGGAACCATCCGGCTCGATGTGCAGTTTCTGCCGGATGTGGATATCCCCTGTCCGGACTGCGGCGGCTCTCGATACGCCAAGGAGGCAAGCCTCATCCGAAGGATCCCAAAGGGGGCGGATACCGGTTATGCCCTGCCGGAACTGATGGATATGAGCGTTGACGAGGCGCTCGCGGCGTGTGCGGACCTTCCGAACGTGAGCCGCAAGCTTCAGGTGCTGCACGACCTTGGACTGGGTTACCTCACACTGGGCGAGGAGACGCCGAGCCTGTCCGGAGGGGAGGCACAGCGCCTGAAGCTGGCGGGCGAGATGGGAAAAGGGCAGTCTGACGCCGTATTTGTATTTGACGAGCCCACCATCGGGCTTCACCCCCTGGATGTAGAGACCCTGCTCAACATTTTCAAACGCCTGATCGGCCAAGGCGCGACAGTGATCATCATCGAACATGATTTGGATGTCATCCGAAATGCCGACTATGTAATCGACATGGGGCCGGGCGGCGGCGTACATGGCGGCAGGGTCGTGGCGCAGGGCACGCCGGAAGACCTCTGCAATTGCAGGGACAGCAAGACGGGCGTCTATTTGAAGCGGTCTATGGGATGACTGCGCCGTCTGTGGGGAAAGAGCCGCACAGCGGGGGACGAAAAAGCGGAGCGGAAATTTCAAACCTCTCTTATGGGCCTCAACAATTTTTCAAATATGATTGACACTGCGTCAGAATCGTGCTATATTGCAGATGCTGACATAATGTCAGAGCAAGGCGGGCGCATCCGGCTGCTGTGACGGAGCCATTGTTTTTCCGCCGCCGGATTCGGATAGGCCGGTATTCATCCACATGAGGAGGTTTTACAATGAGCGCAAAGGTCTATTTCACGCGGGAAATCACCCCGGAAAAAGTGGTTGACCTGTATCACGCCTTGGGGGGGGAGCTGCCCGGAAAGGTGGCGGTGAAGGTCCACTCCGGAGAAAAGGGGAACCAGAATTTCCTGCACCCAGAGTTCTGGCGGCCAATGGTGGAGGAAGTCCATGGTACCATTGTGGAGTGCAATACCGCTTATGGCGACGCTACGGAGGGAGTCCGTGACCACACAGAGACACACCTCAAGCTCATAGAAGAGCACGGGTGGACCAAGTATTTCACCGTGGACCTGATGGATGCCGAGGGTCCGGATGTGGTCTGGCCCATCCCGAATGGAAAGATCCTCAAGGAGAACCACCTGGGCAAGAACATTCTGAACTACGACTCCATGCTGGTGCTGGCCCACTTCAAGGGCCATCCCGCAGGCGGCTATGGCGGGGCCCTGAAGCAGCTGGCCATCGGCTGCGCCTCCCGGGCGGGCAAGGCGCTGATCCACTCCGCCGGGAAGACCGACGACCGCTTTCAAACCTGGGAACAGCACGCCGACAGCGTGGAGTTCCCCGAGGCCATGGCCGACGCGGCCTCCAGTGTGGTGGAGCACTTCAAAGGGAAAATTGCCTTTATCAATGTCATGAAGAACCTATCTGTGGACTGTGACTGCTGTGCCGTGGCGGAGGATCCCTGTATGAAGGACATCGGAATGCTCGCCTCTTTGGATCCAGTGGCCATCGATCAGGCTTGCATTGACCTGGTGCTGAACTCCGACGATCCCGGCAAAGAGTACTTTATGGAGCGGGTCAACAGCCGCAACGGCATCCATACCATCGAGGCAGCGGACGACCTGGGATTTGGGACCCGGGCATATGAGCTGATTGAACTGTAAGGAGAGGAACAAAACGAAATGAGTCAGAAATTGGTCGCTTATTTTTCGGCCGGCGGCGTGACGGCCAGGGCCGCCAACGAGATCGCGCAGGCCGTGGATGCGGACCTGTATGAGATCCGCCCTGTGGAGCCCTATACCGGCGCGGACCTGAACTGGATGGACAAGAAGAGCCGCAGCACCGTCGAGATGAATGACCCGGACTGCCGCCCCGCCATCGCTGAGCCGGTGGAGAACATGGAGCAATACCCTACGGTCCTCGTGGGCTTCCCCGTCTGGTCGTATGTAGAGCCACGTATCGTGGACACGTTCCTAGAGAGCTATGACTTCTCCGGAAAGACCGTGATCCCCTTTGCCACCTCTGGCGGCAGCGGCATCGGCAAGGCGGAAAAGAGCCTGCGGGACCACTGCCCCAAGGCGGATTGGAAGCCGGGCAAGCTGGTGAACAGCGGCGCGGCGGCCTGGGCCAAGTCTGTCCTGGGACTGTGAGGCGGCCATGCCAAAGGGATCGGAAGAACTGACCCAGGCCAGAAAAGAGGAGATCATCGACGCCTGCGCCGCGCTCTATGAGACCATGGGGTTCCGGGACATCACCATCCGGGACATCGGGGCGAAAACCTCCTTTACCCGCACCTCTATCTATAACTATTTTCAGACGAAAGAGGAGATCTTTCTGGCTCTGCTTCAGCGGGAGCACGAGCTGTGGATTGCGGATCTGGAGGGACTCGCCCGGCGGGATACGCCGCTGTCCGTGGAACAATTTGCAGACGCGCTGGCCCGCACTCTGGAAAAGCGGAGCTGCATGCTGAAGCTGATGAGCATGAACCTCTATGACATGGAGGGAAACAGCCGTCTGGAAAACCTGGTGGCCTTTAAAGAATCGTACGCGGGTGCGCTGCGGGCGGTCACCTGCTGCCTGGAGAGATGCTTCCCCGGCATGGCGGCAAGCGATATGCAGGATTTTCTCTATGCATTCTTTCCGTTCTTATTCGGCGTCTACCCCTACACCTCCCACACGGACAAACAGTTGAAGGCTATGGAGCTGGCCCATGTGAAGTATGCCCCCTATTCCATTTATGAGATCGTAAGGTCCTTTGTTCAAAAAATGTTACGGTCTTAGCCCACAAACAAGGTTCAAGAAATGACCTGTACATTGGGCGAATGGATGTGGAGAAATGCCTGCTCCTCTGATTTACTCTGGGATACCAAGAGAAAAAAACGACAGCCTGCCGGCTTCAGCCGGCAGGCTGTTTTCGGATATACCAGTTGTTATCGCTCAGTTGCGGATAAAATTCGTATATTGAAACGGCTCCTGGACGGGAAACGGCAGCCCGTGCCGAAGGGCGATCTCCTTGCAGTTCAAGAAAAAGGCCATATTACGGCCGAGAATACGCATGGTTTGCATCCCCTCCAGATCTTGCCGCACCTCATTTGGAGTTGTTCCGTGAACCATATTCCAGTAGCGGGAGGTGATGATGGGCATCTGCATCAGGCCGAAGTATTTATTGAGCTGATCCCAGGTGGCGGTAGTTCCGGCCCGACGGGCGGACAGGACGGCCGCCGCCGGCTTCAGGTAAAAGCGATTTCCACCGCCGTTCAGGTCGGCGTAAAAAGCACGGTCTAAAAATGAGGTGAGGGCGCCGGTGGCAGCCCCCCAGTGAACGGGAGAACCAAAGACAAAGCCGTCATACGCTCCGGCGATCTTCAGGAAATCATTGACAGAATCCTGGAAGATACAACTGTTTCGCTCCGTGCACTTGTGGCAGGCGATACAACCGGAGAGGAGCTTGTTCCCGATCCATACCACGTCGGTATCGATACCGCAAGAGTTCAGTGTACGCCCCACCTCGCATAGGGCCGTGTAGGTACATCCCTCTTTATGGGGACTGCCGTTGACCAACAGCACTTTCATGGCAACTAGCTCCTTACTCTAAAAATGCGAAAAGTTCAAGGACTGCAACCGCTTTGGGCCGAAGCCGCCGCTCAGACCGCCGGCAGGAGAGGGGGATGTTCTCCGCCTGCGCCGGCCGCCTGCGCCACAAGGGTCTGGAAATCAGACGAGTCTGTTACGCCCAGGTCCTGAGGCTGGGTCGGAAGGCCCAGGCCGTGGAGCAAGGACTCCAGCGCATTTGCCCCGGCCAACGCCAGCGTTTCAGAGTCCTCTTTCCCGGCCGGAATAACGCCCCACACCGCCACGGCTGTCTGGGACAGTTTGACAGGATCTTCTTTGCAGGCAATCCGGTAGGCCTCCAACTGAAGGACCGACAGACAGTGCGCAAAGGGACGGCCGGTATCGGCAGAAAGCCGAAGAGCTGCCCGGCGGCAAGGGTACCGGCACTGCTTGCCGGCCTGGAGCAGGCCGTTTCCTACAAGGGCCCCGGCCCACATCAAGTCGGCGCGTGCTGCATCCGTTTGGAGCTGCTCTCTATCTTTCCTCAGCATCTGCGCAACATTCCGTATTATGGCCCCCAACAGAGCATTTGTCACATTCGTCTCTACCGGCGGCGCAAAATACAGCTCCAGAGCCCTGCTAAGGATCAGAAAGCCGCTGGAAACGATTTGCACGCAGGGCAGCGTCCGGGTATAGGCCGGGTCAAATAGAATGAAACGCGGGGAACACGGAGGGTAGTTCTGCGCGCCGCGCACCCCTTCTGTCTGGCGGGCCAGCACCGCGACGCCATTGAGCGCTCCGCTTCCCAAAGTGGTCGGAACGACTCCCACAGGCAGCGGTTGAAAATCCACGACCCCCCGCCGGGCCCAAAAGTCAGACCAGAGATCCCCGCGATAGACTGCCGCCATGGAGATGGCCTTGCAGCAGTCGGTGACAGAGCCGCCGCCAACGCCTAAGATCAAATCGACCTGTTGCTCCCTGGCCAGCCTGGCCCCAGTCTGGACGGCGGCATAGTCCGGTCCTGGCTGAACGCCGGAAAGCTCCACGACGCGTTTCCCCGCAGCGCGCAGGCTCCGAAGTACCTCGTCATAGGCGCCATTCTCCCGCCCGGAGCGCATCCCGCTGACCAGCAATGTATTGGGGCCATATTCTCTGGAAAAGCTGGCCAGATATTCCCGCACACATCCGCCGCCAAATATAATTTTCCCACTGGATTCCAAAAGGAAGTTCTTCATGGCATCCTCGCCTCACTCCTTGCAGCGCAGCTCTTACGCTACCCTTTGGGTTTATTATAGAAAAATCGAGACTTCAGCAGAAGTCTCGAAAAGTTATGCAGTATATACCTTTTTGTAATATCCCGGGAGCATCCCTTCACAGAGCAGAGGCGTTTTTCCGGAGCGGATGCCGCCTCCAGCCCGCGGCTGGAGGCGGCATCCGCTGTTAGTTCCGTTTGCTGCCGTCTGAAAAGGCATTGCCGACCTTTTTGCCCAGTCCCCAGTAAGTCCGGTTGGCCGGATCAAAGGTGATTGGCTTCAGCTTGGCCGGGTCGATCCTTCCGGCATCGTCCAGAACCGCCTCGTCCGCCCCGGCGTTCACGATCTGGCCCAGCATGAAGTGGGAGTCCGGATCATAACGGAGCAGCTTGCACTCCAGCACAAGGGGCAGCTCGTCGATCACAGGCGCGTCCACAAATTCACTCTTGGTTACATGGAATCCGCTGCGCTCCAGCTTGTCGGGCACATCGTTTCCGGAGACCAGCCCCACATAGTCCGCCTCCACCAGATGGGCCTCGTCCGCCACGCTGACGGTAAAGGCCTTTCGCTCCAGGATGTTCTCCACGGTCTTGTGGTTGGAGCTGAGACACAGGAAGATCTTATCGCCCCCCGCGATACCGCCCCAGGCGGCGTTCATGGCGTCCGGTGTCCCGTCCTTGCCATAGCTGGCGACGATCATAACGAGCTGGGGGTACAGAAAGGGCTGCGCGCCAAAATTCTTCCTCATGATAGCTTCCTCCTGTATCAATCGTGGATTTTATAGTTTGCCAGCAGCATCTCCGCCACGCCGGGGGCCTCCGGGTCGTGGCGGCCCCTGCCGGTGTCCAGTGCGTGCAGCGCGTCCATTTCGTCCTCCGTCAGTGTAAAGTCAAAGATATTCAGATTGCCAGCGATCCGCTCCGGGTTGGTGGACTTGGGCAGGACGATCAGCCCGTCCTGCACCTCAAAGCGCAGGATGACCTGTCCGGCGTTCTTCCCGTACTTCTCGGCCAGCCTGGCAATGACGGGGTGGGAGAGCAGGCTGCTGTCCCCGTGGCCCAGAGGCTGATAGGCCTCGATCTTCACGTTGTCCCCCGCCAGCAGTTCCCGCAGCTCCCGCTGCTGGAAGAAGGGGTTGCACTCCACTTGGTTGACCGCAGGAATCGTCTCAAACTGGGGAACGAATTCCTTCCAGATCCTCGGCGTCATGTTGCTCACGCCGATGGAGCGGATCTTGCCCGCCGCCTTGGCCTCCTCCAGCGCCTTCCACGCGCCCGCCACATCGCCGTAGGGCTGGTGGAGCAGGTAGAGGTCTACATAGTCCAGCCCCAGCTTCTCCAGCGAGGTGTCCAAGCCCTTCTTTGCCGCCTCGTAGCCGTAGTCCTGGAGCCACAGCTTGCTGGTGATGAAGATCTCCTCCCGGGGGATGCCGCTGTCCCGGACGGCGCGGCCCACGTCCGCCTCGTTGAAGTAGGCGGCCGCCGTGTCGATGTGCCGGTACCCGGCATCGAGCGCCGTCCGCACCGCGTCGTAGGTGGGGCCGCCGGTAGGGATCAGGAACACCCCAAAGCCCACTGCGGGGATTTTGTTGCCGTCGTTCAGTGTGATGGCCGTCATAATAAGACACTCCTTTTATGAATTTGCGTTTGCTTGGATAATCTCTTGCAGGGAGATATGGGGATTGCGGTAGCGCGCACCCGGATTTTTGTCCGCCATACTCAGTCCGATGGCCTTCTGCGGGCAGTTCTGGGCGCAGGCCAGGCAGAATTCGCAGGTAGTTTGCTTCCTCCTGGCCTTGCCGCCCTCCAGGTAAAAATTGCCCACGGGACATACTGATTGGCA
>CALXCU010000052.1 GCA_944386885.1 uncultured Oscillospiraceae bacterium | reverse complement strand
TGACAGGCCGGCGTTCTAACCAACTGAACTACCGCGCCATATAAGTATGGTGGGAACAACAGGGCTCGAACCTGTGACATCATGCTTGTAAGGCATGCGCTCTCCCAGCTGAGCTATGCTCCCCTGTGCGTCTTGGATGAGGCCTGCGCCGTCGTGTTTCACACGGCGAAAGTTATTATACCAAAGGGCCCCGCCAAAGTCAACCTCTTTTTGAGAAAAATTTTCAAGTCGTTTGGCGGGGCCCCGGAACTTAGATGCTGGCCAGGAGTTCCTCCAGCTCTTCCCGCTTGTAGTGGTAGACCTGGTCGCAGAACTGGCATGTCAATTCAGCCTCTCCCTGCTCGTCGATGAGGGCGCGCAGCTCCTCCCGGCCCAGACTGATGAGGGCCCGGGTCACCCGCTCCCGGCTGCAATAGCAGCGGTACTCCACCGGGGACTCCTCCAGCACCTCCAGCTCGAAGCCGGAGAGCACCTGCCGCACCAGATCCAGCGCAGAAATGCCCTCTTTCAAGGCGCCTGTAACCGCCCCCACCCGGGCCACGCCCTGCTCCACCTTGGTGATAACCTCGTCGCCGGCCCCGGGCAGGAGCTGGATGAGATAGCCGCCGGCACACTGGACGCTCTGATCGGTGTCCACCAGCACCCCCAGGGCACAGGCAGAGGGGATCTGCTCGCTCTCAGCAAAGTAGGCCGTCAGGTCGTCGGCGATCTCCCCGGAGAGGAGGCCCACCTGGCCCACATAGGGCTCCTTCAGGCCGATGTCCTTGATGACGGTGAGGGTGCCGTCCACCCCCACTGCCCGGCCCACGTCCAGCTTGCCGGGGGCCTTCTCCATGAGCTCCACCGCTCCGTTCTGGACATAGCCCCGGACGTTGCCCTGGCTGTCTGAAGTCACTGTGATCGATCCCAGAGGGCCGCCTCCCTTGATCTGGAGGGTAACGGCGCCGTCCTGCTCCTTGAGCTGGTTTCCCATCATGGAGCAGCCCATCAGCGCCCGCCCCAGGGCCGCCGTGGCCACCGGGAGAGTCTTGTGAATCTGCCGCGCCCGCTCCACCAGATCCCGGGCGGAGATGGCGCTGGCCTTGACCGGCGCGTCCTTGGCCAGTACGCGTACAATCTGATCTGCCATATCGGTTAATCCTTTCGTGCTGTAAAAAAGATCCGCTCCTCCCCGGGGCGCGGGGCGCGCAGCTTCCGCTCCCCGTACCTCCGGATGTGGGAGAAGCCCGCCCGGCGGAGCATCTCCTCCAGCTCATCGGGCTCATAGGCGTACTCCTCGTGAAGTTCCTCCCCCCGCTCCCACAGGCCCGAGGGGGTCAGGCGGAAGAGGTCCATCGCATAGGTGCATATCCGCCGCCGCTTGGAGTACTCCGCCCGCCAGACACAGTAGGCGTCCTCCGTCTCATCCAAAAAGACCTGCCCGTCCAGGGCCCGGAGCTTCTCCGGGGTATTGATGTCAAAAATAAAAATCCCGCCGGGCATCAGGAAGAGGCATACCCGCGCAAAGGCCCGCTCCAGCTGGGCGGGCCGGGTCACATAGTTCACGCTGTCCAGGCAGCAGACGCAGGCGTCGATGGCGCCGTACAAATCCAGCTTGTCCATGGACTGGTGGAGGAAGATGGGCTTTTCCCCGGAGAAGCCCTCCCCCTTCTCGCTGGCCTGCGCCAGCATGTCCTCCGACTGGTCCACGCCGATCATCTCATAGCCCCGCCGCGCCAGCTCCCAGGTGAGGCTGCCCGTGCCGCAGGCCAAGTCCAGCACCGTGTGGACGGGGAGCTTGGCCCGGGCAAAGTGCTTTTCCAGATAGTCGGCCCAGGCGCGGTAGCCCACGTCGGTGGTCAGCTCGTCATAGCACCCGGCCAGAAACTCATAGCTCGCCATCTCTGCGCATCTTCTCCTTTACCCGGGGCAGTACGGTCTGATAGCCGTCAGCCCCATACTGGAGGGACCGGTTCACCCGGCTGATGGTGGCGCTGCTGGCGCCGGTGCGCTCCAAAATTTCATTGTAGATCATCCCGTCGCTGAGGAGAAGGGCCACTTCGAAGCGCTGCTCCATGGCCCGCAGTTCGGCCACCGTACACAGGTCTGAGAAAAATTTCTTGCACTCGTCCAGGTCCCGCAGGGACAGGATGGTCTCATAGAGCCGGTCGCTGGGCTCTCTGTTCTTCTTATTGGACAAAATGGTTCCTCCCGCTTCTGCATTCACGCTGTCCGTATCAGAGGTACAGGCGTCACTTCTACGTCCTTATATTCTATCAAAGTGAAGCGTGAAAGTAAACAGGATTTTGCAATTTTTCCGGCACGGTCTCCCCGCCGGGCGCATAGAATGACAGCACACCGCCGCCCTGCGGGGCGGCAAAGGAGGAAACGCCATGTTCCGTTCCCGTCCAAAGCCCTCTGCCCCCCTCCTCCAACCCCTGGGGGAGGAGCGCACCCTGCTCAGCGAGGGGCAGGCCGTGCTCTCCTATACGCTCACCCTGCCCCATCTGGTGGGCGAGGGGCGGGGGGTGGCCTCCGTGGAGCGCTACTACCGCCGCCTGGCCCAGGCCTGGCTGGCGCGGTGGAAGGGCCCCCTCTTCCACCGCGCCAAGGCCGCCGGGGAAGCGGCCCTCTCCCGCTCCCGGCCCTTTTCCCCCTGGCACGCCTCCCTCACCTGCGCGGTGACCCTCCAGAGCGCGGAGGTCCTGAGCCTGTGGTGGGAGGTCCGGGAGGAGCTGGGCGCCCCCGCCCGGACCCTGCGGCAGGGGGAGACCTGGTCCCTGCGCGATGGCGCGCCCCTTCCGCTCAAAGCCTGCCTCCCGCCGAATCTGGGGCGGCGGCGGAAGCTCCTTACCGCCCTGAAGGGACAGGTGGAGGGCCGGGCGGGCGGCCTGGGGGCCTATCCCGACTGGCCCGCCCGGCTGCGCCGCTCCTTCCGGCCGGAGCGGTTCTGGCTCACGCCGGAGGGCCCGGTGGTCTTTTTTCCGCCCGGATCCCTCTGTCCGCCGGAGCGGGGCTGGACTGTCCTCCCGCTCCCCCTTCCCCGGGACGCAGAAGGCCGGGGAGCGGAGAGCTCCCCGGCCTAAAGATTCTATTCTCTCAATCTTACCGTTTCCGGCGCAGGGTGGTGGGGCGGGGCTTGTCCGGGCGGCTCTGGCGTTTCTCCTCGTCCTTCTCAAAGGCCTTGACGATCTCCCGGACGATCTTGTTGCGCACCACATCCCGGTTGTTCAGCCGGGTAACCGCCACCCCCTCAATGGAGCCCAGGATGTCGGCGCAGCGCTCCAGGCCGGAGTCCACTGACCGGGGCAGGTCGATCTGGGTGGTGTCGCCGGTGAGGACCATTTTGGAGCCCTCGCCCAGGCGGGTCAGGGCCATCTTCAGGGTGGGCAGGGAGGCGTTCTGGCTCTCGTCAATGATGACCCGGGCGTGGTTCAGGGTCCGCCCGCGCATATAGGCCAGGGGGGCGATCTCGATGGTGCCCCGCTCCCGGAGTTTTTCCGCCTTCTCCGCGCCGAAAATGTCGTGGAGGGCGTCGTAGAGGGGCCGCAGATAGGGGTCCACCTTCTGAGCCAAGTCGCCGGGCAGGAAGCCCAGGCGCTCTTCCCCGGCCTCGATGGCGGGCCGGCTCATGATGATGCGCTCGATGTCGCCGTTTTTCAGCTCCCGGGCGGCCTGGGCCACTGCCAGGTAGGTCTTGCCCGTGCCCGCCGGGCCGATGCAGATGGTGACCACGTTCTCCTGAAGGGCCTTGATATAGTTCTTCTGGCCCAGGGTCTTGCACTTAATGGGTGCGCCCTTCTGCGTCATGGTGACGATGCTGTCCATGGCCGCGAAGGTCTGCTCCAGGCTGCCCTCCCGCGCCTCGTCAATCAGGCGGGCCACCACGTCCTCATTCAGCGGCTCCCCCCGGCTGTAGAGTTTGCCCAGGGCCTCCAGCACGTCGGAGGCCAGCTTCACCGGCTCCCCCGCCTCTCCCCGGACCTCCACGTCGTAGTCCCGCAGGGTGATGAACACAGGGAGCGCCTTTTCGATCATACGCACGAACTGATCCTGGGTGCCGAAAACCGCCTGCTGCTGGTCCATGGTCTCAAATGACAGCCGCTTTGTCTGCAATGAACATTCCTCGCTTTCGTTTTCCCCGGTCAGCCGGGGTCCAGTCCCATTTATTATAAACGAGCCCGCCCCCATTTGCAAGCATGCGCACGCCGCGTCCCGTTTCAAGATAAGTAGTGATGGATTAAACTCCGTCGGTTTCACTAAATAGTAGGCTTTAGCTTGCAAAAGGCCGGATTGTTGCATTCATTATGCCTTGCAGAAAACATTTTTATATTTTATTATAATGATGAAATGGAAACGGATTTTTAAAAACTGGTTTTAATTTTAATGCCTATTTCTGAAATAAGAAAAGAGTTG
>CALXCU010000051.1 GCA_944386885.1 uncultured Oscillospiraceae bacterium | reverse complement strand
ACACCACCATCCCCGTGAAGAAGAGCCAGATCTTCACCACCGCCGCCGACAACCAGACCAGCGTGGAGGTCCATGTCCTCCAGGGCGAGCGGGAGATGGCCCAGTACAACAAGACCCTGGGCCGCTTCAACCTGGACGGCATCGCCCCTGCCCGCCGGGGCGTGCCGCAGATCGAGGTCACCTTCGACATCGACGCCAACGGCATCGTGAACGTCTCCGCCAAGGATCTGGGCACCGGCAAGGAGCAGCACATCACCATCACCTCCTCCACCAACATGTCCAAGGAGGACATCGATAAGGCCGTCAAGGAGGCCGAGCAGTATGCCGCCGAGGACGCCAAGCGCAAGGAAGAGGTGGATGTGCGCAACCAGGGCGACCAGGTGGTCTACCAGACGGAGAAGGCCCTCCAGGAGATGGGCGACAAGATCAGCGCCAGCGACAAGGCCAGCGTGGAGGCCGCCCTCAACAAGCTCAAGGAAGCTCTGAAGGGCAGCGACGTACAGGCCATCAAGAACGCCACCGACGAGGCCAGCAAGGCCTTCTACCCCATCGCGGAAAAGATGTACCAGCAGGCCAACCCCCAGGGCGGCCAGGCCGGTCCCGACATGGGCGGCGCGGGCTTCGGCGGCGGTCAGGCCGGCGCGGGCGGCTCCGACCCCAACGTGGTGGACGCCGACTACACCGTGATGGACGGCGACAAGAAGTAAATTCCAACCGGATGCGGCGGGGCGGCCCGAACCGTCCCCCCCTGCGGCGACGTAGGGCGGGGCCTCTGGGTCCCGCCGCTTTCCGCGTAACGAGGTGAACCCAATGCCTGAACAAAAACGAGATTATTACGAGGTCCTGGGCGTAGGCAGGAACGCCTCGGACGAGGAATTAAAGAAGGCCTATCGAAAGCTGGCCAAGAAATACCACCCGGATATGAACCCCGGCGACAAGGAGGCCGAGGCCAAGTTCAAAGAGGTCAATGAGGCCTATGAGGTCCTCAGCGACAAAGATAAGCGCGCCCGCTACGACCAGTTCGGCCATGCGGGGGTGGACCCCAACTTCGGCGCCGGCCAGGGCGGCGGGTTTGGCGGCGGCTTCGGCGGGTTTGATATGGGCGACATCGACCTGGGCGACATCTTCGGCTCTTTCTTCGGGGGCGGCTTTGGCGGCGGGAGTTCCTCCCGGCGCAGCGGTCCCATGAAGGGCGACACCCTCCGGGCTTCCGTGACCATCAGCTTTGAGGAGGCTGCCGCCGGCTGCGAGAAAGAGATCGTCCTCACCCGCAGCGAGGAGTGCGACGCCTGCCGCGGCACCGGCTGTGCCCCGGGCACCACCGCAGAGATCTGCCCCGACTGCCACGGCTCGGGCACCATCCGCATTCAGCGGGGGGGCGGGGCCTTCTCCTTCGCCACCACCACCCAGTGTCCCAAGTGCGGCGGCACCGGCAAGATCATCCACAGCCCCTGCCATACCTGCAATGGTGCCGGCGCGGTGCGCCGTCAGCGGAAGATCACCGTTAAGATCCCTGCGGGCATTGATAACGGTCAGGCCATCTCCCTGCGGGGGCAGGGCGGGGCGGGCAAGAACGGCGGCCCGGCCGGAGATCTGGTCATCAGCGTCACCGTGCGGCCCCACTCCCGTTTCCGCCGGGACGGCTCCGACATCTACTTGGAAGAGCCGGTCACCTTCCTCCAGGCCACCCTGGGTGCGGAGCTGGAAATCCCCACCATTGACGGCAAGGTCAAGTGGAACCTGCCCGAGGGTACCCAGAGCGGCACCACCTTCCGCCTGCGTGGAAAGGGCATGCCCTCGGTAAACAACAGCCGGATCCGGGGCGATCAGTACGTCACCGTCACCATTCAAGTCCCCCGCAACCTCAACGGCGAACAGAAGGAGGCTCTGCGCGCCTTTGGCCGGGCTATGGGGGAATTGCCGCCCCAGGGCGGTGAGGAAACTCTGGGGGAAAAGCTGGAAGGATTCTTTGACAAACGGAAGAAAAAGAAATAGAATAGGGGATGGACTTTGTCCATCCCCTATTTTTGTACACGACGGAGGACGCTCCCATGAATGTTCTGTCCTATCTCACCCCCGCCATCCTGTTTCCGCTGCTGCTGCTGACCGCCTTGGCCTGCTTTTTTGGCTGGTACTGGGTGATGCTCCGCCGCCGGACAAGTACCGACCGCCTCCTCCAGGGCGGGGCGGGCTCGCCGGCGCTCCCACGGGAGCGAATGACCTTCACCGCCCGGGCCCACCCCATGGAGGGCCGGGACCGTCTGCCCCTGCTGGCGCTGACCCTGGTCTACGCGGCCACCGCCTTCTTCCGGCTGGGCTCCACCTCCAATCCCCAGTCCTTCCAGTCCTTCACTCAGGGCCAGCAGGTGGAGGTGGCCTTCTCCGAGCCGGTGTACGCCGCCTCGCTTTTCTATTACACCGGCCTGGGCACCGGGAGCTACAACGTGGAGATCTCCAAGGACGGGTCCCACTGGTCCACCCTGTGGACCTACAAGGACGAGGAGGGCAATGTAGAGGACTACTACTGGGCCGACGCGGCGGGCTATGAGCCCAGCTATGCCCTGCCCCAGACCTACGCCGACCTCTTCAAGTGGGAGACCATCACAACCACCAATCCCCAATCCTTCCAGTACCTGCGCATCACCGCCCAGACCACCAAGGAGCCCCTGGAGCTGGGAGAGCTGGCCATTTTGGACCAGAACGGGGAGCAGGTGGATGTGAGCGGCCTGATCTCCAGCGGGAATGGCGGAGCCCTCTTTGACGAGCAGGACCTGGTGCCGGAGGCCTCCAGCTGGTTCAACTCCACTTATTTTGACGAGATCTACCATGCCCGCACCGCCTACGAGCACCTGCGGGGGATCTACCCCTACGAGGTCTCCCACCCGCCGCTGGGTAAGCTCATCCTCAGCGTGGGCATTGCCCTCTTTGGCATGACCCCCTTCGGATGGCGCTTCATGGGGACCCTCTTCGGGGCGCTGATGCTGCCGGTGCTCTACGTCTTTTTGACAAATCTCTTTGGCAAGTCCACCGTGGCCTTCTGCGGCACGGCCCTCTTCGCCTTTGACTTCATGCACCTGACCCAGACCCGGATCGCCACCATCGACACCTATGCCGTCTTCTTCATCCTGCTCATGTACTATTTCCTCTACCGCTATCTCGTGCTGCCCGCCGGCACCTCCTTCCGGAAGGGAGCGCCCTGGCTCTTCCTCTCGGGGCTCTTCTGGGGCATCGGCGCGGCCAGCAAGTGGACGGTCATCTATGGCGGCGTGGGGCTGGCCCTGCTGTACTTCATTGGGCTGTATTTCAAGCTCCGGGACTGGCCCAAGGCTGAAGCGGCCGGGGAGCGTCCTGTCCTCCTGGGGACTTGGCTGGCACAGACGCTGGCTTTTTCGGTGCTGTGCTTTGTGCTCCTGCCGGCGGGAATTTATGTGCTGTCCTACCTGCCCTACGCCGCTGCCGACGGAACGGTGAGCCTCTCCAATCTTTTGAGGATTGTCTGCAACAACCAGGCCTATATGCTCTCCTACCACCAGGGGGTTCACGACACCCACCCCTATGAGTCCCGCTGGTACCAGTGGGTGGTGGACGCCCGGCCCATCCTCTACTATATGGAGGACGGCGCGGGGTACCACACCCGGTTCGCCGCCTTTTCCAACCCTCTGGTGTGCTGGGGCGGCCTGCTGGCCCTGCTCTCTGTGATTGTCCACATGGTCCGCCGCCGGTGTGGAAAAGCCCTCTTGATCGTGGTGGCTTATTTCTCTCAGCTGGCCCCTTGGTTCTTCATTGGGCGGACCACCTTCGCCTACCACTATTTCCCCTCCATTCTCTTCCTGTGCTTTGCCCTGGCCTATGTGATCAACGACATCCTGGAGCTGGGCCCCCCGGAGGGCCGCCGGGCGGTCTGGGCCCTCACCGGCACGGGGGCGGGGCTCTATGCCGCCTTCTATCCGGTGCTCATCGGCCTATCCATCCCGACCTGGTACGCCGCCTGCCTGCGGTGGTTCTACTCCTGGCCGTTCTAAAAAGGAGCGTCTTCGATGTATTTCATGGATTACCACACCCACACCCGCCTCTCACCCGACGCAGACTACCCCCTGGAGGAGATGGCCGAGGCCGCGGCGGCGGCCGGGCTGAGCGAGCTGTGCGTCACCGACCACTACGACCGCCTGACCCTGGACGGCAGCTGGGAGGGCCCCTACGACTGGGCCCCCGCCCTGGAGCAGTACCGGTCCTCCGCCGCCCAATTCGCCGGGAAGCTCACCCTCCGTTTTGGGGTAGAGTACGGCGGCGCGCCCTTCGACCCGGACTATGCCCGGGAGATGCTGGCCCTGCCCGAGCTGGATTTTGTCATCGGCTCTCTTCACAACCGCAGCCCCCAGGCCGGGGGCGCGGACTTCTACTGCGGCCCCTATGACACCCCGGAGCAGTGCTATGCCGCCCTGGACGACTACTTCGCCTCTATGGCGCACCTGGTGGAGCTGCCCGAGTGCTACGACGTGCTGGGGCACATCATCTACCCCCTGCGCTATATGCCCCAGGGCATCACCCTGGACCGGTACTGGGACCGGATCGACGCCATCCTCCGCCGGGCGGCGGAGACCGGCCGGGGGATTGAGCTGAACACCTACTGCGGCAAGACCATCGCGCCCTGGCGTCCGGTACTGGAGCGCTACCGCGCCCACGGCGGGGAGCTCATCACCGTGGGCTCCGACGCGCACCTGCCGGAGCGGGTGGGGCTGGGCGTACCGGAGGCCTACGAACTTCTGCGGGCGTGCGGCTTCCGCTTTGTCACCGTCTATGAAAAACATACCCCCCGCCAAATCAAGCTCTGATTCAGAAGGAGGCAGTAAGATATGAAAATTGCGCTGGGAAGCGACCACGGCGGCTTCGCCCTGAAGGAACACATCAAGGCCTGGCTGGAGGGGCAGGGCCACCAGGTGGAGGACTGCGGCTGCTACTCCACCGAGAGCGTGGACTACCCCGTCTACGGCCGCGCCGCCGCCGGGGCGGTGGCCTCCGGCCGGTGTGAGCGGGGCATCGTGGTCTGCACCACCGGCATCGGCATCTCCATCGCCGCCAACAAGGTCAAGGGTATCCGCTGCGCCCTGTGCTCCGAGCCCCTGTCCGCCGAGATGACCCGCCGCCACAACGACGCCAACATGCTGGCCCTGGGGGGCGGCCTTATCGGGAAAAACATGGCCGAGCGGATCGTGGAGACCTTCCTGGCCACGCCCTTCGAGGGCGGCCGCCACCAGCGCCGGGTGGACCTGCTCCACGCCATCGAGGAAGAATAATTTGGAAATCTGTACCGGATGACATTGCATTTTAAGCTTTCATCAGGTATAATAGGTGCGGAAAACAAAAATGCGGCAGCACGCCGGGGGGTAGGAGCCCCGGCGCGCCTGCGCAGGTGCGCTATCCACCTACACTGCGGCATTTGCCGCGCCGCACGTACATTATACGGGAATCCCGCACTTTTTACAAGGGCGTGGGTTCGCGTTTTCTGTCGCTGCGCCGGTGTGCGTTTCCGGAAGGCTCTTCCGAGCGCCGTGTAGGGGGGAAACCCTGCACGGCGTTTTTGTTTTCCGCCACGGGCCCGGGGACCGGACGCGGTCCCCCGGGCGTCCGGGTGGAATCCAAACATATGAGGAGGAACCAGAATGAAGCAGATGCACCGAGTACGCGACTTTTTGGCCGGCGCCTTGACCATGGCGCTGGTGGCGGGACTGGCCGTCCCGGCGGGGGCGGCCATGGCCAGCAAGACCATCCAGGTCCTCACGGGGGCGGAGATCTACGTGGACGGGGTGGAGATGGAGCCCACCGACGCCAACGGCAACCCGGTGGAGACGTTCGTCTACAACGGCACCACCTATGTGCCCCTGCGGGCGGTGAGCGAGTACCTGGGCAAGGCCGTCAGCTGGGACGGGGCCAACCAGCGGGTCTACATCGGCGAGGCCCCGGGGATGAAGCAGTACCTTTTGAGTGTCTGCCAACCATATGAGGTAAGCGATTTCTATACACAGGCCACTTATACCATGGCTGGTGAGAAGTATGCAAATGGATTTGTAATCGGAAAATACGGTCCCAAATATGCGTGGGCGATGTTCAATCTAAATGGGAAATATGATACGCTCAGCTTTGATATTGGTCATATTGATGGGGAAGCAATGAAAGAGACTCAATATAATATCTATTTGGATGATGAACTTGTGTTTTCAGTGGACCTTTCTCCGGAAGACATGCCGCAGCACTATGAGGTGCCATTGAATGGGGCTCTGAAGATGAAAATCGAAACTGTAGATTGGGGCCATGTGTATGCAATGGCGAATGTTGAGATCTACTAGGATATGAAGCACCCCCCGGGCCGGACGCAGCCCGGGGGTGCAAAAAGCCCGGGACCCCAAAAGGGTCCCGGGCTTTTCCAGGCAGAGATTAGGCCAGCTTGCTCTTGGCCAGCTCGGTGAGCTGGGTGAAGGCGGCCTTGTCGTGGATGGCCATCTCGGAGAGCATCTTGCGGTTGATCTCCACGCCGGCCTTCTTCAGGCCGTTCATGAAGGTGGAGTAGTTCATGCCGTTCTGCTTGCAGCCGGCGGAG
>CALXCU010000050.1 GCA_944386885.1 uncultured Oscillospiraceae bacterium | reverse complement strand
AATAAAGTAACAGATTGAAAACAGAACTGTAACAGGAGGTATCCTAACCATGCAGAAGCGACTGTCCTGCTTGGCGCTTGCCCTGATGATGGCCCTGAGCGCCCAAGCGGCCGCCGCTGAGAGCAGTATCGGAGTAGTGGTGAACGGAACTCAGCTGAGCACCGCCACCATGGCAAAGAGAATTTATGAGAATACCTACGTATCCTATTGGCCCGTTGTGGCCGCCCTGTATCCGGATGCCGTCGTGACCTGGGAGAACGGTCAGTCGGTGGCCCGGGCCAGCGGACTCACCCTGAGCGCGAAGCCCGGCGCCAAATATCTGGTGGTCAACGGCCGGTATCTCTATGTGCCGGACGGTATCCAGACGCAGGACGGCAGCATCCTGGTTCCGGCCAGGGTGCTGGCCGAAGCCCTGGGGGGCGAGGTGGGCTGGGACGCTGTCAATCAGATCGTGGTCTTCCAGTGCAGCGGCACGCCGCTGGCGTGGGGGGACACCTTCTATAACAGCGAGTCCCTCTATTGGCTCTCCCGCATCATCAACGCCGAGAGCGGCAATCAACCCCTGGAGGGCAAGATCGCCGTGGGCAATGTGGTGCTCAACCGGGTGGCCCATCCCCAATTTCCCAGCACGGTGAAGGGGGTCATTTTCCAGAGCAACCAGTTCACCCCGGTGCAGAACGGCAGCATCAACCGCACGCCCAACGAGGAGAGCGTGATCGCCGCCAAGCTCTGCCTGGACGGGGCCAACACCGCGGGCAACAGCCTCTATTTTGTCAACCCCGCCGTCTCGCCCAACAGCTGGGCCAGCCGGAACCGGACCTGCGTGGCCACCATCGGCCAGCACGCATTCTTTGCCTGATTCTTTTTTCTTTGCCAAACCGATTCTGCTCCGGCGTGCGCCGGAACCACTCCGAGACCGGATCTCACACCGTGAGGTCCGGCCTTTTTTTGCCGCTGGAGACGGGAAAGGGCCCGGCGGGGAGGCCCGCCAGGCCCTGCGGCTCAGAAGCCCATGGTGTTTGTCAGGTCGTTGGCCAGCTCGCCTAGATCCCGGGCGGCCCGCTTGGCCTTGCGTTTGAGCGTCTTCCGGTTGTTGGCGGCCGACATGCCCAGCATGAGCCCCGCCATCATGCCGATGCCCACGCCGCCGAGAAAGGGATGCTGATTCATTGAAAAGACCTCCTTTGCGAGAACTGTTCTTATTCTTCCCGGAATGACAGAAAAATGCGTTGCTAAATACGGGAATTCAAGCTATAATGAAGGGCGGAAGAAAGAACCGCAGGACGGCTGGCACGGCGCGGCATGGCCGCGCCGTCTGCCGCCGGGCGCCGATGGAGGGGCCGGCGGCGGGAGTCAGGGGGCGGGGCGCGGCCCGGTCCCATTTTGCTATGCCCGCGCGCGGGGGGCGAAACCCTCCGGGCGCGCTTTCTGCGGCTGAGAGATAGTGCCCGCAGGTTGCGGACGGGGGAGCGAGGGATCTTGGAGCGATAGGCATGAAGACCGATGAAGAAGAAAGGAGTGGTCGCGTGAAACTGCTGATTCGGCGGGGGCGGCTGATCGACCCCGTCAGCGGCATTGGCGGCGTCATGGACATTCTGGTGGAGGACGGACGGGTAGCCGTCCTCGGCAGCGAGATTCGAGACCCGGAGGCTGAGGTCATTGAGGCGGAGGGCCTGGCGGTGTGCGCCGGATTGGTGGACATGCACGTCCACCTGCGGGACCCGGGACTAGAGTATAAAGAGACCATTGAGACGGGAACCCGGGCGGCGGCCCGGGGGGGCTTTACTTCCATTGCCTGTATGCCCAATACCAAACCGGCTGTGGACTGCCCGGAGCAGGTGGCCTATGTGAAGAATAAGGCGGCCCTCTCCTGCGGCGTGAATGTGTGGCCCATCGGTGCGGTGACGGTGGGGGAGAAGGGGGAGCAGCTCACCGATTTCGAGGCCCTGAAGGAGGCTGGCGTAGTGGCCCTCTCCGACGACGGCATGCCGGTACAGAATGCAAACCTGATGCGGGACGCCCTCATCCTGGCCCACCGGCAGAACCTGACCGTCCTCTCCCACTGCGAGGACGCAGACATGGTGAAGAACTATGCCGTCAACGAGGGACGGGTCTCCCGGCGGCTGCGCCTGCCCGGCCGGCCGGCCATTGCCGAGGAGATCATGGTGGCGCGGGACGCCATGCTGGCTGAGGAGACGGGTGCGGCGGTGCATATCTGCCACATCTCTACCGCCAAGTCGGTGGCCTTGGTGCGGCGGTATAAGAAGAAGGGGGTCCACATCACCTGCGAGACCTGCCCCCAGTATTTCTCCCTCACCGAGGACATGGTGCTGGAAAAGGGCGCTCTGGCCCGGGTGAACCCGCCCCTGCGCACCCCCAAGGACGTGGCCGCCATCATTGAGGGCCTGAAGGACGGCACCATCGACGCCATCGCCACCGACCACGCCCCCCACTCGGCCGAGGAGAAGGCCCGGCCCCTGGCCGAGGCCCCCAGCGGTATGGTGGGGCTGGAGACTGCCCTGGGCGTGACCCTCACCTACCTCTACCACGGGGGACATCTGGACCTGTCGGACATCATTAAAAAGATGACCATCAACCCGGCCTGCATCCTGCGCGTCAACAAGGGCCGCCTGGCCATCGGCGGGGAGGCCGACATGGTCCTCTTCGACCCCGACGAGGAGTGGACCGTGGACCCGGAGCAGTTCGCCTCCAAGGGCCGCAACACTCCCTTCGGCGGCATGAAGCTGAAGGGAAAGGTCAAGTACACCATTGTGGACGGCCGCGTCGTCCACCGGGACTGAGAACAGATTGAGAGATGAGGAGAGAGAACCATGTCTTTTGACAAGCTGCAAGAGAAGATCCTGGCCGTCCAGAACCCCACCGTGGCGGGGCTGGATCCCAAGCCCGAGTACGTACCGGAGCACATCCGCGCGGCGGTCTACGCCCAGTATGGCGAGACGCTCCAGGGGGCGGCAGAGGCCATCTATCAGTTCAACCGGGGACTCATCGACGCCCTGTGCGGCATTGTCCCCGCCGTGAAGCCCCAGAGCGCCTATTATGAGCGCCTGGGCTGGCGGGGCATGGAGGTGATGGAGCGCACCATCCGCTATGCCCGCGAAAAGGGGATGTACGTCATCGCCGACATCAAGCGGGGGGACATCGGCTCCACCGCCGCGGCCTACGCCGACGGCTGGCTGGGGGAGACCAAGGTGGGGGGAGCATCCTACCCTGTCTTTGACGCCGACTGCGTGACTCTCAACGGATACATGGGCTCGGACAGTGTCAACCCCTTCCTGGACGTGTGCAGGGAGCGGGATAAGAGCTGTTTTGTGCTGGTCAAGACCTCCAACCCGGGCTCCGGGGAGCTCCAAAATATCCCCGCCGGGGAGGGCAGCACCGTCTACGGCGTTATGGCCCGCCTGCTGGAGCAGTGGGGCGCGGGCACCGAGGGCGCCTGCGGCTACACCCGGGTGGGGGCGGTCACCGGCGCCACCCACCCCAAGGAGCTCCAGGAGATCCGGGCCATGATGCCCCACACCTTCCTGCTGGTGCCCGGCTACGGGGCCCAGGGCGGCACTGCCGAGGACGTGCGCCATGCCTTCCACGCCGGGGGCAGGGGGGCCATTGTCACCTCCTCCCGGGCGATCATCTGCGCCTGGCAGAAGACCGGGAAAAACGGCGCGGACTACCAGGAGGCCGCCCGGAATGCCGCCATCGCCATGCGGGACGATATATGCCGCTACATCACCATTGAGTAAGGAGGGTCCGCCATGCCCGCTCAGCAGCGCTGCACCGTGGTGGGGAGGACCCCCCTCAACCAC
>CALXCU010000049.1 GCA_944386885.1 uncultured Oscillospiraceae bacterium | reverse complement strand
GGTGGGGGGTGTGTGCGCCTTGGCGGAAGACCTGGACTGGTTCAGCCGCCTTCCCCTGCGGGGGAAGACCATCCTGGTCACCCGGCCCCGGGAGCGCGCGGGCCCGCTGTGCCGCCGCCTGCGGGCGCTGGGGGCCCGGGTGTGGGAGTACCCGACCATCCGGCTGGAGCGCCGGCCCTGTCCCGTCCTGGATGCCGCCCTGCGGGAGGGTCTGGCGGAGTATGAGTGGCTGGCCCTCACCAGCCCCGCCGGAGCGGAGGAGCTGTGGGCGCGGCTGGAGGCATTGGCCCTGGACGCCCGCGCCCTGGCCGGAGTGAAGCTGGCCGCCCTGGGGCCGGGCACCGCCCGTGCCCTGGCCGCCCACGGGCTGCGGGCCGACTATGTGCCCGGGACCTACGACGCGGCCCATCTGGGGGCGGGCCTGGCCCGGCTGGCCCGGGGGAAGGTGCTCCTGGTCCGGGCCAAGGCGGGCTCTCCCGCGCTGCCGGAGGCGCTCTCGGCGGCGGGGGTGGCCTATGAAGACTTGGCCCTCTATGAGACGTGCTGGCAGAACGCCCCCGATCCGGCCCTCCGCCGGGCCGTGGAGGGGGGAGAGGTGGATCTGGTGACCTTCACCTCGGCCTCCACGGTGCGGGGGTTTGCCGCCGCCGTGGGGGCGGGGGCTGGCTTGTCCAAGATCCTTGGGATTTGCCTGGGGGACCCGACCGCCGCTGAGGCGGCGGCGCTGGGCATCCCGGTCCGGACCGCCGGCGCGGCCACGGTGGACGCGCTGGTGGAGACCATTCTGGAGGTGTGAGATATGGAACTTGTGAACCGGCCCCGCCGCCTGCGGGGCAGCGAGAGCATCCGCCGGCTGTGCCGGGAGACCCGCCTGTCCCCGGAGAGCCTCATCTATCCCATCTTTGTGGATGAGACCCTCTCGGGAAAGCGGCCCATCCCCTCCCTGGCGGGGCAGTACCACTACGGCCTGGACTGCGTGAACGAGGCGGTGGAGGCGTGCCTGGCCCACGGGGTGGGGCGGTGCATCCTCTTCGGCCTGCCCCGGGAGAAGGACCCGCTGGGCTCCTCGGCCTGGGCGGAGCAGGGTGTGGTGCAGGAGGCGGTCCAGGCCATCAAGGCGGCCTACCCGGATTTTTACGTCATCACCGATGTGTGCCTGTGCGAGTACACCGACCACGGCCACTGCGGGGCCCTGCGGGGGTGCGAGGTGGACAATGACGCCACAGTGGAGCTCATCGCCCGCACCGCGCTCTCCCACGCCCGGGCGGGGGCGGACATGGTGGCCCCCTCGGACATGATGGACGGCCGGGTGGGGGCCATCCGGCGGGCCCTGGACGAGAACGGCTTTGAATCTGTGCCCATCCTGGCCTACTCGGCCAAGTACGCCTCGGCCTTTTACGGGCCCTTCCGGGCGGCGGCGGGGTCGGCCCCGGCCTTCGGGGACCGGCGGGGCTACCAGATGGACCCCCACAACCGGCGGGAGGCCCTGAAGGAGTGCGCCCTGGACGTGGAGGAGGGGGCGGACATCCTGATGGTCAAGCCCGCCCTGCCCTATCTGGACGTGATCCGGGCGGTGGCGGACCGGTTTGACCGCCCCCTGTGCGCCTATCAGGTCTCGGGGGAATACGCCATGATCCAGGCGGCGGCTGCGGCGGGGCTCATCGACGGCCACCGGGTGATGTGCGAGAGCGCCGTGAGCATCTTCCGTGCGGGGGCGAACCTGCTCATCACCTATTTTGCCAAAGAGCTGGCGGACGCCATGCGGAAGGGGGAGATCGGCTGATGGAGGGGAAGAAAACCTCGGAGAAGCTGTTCGAAGCGGCCCAGAAGGTGCTCCCCGGCGGGGTGAACTCGCCGGTGCGGGCCTTCCGGGCGGTGAACATGGCCCCCCGGTTCATCGCCCGGGGGGAGGGGGCCTACCTCTACGACGTGGAGGGGCGGCAATACCTCGACTACGTCTGTTCCTGGGGCCCCCTGATCCTGGGGCACAACCATCCGGCCATCCGGGAGGCGGTGGAGCGGGCGGTGAAGGACGGCCTCTCCTTCGGCGCACCCACCGAGCGGGAGGTGGAGATTGCCCGGCTCATGGTGGAGCTGGTGCCGGGCATCGAGATGGTGCGCATGGTCAACTCGGGCACCGAGGCGGTCATGTCGGCCATCCGCCTGGCCCGGGGGGCCACCGGCCGGGATAAGATCATCAAGTTCGAGGGCTGCTACCACGGCCACAGCGACTGCCTGCTGGTGGGGGCGGGGTCCTCGGCCCTGGCAGGGGGGCACCCCACCTCGGCGGGGGTGCCGGAGGACGTGGTGAAGCACACCCTCACCGCCCAGTTCAACGACCTTGAGAGCGTGGAGCGCCTGCTCTCCGCCAACGAGGGGCAGGTGGCCTGTGTCATCGTGGAGCCGGTGGCCGCCAACATGGGGGTCGTCCTGCCGGAGTCCGGCTTTCTGCCCGGCCTGCGGAAGCTGTGCAGCCGGTACGGCGCCCTGCTGGTCTTTGACGAGGTCATCACCGGTTTCCGCCTGGCCCTGGGGGGCGCCCAGGAATTTTTCGGCGTGAAGGCCGACATTGTGACCTTCGGAAAAATCATCGGCGGCGGGATGCCG
>CALXCU010000048.1 GCA_944386885.1 uncultured Oscillospiraceae bacterium | reverse complement strand
AGCATGTGGCCACCTCCGACTTCGGCCGGGTGACTTACACCGAGGCGGTGGAGCTGCTCAAGCAGAACAACGATAAGTTCGACTACAAGGTGGAGTGGGGCTGTGACCTCCAGACCGAGCACGAGCGCTACCTCACCGAGCAGATCTTCAAGCGCCCGGTCTTCGTCACCGACTACCCCAAGGAGATTAAGGCCTTCTATATGCGCCTCAACGACGACGGCAAGACCGTGGCCGCCGCCGACTGCCTGGTTCCCGGCATCGGGGAGATCATCGGCGGCTCCCAGCGTGAGGAGCGGCTGGAGCTGCTGGAGCAGCGTATCCAGGAGCTGGGCATGAATCCCAAGGACTACTGGTGGTATCTGGACCTGCGCCGCTATGGCAGCTGTAAGCACGCCGGTTACGGCCTGGGCTTCGAGCGCATGGTCATGTATCTCACCGGCATCAGCAACATCCGCGACGTAGAGCTCCACCCCCGTACGGTGGGCAGTGCGGAGTTCTAAGAGGACAGGTGTGTGGGGACAGCCGCGGCTGTCCCCACATTGCCTTGTACGGCAAAGCGCGCCCGCCGGTCGGCCGACCGGCGGGCGCGCTTCTTTTGCACAGGCTTATACCAGGCAGAGAATGAGGGCCGCCAGGATGAAGGCGATGGCAACCCACTTGGTCCAGCGGGCCAGCTTAGCGTCCCAGCCCTTCGCTTTGTTCTTGGACATGAACGTATCGGCCACGCCGGCGATGGCGCCGGACAGGCCGGCGCTCTTGCCAGACTGGAGCATGACTACCATGATGAGCACCAGATCGATCAGCACCAGGACGATACTGAGCACCAACTTCGGGATATCCACGATACATCTTTCCTTTCGGCCCGGGGGCCATGATTCTGATTTTGGGCGCGGCAATCCCACGCCTGAAACGTGTCTTTTATCATAGCACAGCCCGGGGCCGATTGCAAGAGAGATTTCGCGGATTTCCAGCTACCACAGCCAAAATCCCAGCCATCCGGCGGCCAGGGCAATCAGAGCCCCGGCCAGCACATCCCGGGGGAAGTGGACGCCGCCCAGCACCCGCACTGCCGCCAGCAGCACGCCCACCGCACAGAAGAGGGCTCCTACCGGCGGGCAGATGTACCACCAGGCCATGGCGATCATGAAGACGCTGAAGACGTGGCGGCTGGGGAAGGATTTGCCCTGGGTATCCTTGTGGATGAGGGGATGGATGTCCAGCACCTGATAAGGCCGGGGGGCGTTGAAGCGGCTGCGAAAGAGGCTCACCAGCACAAAGGCGGCCGCAGGGACCAGCAGCACCCGCCAGAAGCGGCCGTCCCGCCGGAGGGCCAGGGCCAGGAGCAGCAGGGGATAGCACACATAGCACAGCCGGGTGAGAAAGGTGTTGACGCCTTTTAAGATCCGGGGCCCGCCGCTTCGGCGGGCGATGGGGGCGCTCCAGCGCTCATACTGTTCTTTGGTCATAGCAAAAGACCTCCTGATATCGGTTTCCCCCGGGAATGATAGCATTTTGAGCGCGGGCTGGCAAGGGGAGCGTTGTAATCGCCTGCCGGATGGGGTACAATGGAGGCGGCTTCGGATCGGGAGGAGGGTGAAGGGCGCATGGAGCTCTGGATAGCGGAGGGAACGGAGGGCAAAGGGGCCGCCCACGCCCTGCTGGGCGCGCTCCTGGCCGGGCGGGGCATCCTGAATCCGGCGTTCCGGCGCCTGCCCGGCGGAAAGCCGGTGCTGGCAAAGGGCGGCGTCCACTTCAGTCTGAGCCACAGTGGGCCTTACGCCCTGGTCGGGATGGGAGCGAGCCCCCTGGGGGTGGATGTGGAGCGGGTAAAACCCCGCCGTCCCGGCCTGCCCCGCTATGTCCTCTCGGCCCGGGAGTTTGAGTGGTTTACCAGCCGGGGGAGCTGCTGGGGGGATTTTTACACCCTCTGGACCCTGAAGGAGAGCCGGGTGAAGTACACCGGCTCCGGCCTGGACCGCGCCCCGCGAACCATCTCTGTGCCGCTGCTCGCCCCGGGGGAGCGGGCGCAGCTGGAGGGGCTATGGTTCGGCGCCTGGGCCGGGGAGGGCTGGCGGGCGGCCTGCTGCGGCGAGGAGGAGCCCCCGGAGCTATGGAAATGGAGGAACAAAGCGTGAAGCAATCCAATCGCATCACCGGCGTTTACCAGGCGGCCGGCCGGGGGTTCGGTTTTGTCACCCCGGAGGGAGCGAAAGGCCGGGAAGAGGACTATTTTATCCCGCCCCGGGCGGAAAACGGGGCCTGGAACGGGGACACCGTGTCCGTCCGGCCTGACCCGGGGCCGGTTGGGGCGGGGGAGCGGCGCACCGCACAGGTGGCCGCCATCCTCCGCCGGGGAAACCCCACCGTCACCGGCGCAGTACGCAAGCAGGGCCGGGAGCTCTGGCTTATTCCCGACGGGGACAAACTCCGGGAGCCCATCCAAATCGTGGGCAGGGCCAAGGTCCGCTCCGGGGACAAGGCGGCGGTGAAGATGGCCAGCTACGGCACGGCCAAACAGCCCCCCATGGGGACGCTGCTGGAGGTCTTCGGCCGGGAGGGGAGCCGGGAGGCCGCCGTGGAGGCGATTCTCTTTGAGCAGCACATCGACCGGGATTTCCCGCCAGAGGTGGTGGAGCAGGCCCAAAGGGCCCCGCAGAAGGTGGACCCCGCCGCCCTGGCGGACCGTCTGGACCTGCGGGAGAAATGCATCATCACCATTGATGGAGCCCACTCCAAAGATTTGGACGACGCCGTCTCCCTGGAGCGGGACGGAGCGGGCCGCTGGGTCCTGGGGGTCCACATCGCCAACGTGAGCCACTATGTCCCCATGGGCTCTCCGCTGGACGTGGAGGCCTGGAAACGGGGGACCTCAGTCTATTTTGCCGATCAGGTCATCCCCATGCTCCCCCGGGAGCTCTCCAACGGCGTCTGCTCCCTGAACCCACGGGTGGACCGGCTGACCCTCTCCTGCATCATGACGCTGGATTCCGAAGGAGCGGTGGTAGAGCACACCCTGGCGAAGTCGGTCATCCGTACCACGGAGCGGATGACCTATGAGGACTGCAATGTCCTTTTGGAGGGGAGCGACCCCGCTTTGGCGGAGCGGTATGGCCACATTCTGCCCATGCTTCAGGAGATGGCCGCCCTGGCGCGGGTGCTGGAGCGCCGGCGGAAGCTGCGGGGCGGGCTGAATCTGGAGAGCCGGGAGAATGAGATCCTCTGCGACGGGGAGGGCGTGCCGGTGGCCATCCGCCCCCGCACCCCCGGCGTCAGCGAAGGACTCATCGAGTCTTTTATGCTCTCCGCCAACGAATGCGTCGCGGAGCATCTGGCGAAGCTGGAGGCCCCGGCGGTTTATCGGGTACACGAAAAGCCCTCTCAGGAGAAGGCGGAGGCTCTGCGGGAGCTCCTCGCCCCCTTGGGCTATACGCTGCGGGAGCCGGACAACTTCACCCTGCAAAAGCTCCTGGATGAGACGCGGGACAAGCCCGAGGCGTTTCTGGTCCACACAGCCGTGCTGCGCTCTTTGATGAAAGCGCGCTATGAGGCGAAAAACCTGGGACACTTCGGCCTAGCCGCCCCCTACTACTGCCACTTTACCTCCCCGATCCGCCGCTATCCCGACCTGATGATCCACCGGTGCCTCACCGCGCTGCTGGAGGGGGAACTGGCTGGGAAGGTGGGGCAGAAGCTCTCCTCCGCCGCCCCAAAAGCGGCCAGGGATTCCTCCGACCGGGAGCTGGCCGCCCAGACCGCCGAGCGGGACATTGAAAAGTGCTACCTGGCTGAGTTCATGGCCAGCCATCTGGGGGAGGCCTTCCCGGCCGCCGTATCCGGAGTGACCAAGCACGGCCTCTTTGTCCTCACTGCCATAGGGGTGGAGGGATTTCTGCCGGTGGAGGCCCTGCCCGGGGCGGACTACGCCTATGACGAGGCCCATATGACCCTCACCGGACCCAGCGGAAAGGGCTACGCCTTGGGTACCGCTTTGGAGGTGGTCTGCGCCTCTGCCGACCCGGGCAGCGGGCGCATCGACTTCCGCCTGCCGGGGGATGTGGCCCAGGCCCGGCCCCGTGCCGGAGAGCGCCCCGCCGCCCGGAAGGTGGGGAAAAAGCCGCCGCAGAAGCTCCACAAGCCGCCGAAACCGCGAAAGGGGCATAAAAAGAGATGACAAATCGGATTATTGCAGGATATATATTGCTATTTGTAATTGTCCTAAGCGGCTGTAGACCCGCTGTGGGAATACCGGCTCAGACATCCGCCCCCACTCCGCCGGCAGCAGCGGCGCCCGCACCCACAGGAACTTCTGCGCCTACGCCGGAGCCGACCCCGACCCCAGACCCAGTCCAGGTCCGGCTGGACCAGATGACCACCCAGCAGAAGGTAGGCCAGCTTCTGATAACCGGTTTGGAGGGCTGCGAGGCGGGAGAAGACGGGACCTCTGCCGTCCAGGACTACCAGGTGGGCGGAATGATCCTCTTTGGCCGCAACGTGGAGAGCGCGGAGCAGCTGGTGGGGCTGACCAATGAGCTGAAAACCCTCAATGGGGACGCCGTGCCCCTCTTTCTGGCGGTGGACCAGGAGGGGGGGCGGGTCTCCCGCATGCCCGCGGAGATTGAGCGCCTGCCCGCCCCCTTAACGGTGGGACAGAGCGGGGACGCTGGCCTGGCGGAGCAGTACGGGACCTGTTTGGGAGAGCTCTGCGGGGCTTTCGGGTTCAACGTGGACTTTGCCCCTTGCCTGGACATCTGGTCCAACCCGGAGAATACCGTCATCGGAGATCGGGCCTTTGGCACCGATGCCAGCGCCGCGGCTGCCCTGGGAAATGCCGCTGCGGAGGGGATTGCCGCCCAGGGTGTGATTCCGGTGGTGAAGCATTTCCCGGGGCACGGGGATACGGCAGTGGACTCCCATGTGGGCCTCCCGGTGGTGGAAAAGTCTCTGGAGGAGCTGGAGGCGCAGGAGCTGATTCCCTTTCAAGAGGCGATAGACCGCGGGGCTCCGGCCATTATGGCAGCCCATATCTTAGAGAAGGGGATCGACCCGGACGCGCCGGCCTCTCTCTCCTATAAGGTCGTAACAGGCCTTCTGCGGGAGCGGATGGGTTTTGATGGGGTGGTCTTTACCGATGATCTGACGATGGGAGCGGTCTCGGAGACCTACGGAATGGGAGAGGCGGCGGTGCTGGCCGTGGAGGCCGGGTGCGACATGCTCCTGGTCTGCCATGGAACAGAGAATTTGGCTGCGGCCTATGAGGCGATTTTATCCGCCGTGGAGAGCGGCCGCATTTCCCGTGCCAGGCTGGATGAGAGCGTGTACCGGATCTTGTCGCTGAAGGTAGAGTACGGCTTGACCAACGCCCCGTCGCCGGAGGCCGATGTGGAAAGCCTCGATGGAGCGGTGGAGGCGCTGCTTGAGGCGCTGGGCACATGAGTGTTTCGTCCGTGGATGGGGTTTTCCTGCCCTGAGTGAAAAAAAGGGCGAAAAAGGGGGTGACAAAGTGGGGGGAGTGCTGGTATGATATCTGAGCGCCTGAGGGGCACGCAAAAACTGGAAACTGGAAGC
>CALXCU010000047.1 GCA_944386885.1 uncultured Oscillospiraceae bacterium | reverse complement strand
TGACCTTCATGGATGAAAACTGGAACGAGGTCTGGTCCCACGACTTCGGCGCCCAGGTGCTGGACGCCATGCGGCTGGACGGGGAGCGGGACGGCGCCTGGTACGCCCTGGTGGAGGGGGCGGACGGCGCGGAGGTGTGGACCTCGGAAGATGGGGCGGAATGGACCCTCACGGACCTGGCCGCCCTGCCGGAGGCCCCCCAGGGGGACCCCCGCTTCCAGGTGCGGGACGGCCGCCTCTGGGCCAGCTTCTACGGCGACCCGGCCTACTGGGTGGACTGCGGGGAATATGAGCTCCCCGAGGGCTGCCATCTGGAGGTCCGGCCCCTGGTCCACAACCGGACCGAGACCTATGGGGAGGCCATGGGCCTGGTAGTGGAGGCGGTGGACGGCCAGGGGTACGTCTACACCGCCCTCACCCGCCTGCTGGACCAGGGCGCCCTGGCCGTGGAATTCAACGCCCTCTTCCCCACTCCCCGGTACTATGTGACCCTGGACGGGGAATACCTCTCCTTCGACACCATGCCTCTGGCCCAGAACGCCCGGATCCTCGTCCCCCTGCGGGGCATTGCGGAGGCCCTTGACTTCACCGTAACCTGGGACCAGACCTCCAACCGGGCGGTGTGCACCAAGGACGGCACCCAGATCGCCGTGGAGATCGGCACCGCCAACGCCTGGGTGGACGGGGAGGCGCGTCCCCAGGACGTGGCCTCGCTGGCCCAGCAGAACCGGACCTATGTGCCCCTGCGCTTCTTCTCGGAGGCCTTCGGCCTGAACGTGGACTGGGACGGAGAGCACAATACCGCCGTGCTCACCACCATCTCCGAATAAGCCGGCGCGGTCCCGCCTGAAATTCGGGCGGGACCGCGCTTTTTGACTGGACAAATGGATCAAAAAGGGGTATTGTAGGAGCTGTCACGGGGATTTACCTCCCCGGAAAGGAGTCTGATGGCAATGAATCAAGCGCGTATCGGCCGGGTGGCCGCTCAGATGCGGGAGATGGGCCTGTCCCAGATCCTGGTAACCGCCACCGCTTCGGTCTATTACCTCACCGGCTACTGGGTGGAGCCCCACGAGCGGATGATCGCCCTCTACCTGGACGGCCAGGGGAAGGCCGTCCTCTACGGCAACGAGATCTTCGGCCTGCCCTCCACGCCGGAGCTGCCTCTGGTCACCCACAAAGATGGGGAGGACCCGGTGGCCGGCCTGGCCAAGGCCGTCCGCCCCGGCAAGCTGGGGGTGGACAAGTTCTGGTACAGTAAATTCCTCATCGGCCTCATGGAGCACCGGAGCGACGTGATCCCCGTGCTGGGCTCCGAAGCAGTGGACCTGTGCCGCAAGTGCAAAGACGAGGACGAGCGGAAGGCCATGCGCCACAGCTCGGCCATGAACGACCAGGTGGTGGCCGCCGCCATCGGGGCCATCCGGGCGGGCGTGCGGGAGAACGAGCTGGCCTCCCTGGTGAACAAGGAGTTCCTGGCCCGGGGGGCCGACTGCGAGGGGACGCAGCTGGTCTGCTTCGGGGCCAACGGCGCCGACCCCCATCACAGCGGGGACAGCACCGTCCTCAAACCGGGAGACAGCATCATCTTCGACATCTTCACCCCCATCTCCCGCTACTGGTGCGACATGACCCGCACGGTTTTTTACCAGAGCGTCAGCGATAAGCAGCGGGAGGTCTATGAGCTGGTGCGGAAAGCCAACGAGGCCGCCGAGGCCATGATCCGCCCCGGCGTGCTCCTCTCCGATCTGGACAAATGCGCCCGGGACATCATCACCGCCGGGGGCTACGGGCCCTGCTTCACCCACCGGCTGGGCCACGGCTGCGGCCTGGAGTGCCACGAACCCCCCGATGTGGGCGCCGCCTCCCACACCCCCCTGGAGCCGGGCATGGTCTTTTCCATCGAGCCGGGCATCTACCTGCCCGGGGAGTTCGGCGTGCGCATTGAGGACTTGGTGCTGGTCACCGAGGACGGCTGCGAGGTCCTCAACCACTACCCCAAGGATTTGCAGGTCATCGGCTGAGCTTCATCCCCACAAAACAGCCCCCCGCGCCCGGATATGCACTTCCGGCGCGGGGGCTCTTCTATTCCCTCAGGAGGGCGGAGAGTTCCTCCGGCAGAGAGGCGGTCCAGCCCAGCGCCTCCCCGGTGACCGGGTGGCGCAAGGCCAGGGTCCAGGCGTGGAGGGCGGTGCGCCGTGGGAGGGCCGCCTCCTCCCGGCCATAGAGGAAGTCCCCCGCCAGCGGGCAGCCCAGATGGGCCATGTGGACCCGGATCTGGTGGGTGCGGCCGGTCTCCAGCTCCAGGCGCACCAGGCTCCGCCCCGCCCCGGTCTCCAGAACTTGATAGTGGGTGCGGGCGGTGGAGCCGTCGGGGCGCACCTCCCGCTTTAAGAGCGAGCCCTCCGCCCGGCCAATGGGGGCGTCCACCACTCCCCGCGGCGGGTCCGGGACGCCCTCGCACACCGCCAGGTAGGCCCGGCGGAACGCGGGGGTGTGGAGCTGGCCCTTCAGCTTCTCGTGGGCATAGGCGTGCTTGGCCACGCACATGAGCCCCGAGGTTCCCCGGTCCAGCCGGTTGACCGGCCGGAACCGGGCAATCTGGCCGGTCTTTTTGTAATAATCGGCCAGAAAATTCCCCAACGTATCCCCGTCGTGGCCGGGGCCCGGGTGGACGGCCACCCCGGCCGGCTTGTTGAGGATGAGGATATCCTCGTCCTCATAGACGATGTCCAGAGGGCCCGGCACCGGGAGCACCTCTTCCCCCGCCTCCGTGTCCCCCACCAGTATCGAGAGGACCTGCCCCTCCCGTACCCGGGCGGTCACAAAGACCGGCTCCCCGTCCAGCAGGATGCCCCCCGGCGTCCGCTTGGCCCGCTTCACCAGGGTCCCCGAAAGGCCCAGCGCCCGCCGGAGCAGGTCGTCCACCGTCCGGCCCTCCTGCTCCGGGGCGGCCATCAGGGTCAGCCGCCGGGGGGTCACAGCTTCCTCCAAAAATAGGCGTAAGCTCCCAGATAAGAGAAGGCGTACACCCACAGCAGGGCAAACGCCGTCCAGAATACCGCCTTATTGAGGGGCCAAGCCACCAGCATCGCCGCGATCAGGGCAAACATCTGTACTTCCCCCGCCTGAAGCTGCGCCCGGCGATTGATCTCCTGGTTGCGCTCATCTCCCAAGGCCCGGTCGGCCTGTTCGGCCCGCTCCGGGGTGCGCCGCCGCCAGCGGTCCTCCAGGCGCATGACGAGGCCCCCGGTCACCATGCCCGAACCCGCTCCCAGATAGAAGCCGATGGTCTGCCCGTCCATCCGCCCCATCCGGGAGAGGACCAGGCAGGTCCCCAGCATGACCGCCCCCAGGAAGATGACGCCCCACTGGGCGCGTGCGAGGGCCTTTCGCGTTCCAAACCGCTTGCACAACATGTCTCATTCCTCCTCAAAGACAAAGACTTCTTCGATGGACCGTCCAAAATACCGGGCCAGCTTGTGGGCCAGCAGCAGCGAGGCGTTGTAGCGCCCGCCCTCCAGCGAGATGATGGTCTGGCGGGTGACCCCCACCGCCCGGCCCAGCTCCTCTTGGGTGATCTTCCGTTCCCGGCGCAGCTCGGCAATGCGGTTTTGCATGGACTTCCCCCTTTCTTGCCCATGTCGTAAAGTTCACTTTACATTTTTAGTATAACAGATTCCGCACAAAAGTCAAGTGTCCTTTACGTTTCGGCCAAGATCTTTTTGAAATTCCAAACAAGCTATTTTCATCCAGCCCAAAAAGCTGTATAATAATAAAATTGAATGAACTCCGCTCCACCGGTGGGCGGCTTCTCAGGAACGAGGTGGCGCGCATGCCTGGAAAACTGGGCGTCTATATCCATATCCCCTTCTGCCGCAGGAAGTGTGATTACTGCGACTTTTACTCTCTGTCCGGCCGGGAGGACCAGATGGGCCCCTATCAAAAAGCTCTTCTCTCCCACATCAAAGAAACAGCCCCTCTGGCCCGGGGCTATCAGGTGGATACGGTGTACTTTGGCGGCGGCACCCCCAGCTATTATGGCGAAAAACGCCTGCGGGAGCTTTTGAGCGAGGTGAACCGCCGCTTTGATATGACCCGGGATGCGGAGGTCACCGTGGAGTGCAACCCGGACAGCGTGGACAAGAAGATGCTCTGCAAACTGCGCCGGGCGGGCTTCAACCGCATCTCCCTGGGCGTGCAGTCGGCCTGCGACCAGGAGCTCGCCTCCCTGCGCCGGCTGCACACCTTTGCGCAGGCCAAGCAGGCAGTTGCCGCCGCCCGGGAGGCCAAGTTTAAAAATTTGAGCCTGGACCTGATGTACGGCCGGCCGGAACGGGACGTGGCCTCCTGGCAGGCGAGCGTGGAGCAGATTTTAGCCCTGGAACCGGAGCACCTGTCCTGTTATGGGCTGAAGGTGGAGGAAAACACCCCGCTGGCCCTGCGGGTAGCCGGGGGCGAGCCCCTGCCCGACGACGACCTTCAGGCGGATATGTATCTCTGGGCGGTGGAGCGGCTGGAGCAGGCGGGCTATAAGCAGTATGAGATCTCCAATTTCGCCAAGCCCGGCTTTCAGTCCCGGCACAACCTGAAGTACTGGATGGGCAACCCCTATATCGGCTTTGGCCCCGGGGCCCACTCCGACTTTGGCGGGCGGCGCTACTCTTTTGTGCGGGACCTGGACGGGTATATCCAGGGAGTGCTCCAGGGGGGCAGCATTGTAGACGAGTCGGAGCTCATCCCCCAGCGGGAGCGGGGCAGCGAGTACCTGATGCTCCGCCTGCGCACTACCCGGGGCATCGACGAGTGGGAGTACCGCCGGGAGTTCTTCATGAATTTCGACCCCATTGAGCAAAAGCTGGAGAGCTTTGAGCACCAGGGCTGGGCCGCCCGGCAGGACCGGCGGTGGTACTTCACCCCCAAGGGTTTCCTGGTGTCCAACCAGCTCATCGGCGAGCTGCTGGAGGCCCAGGAGCGGGCCGCCTACGACCAGCTCATCCCCAAGCTGCGGCAGAATCCCCGGGGGGAGAGCGCACCGTTTTAGCCTGATTTTGGTGTATCTGCCTGTTTACAACCGGTTATGATTATGTTAACATAAATTCATCGTCCCGGGCGCCCGGCTCCTGCGGGGGCTGGGCGCCCGGTAAGCTCCCGCCCAACAGAATCTGGAGGAACTAGCATCTATGAGCAAACTACGGAAACGGCTGACCGCCCTGACCCTGATCCTGGCCATGACCGCCCCTCCGGCGGCCTCCGCCTCGGTGGCTTTGGGGCATGACTTGCACCAGGGCAGCGTGGACCTCTCGGTGGGGACCCAGATCTCCGAGCAGATCTTTTGGAGCGATACATACTCCGACCTGCGCACCGAGCACTACCTGACCTATACCCCCTCGGAGGAGGTGACCCCCACGGTGGCCTACGGGGACACGATGCTCTCCCGGGCCACGCTCTCCGCTATGGCCCAGACCCTGGAGCGCCAGGGCAAGCGGGTGGTGGGCGGCATCAACGGCGACTATTACGCCGTGGCCACCGGCTCCACCGTGGGATTGGTCATTACCGATGGGGTCATCCGCTCCACTCCCTCGGTGGACAGTACTGCCAGCGGCTCCTGGTACTGGGCCGTGGGCTTCCGGGCGGACGGCACCGCCTTTCTGGGGCAGCCCAAAATCGCGATCCAGGCCTACTTTGGAGAGAGCAGCCACAATATCACCGGCGGGCTCAATAAGGTCCGCTCCAGCACCGGCGGCTACACCCTCCTCAACAGCGATTTCAGCGCCACCACCCAGAACACCAGCCCCGGCGTAGACGTGATCCTCTCTCTGGTCACAGACAATGTGGGAGAGAGCGTCTACCGTGCCGACGGAGTTACCCTGACCCAGTCGGCCGAGCCGGTCGTCAACAGCCGTCTGAGCTTTGTGGTGGAAGAGGTGCTGGAGTCCACTGCTTCCATCTCCATCCCCGAGGGCAAGTATGTCCTGACTGTCAACGCCCAGGCCGGCGCGGCCTGGACCGACCCCCTGAAGGCCCTCCAGCCCGGGGACACGGTGGACATCGACTTCACCAGCCGGGACAGCGAGCACGACTGGTCCCAGGCTGACCAGGCCCTGGGCTCTCCCGCCCGTCTGGTCAACAACGGCGCGGTGGATTACTCCAGCTTCCAGGATGATGAAAACGCCAGCACCCGCCGGGCCCGCACCGCCATTGGCATCAAGGACGACGGCAGCGTGATCTTCTATACCCTGGACGGGGGCCAGAGCGGGTACAGCGTGGGCTGCACCCTGGAGCAGGTGGCCCTGCGGCTCATTGAGCTGGGCTGCGTCCAGGCGGTGGCCCTGGACGGGGGTGGTTCCACCACCATCGGGGCCACCTATCCCGATCAGTCTTCCATGGGCGTGATCAACCAGCCCTCCGATGGGCAGCAGCGTGCCAACAGCACCGCCATCTTTCTGACCACAGACCTTCAGCCCACGGGAGAGCTCGCGCACTACTATGTGACGCCCAGTTCCAGCCTGGTCCTCTCAGGCGCCAGCGTCCAGTTCACCGCCACCCCTCTGGACAGCGCCTACTACGTCATGGAGGACCCCGGCGAGGAAGTGACCTACTCCATCCAAAACGGCGACGGGACCATCACCGTGGACGGTCTCTTCACCGCCGGAGGGGAGAGCGGAACCACCCAGGTCACCGCCTCGGGCTCCTCCGCCTCGGGCACCGCCACCGTCACGGTGGTCAACAGCCCGGAATCCCTGTCTATTCTGGAGGAGGAGAACGGCCAGGCGGTCACTGCCTTAAACGTCAGCCCCGGAGAGCAGGTGGATCTGACCGCCCAGGCAGTCTACCGTAAGCTGGAGCTCTACGCGCAGGACACCTGCTTCACCTGGACCTGTGACGACGCGGTGGGCACAGTGGACGAGAACGGCCTCTTCACCGCCGGTCTGGAGAGCGCCAGCGGCTCCCTCACCGTCACCTACCAGGACGGCGCCAGCGCCACCATTCCCATCAGCGTGGCCGGCCATGTGAACACCCTGGAGGACTGCGAGGGCGATCTGTCCGCCTTTACCAGCACAGCGTCGGTCACAGTCTCCGCCGAGCAAGAGCTTACCTACGTTCACAACGGCCGCCAGAGTCTGCGCATGGACTATGACACCTCCAACGGCGGCACGGCCAGCCTGGTCCTGGGCCTGCCCCTCCTGGAAGGGGAGAGCTATCTGGGGGTCTGGATCTATGGAGACGGCTCGGGCAACACCCTCACCGCTACCGTTTCGGACGCCCAGGGCGAGACCAGCAGCATGGCCCTCACCGCCCTGAACTTTACCGGTTGGAAGCAGGTGGTGGCCGCTCTGCCCCAGGGAACCGCGGCTGTGCACACCCTGACGGTGGTCTATGGCGGCGTGGAGGGGACTCCCACCACTGGGACGATATGGCTGGACCACTTCACCACCTCCAATGAGAATGTCAGCGACACCACCGCCCCGGTGATCTCTCTCACCCTGTCGGGCAATCAGCTCACCGCCTCCATCACCGACGATGTGGACCGCTCCCTCGCCGGGGAAAACCTCTCGGTCACCTACGACGGCGAGGCGGTAGAGCAGAGCTGGAATGAGGACACCGGCGTCCTCAGCGCCACCCTCCCCGCCCCAAACGGCCTGGCCCACCGGGTCACCGTTACCGCCGCCGACGCCAGCGGCAATCTGGCCCGGGCTTCGGCCGATGTGGAGCCCGACGCGGCCTATCTCAACTACTTCGCCGACACCGAGGGGCACTGGGCCGCCAAGTATGCCACCTACCTCCACGATTCCGGGGTGGCCTTCGGTACCGGCGGTGCGGATGGAACCTTCTACTATTCCCCCGACCGGAGCATTACCCGGGCCGAGTTTTTCGCCCTGGTGGCCCGGTGGATGGACCTGGACCTGGCGGAGTGGAGCACATTGGAGCTCCCCTTTGCCGACGCCGCAGACATTCCCGCGTGGGCTCTGGTCGAGATCCAGGCCATGTACGGCATGGGCATTCTCAGCGGCAGCGACCAGGGCGGAGTGCTCTACGCCGACCCCAACGCGGAGATCACCCGGGCTGAGGCCATGACCATCCTGGGCCGCACCCAGGCCAAAGGCTATGCCGCACCCGAGCTCACCGCCAACGACGCCGCCGATGTGCCCGGCTGGGCCCTGAGTTATGTCCAGACCCTGGTCGGCCAGGGCATCGTCAACGGCTACAATGGCAACATCAGCCCCAACGCCTCCATCACCCGGGGCGAGGTGGCCGCGCTCCTGTACCAAATGCTGTAATTCATTTTTATGAAAATCGCCGTCCCCAGTTGGGGACGGCGATTTTTTACACCGGTTTTCGATAAAATGTGGAACGGTTACCGGCCCTTGCTGGCCAGCTCCTCCACCTCCTCCCCCTCCATGCGGTAGAGGGTGCAGGGGACCTCCATGCTCGCAAAAAAAGCCCGGCTGTCCCCCTCGGGGTCCTCCCCCTGAAAACGCAGGGACAGGGAGCAGCTCCCCCCGATGCGCCGGGGGGTGGGGCATAGGGCGGCGTCCAG
>CALXCU010000046.1 GCA_944386885.1 uncultured Oscillospiraceae bacterium | reverse complement strand
TTGCTCTTGGCGATCTCCTTAAAGTTGTCCACCTCGTTGTCGGCAAAGACGACCTGAAGGTTTCGGAAGCAGGAGCCGTCATTGAGCTCGAGGAAGCCGAAGGTCTTCATATCCCGGATGGTGCGGGCCCAGCCGCAGACGGTGACGGTCTTGCCGCCGAACGCCGCCTGGTCGGCAAAGATCTGCGCGACGGTGGTTCGTTTCATGGTGGTCAACTCCATTTTTATAAAATAAGTCACCGTTTAGTATACCATCCTTTTCCCATTTTGCAAGGGGGCGGCCGCCGGATTTTGTGAAAACCGCGCCTCTAGTACAGGTACATGGGCACGAAGAAGAGCCACGGAGCCGTCGCCGCCGCCAAGGTCAGGGCCAGAATGTGGCTCTGCCGTTTGTCCAGCTCCGGAATACGCCGGAACACCCGCCGGTCGAAGCAATAGATGCACACCCCCGCCAGGGCCACCCCGGCGGCCGTCCAGAGCAGCGCCAGCGGGTGCCGGAAGGCGTTGACCGTCATCGCCATGGCAAAATCGCCCGCCCAGCCGGCCGCCGTCCCGTCCGCGTCCAGCGCCCAGGACCCGAAGAGCCCCAGGGACAGCCACAGCGCCCCGAGCACATCGGCCAAAAAGCCCAGCAGCCACACTTTCCACCAGCAGCGCCGCAGTACCGTCCCCCTGGCGGGGTGCTTCAATACCGTCAGGGCCAGCAGCACCAAGAGGCAGTCGATGGCCAGATTGCCCAGGAGCGTGAGCAGGATCACCGGCGGGCTTGGCCAGAACATCAGCACCCACACGGGGAAAATCACGTTGTAAAGCCGGTATTGCCGTTTCATCCCCTTCTCCTTTCTCCCGGCCGCCGCAGAAGGGTTCCCGCCAGGTTCCCCAGCAGGGCGGCGGCAACCGCAATTCCAATCAGATAGAGCGCCGTCTGATTATATACAAGGAATACCGAAGCCAGCGTCAGCGCTCCGCACGCCGCCGGGTAGAGGGGGCACCAGCCCCGCCGTTTTCCCAGCGAGAACCCCGAGGCTGCGCCCCCGACGGGCAGGAGCAGATAGGGATAGAGCAGGGCGCGGAGCACCGGCACATCGGCGGCGTCAAAGAGTCCAAGTCCCGCAGGCAGCGCCACACACAGCAGGACGGCAAAGGGCAGATAGGGCAGGCTCTCCCGCCATTTCAGGGGAGACGGCCCCGGAGCAAGGCCCAATTTCTCCCGGATGGCAGAGAGCTCGGTGTACCACCCGATCCACCGGCCCAGCCAAATCAGCAGGTACACCGACGCCAGCAGGATGAGGTACACCGCCATGGGCCGCCAGGACCAGGCCCAGCCCAGCAGCGTACAGGTGAGGGTGAGCAGCGCCGCCGTAAGGACGAAGTGGAGCAGCGAGCGCGCCAGCAGCACTCGCCCTTCTTCCGCAAAGGGCAGGGTGGCGATTCCCGTCTCCGCGCCCAGGATGAAATACAGCGCCAGCTGGATCGCCAGCGCCAGGGGCTCAGATCCCGCCCATCGCTCCAAATCGCAGCTGACCAGCCGGAACGGGGTGTGGGTTCCCATGGCGATCACGCCCCCGGCCACAACGTCGTTGATCAGCCCGCCCAGCGGAATCAGTACCGCCAACCCGATTATCCCTCCCACAAGGGCCCGGCACAGGGCCTGTTTTCGGTCGTCAAAGAGCATCGTGCTCCCCCTTTCTACAAATTCAGGGCCTCCTTGATTTTCTTCACATACCGCCGGGAGACGTAACAGACCGTCCCGCCGGCCAGGGTCATCCGGATGGTCCCCGTGAGGGAGAGGTCCAGGGCGGTTACTTTTTGCAGATTGACAATCTCCGAGTGGGAGATGCGCACAAAGGTATGCCGGTCCAGCTTGCCCTCCAGCTCGTAGAGGCGCTCCTTCAGGTCGTAGAGACCTGCGCTGGTTTGGGCCTTTACCCCCTTGTCCTGAGCAAAGCACCGCAGCAGCTCCTCCGCCCGGATGGGATAAGCCCGCTCGCCCCGCCAGCCGGTGAGCGCTCCGCCCCCCTCCAGCCGGGCGGCCAGGGCCCGCACCTCCTCGGTGAGGGCCGGGGCGGTGATGGTCACTGAGACCGCCCCGCATTCCGGGTCAATGTGTACCTCCACCTTCATGCCTCTCCCCCCTTCCACGTCCAGTATAGGCAAAAAAAGGCCGTCTGTCCACGTTTTCCGGACAGACGGCCTTCTGCGGCGGATATTCGGTTCAGGCGATCATCTCTGCGCCCACCTGGTAGTCCGACCAGGCGCCAAACTCCGGCCAGACGGCAGTGCAGTCGTAGAACGAATAGGCCCCCAGGGGGCTGCGGTGCTTCTCCGCGTCAAAGCGGAGAACGGGCAGGCTGTAGGCCTCCCCCTCCGCCCCCTCATGGGGCGTGATGGAAAAATGGCAGCCGTCCTCCCACTGGTAGAGGGAGGTCCCATTCCCGTCTTGGACTGCTTCGGTAAGGTAGCCCCCCTCCGCCAGCTCGTCCCAGGTGGCCGCGAAGGCGTCCACCCCATGGCTCTGGCCAAAACACCAGATGAGGGCGTCCTTCTCCCCCTCGGTGAGGTTACCGGGGGCCTGGGACAGGTCCACTGCCGCCTGCGTGATGCCGCTGTTCAGGCCGCTGTCCACCTGCCACAGGTCGTCCAGCACCTTCAGATAGAAGCCGCACAGGTCGGTATAGCTCCCCCCGATGGGCGTCTCCGCCTCCAAGAGGTAGACATCGCCAAACCGGGCGGGATAGGTCTCCAGCACCATGCCGTTGGTGGCCAGCGTCACCATCATCCCGTCGGCCAGGTCTCCGGCGGAGGCCGCTTTTCCGTCCACCGTCACCGGGATGTCCCCCACTGTCAGAGTATAGACCTGGCCGACTGTCTCCCCGGCCAGCACCAGCTCCCCGGTCTCCGCGCCGTCCACCAGGCGCAGCGTCACATAATCGGGGGTCTCATCCTCTGCCAGGGAGACCGGGGCGGTCTGCGCGGCGGGCTCCGGCGGGGCCAAGGGCCCCGAAGAGGCCGTATTCTCCTGTGTTTCTCCGCAGCCGGCCAGCAGCGCCAGGGTCAGGAGCAGCGTTAAAACCGGTTTCGTCCACATCGTTCCTTCCTCCTTATCCAAGGTTATCTATTTCTTTAGACGGCTCCTGGAAAAAAGAGTTCCAAATTTTTTGCACCTCCCTCTTGACATCTGTGGAAAAAGAGTTATTATAAACTTGTGATTAAAAGATAAATTTTTGCTTAGGAGGCGAGGCCATGACCCAGCGGGAGCGCGAGATCCTCAACTGGATCGCGGAAAATCCCATGATCTCCCAGCAGGAGCTGGCGGAAAAAGCGGGCATCACCCGCTCCTCGGTGGCAGTCCACATCTCCAATCTGATGAAAAAGGGCTGCATTGTGGGCCGGGGGTACATCGTCCACACCGCGCCCTACGCCGTGGTGGTGGGGGGCGTAAATATGGACATCGGCGGGCGTCCCACCCGGGCGCTGGTCCCCCAGGACTCCAATCCGGGGCAGGTGCGGATGAGCCTTGGCGGCGTGGGCCGCAATATCGCCCACAATATGGCGCTCCTGGGGGTGGATGTGCGCCTGCTCACCGCCTTCGGGGACGACCTCTACGCCCAGAAGATCGCCGCCTCCTGCGGAGAATTGGGCATCGACATCTCCCAGGCCCTCCAAGTCCCCGGCGCGGCCACCTCCACCTATCTCTTTATCGCCGACGAGCGGGGGGATATGACTCTGGCGGTAAGCGACATGGAGATCTACGAGCACATGACCCCGGCGTGGCTCTCCACCCGGCAGGCCCTGCTGGACAACGCCCAGCTCATCGTCTTTGACACCAATATCCCCGCCGAGAGCGTGGCCTGGCTGGCGGAGAATGCCAAGGTCCCCCTCTTTGCCGACCCGGTCTCCACCGCCAAGGCGGAGAAGCTCCGCCCGGTGCTGGGAAAGCTCCACACCCTCAAACCCAACCGGCTGGAGGCCGAGCTGCTCTCCGGAGTGGCCATTACCGATGAGGCCAGCCTGGAGCGGGCGGCTGACGCCCTGCTCGCCACCGGGCTGCGGCGGGTGCTCATCTCTCTGGGGGGCGACGGCATCTTCGCCGCCGATCACCGCGGCCGCTGCCACCTCCCCTGCCTGCCCGGGCAGATGGTCAACACCACCGGCTGCGGCGACGCGGCTATGGCCGCCGTGGCCTGGGCCTATTTGGAGGGCACCGACCTGCGGGGCACCACCCTGGCCGCCCTGGCCGCCGGATCTATCGCCATGGAGAGCGCCGAGACCATCAACCCCGCCATGAGCGCCCGGCTTCTCCGCCAGCGGGCCGGCCTCTCCCTGCCGCCCCGTGGCGAGGAGGAGGGCACGGCGCCATGAGTTTCTGGATTGCCCAAATTTTAGGGTTGACCGGCTCCCTCATCTCGTTCACCTCCCTTCAGAGCGGGAGCCGCAGGCGGATCCTTCTGCTTCAGCTCTTTTGCTGTCTGCTATGGGTCGTTCAATACGGTCTATTGGGGGCGTGGACAGGGGTGCTCATCAATCTGCTCGGTCTGGCCCGGGCGGTGGTCTGCTCTTTCAATGACCGGCCCTGGGCCCGCAGCCCCCTGTGGCTGGCCCTCTTCCTGGTCTGCTATGGGGCCGCCCCCCTGCTGACCTGGGATGGGCCCTACTGCCTGCTGCTGGGTCTGGCCATGATGCTGACCACCGTGGCCCTCTGGACCCGGAACATGCGCCTGACACGGCTACTGTTCCTGCTCAACTCCCCGCCGGTCTTTTTCTATAATCTGATTGCCAGTTCCTATACCAGCGCCGTCATTGAAGTCGCCGCCTTCTGCTCTTTTGCCCTGGCGGTCTGGCGCTTCGACCTTCGCCGGAAGCCGTCCCCAGCCCATTGATTCAATCCAATTTGTATTTTACTCTATCTATTTTACAGGAGGTTTTTACTATGAATCTCAACAAGTATCTGGACGTCGCGCCCGAAGTGGCCGCAGCCGTGGCCGCCGGGAAACCCGTGGTGGCCCTGGAGTCCACCATCATCTCCCACGGGATGCCCTATCCCCAGAACGTGGAGACCGCCCTGAAGGTGGAGCAGATCATCCGGGAGAACGGCGCGGTCCCCGCCACCATCGCCGTCATCGGCGGCCGGCTGAAGGCCGGGTGCACCAAGGAGGAGATTGAGCACCTGGGCAAGGCCGGCCCCGCCGTGGCCAAGGCCAGCCGCCGGGACCTGGCTGTCCTGGTGAGCAAGGGGGCTGACGGCGCCACCACCGTCACCACCACCATGATCATCGCCCACATGGCGGGCATCCAGATCTTCGCCACCGGCGGCATCGGCGGCGTGCATCGGGGGGCTGAGACCACCATGGATATCTCCGCCGACCTGGAGGAGCTGGCCCACACCCCGGTGATGGTGGTCTGCGCCGGCGCCAAATCCATCCTGGACCTGGGCCTCACCCTGGAGTATCTGGAGACCCA
>CALXCU010000045.1 GCA_944386885.1 uncultured Oscillospiraceae bacterium | reverse complement strand
CCCTCTTCTCCCGGGGCGAGTACCTCAAGGCCGTGGAGCAGCGGGCCATGGCCGAGACCATCTCCAAGGTCCTCTACCCCGAGGACAACCACTACGAGGGCAAGTCCCTGCGCCTGAAGCAGCAGTATTTCTTCGTCTCGGCCACCGTGCAGTCCATCGTGCGCAAGCACCGGGCGGAGTACGGCACCCTGCGCAACTTCCACCTCAAGCACGTCATCCAGATCAACGACACCCACCCCACCCTGGTCATCCCCGAGCTCATGCGCATCCTGCTGGATGAGGAGGGCTACGGCTGGGATGAGGCCTGGAACATTGTCACCCACACGGTGGCCTACACCAACCACACCGTCATGGCCGAGGCCCTGGAGCGCTGGCCCCAGCAGCTGATCATCGACCTGCTCCCCCGTATCTGGCAGATCATCGTGGAGATCAGCAACCGCTATCAGAACGAGCTGACCACCTACTTCCACGGCGACATGGCCAAAGTGGAGCGCATGGCCATCATCTGGGGCGGCGACGTGCGCATGGCCAACCTGTGCATCTGCGCCTGCTTCGCCGTCAACGGCGTGTCCGCCCTCCACTCGGATATTCTCAAGCGGGAGGTCTTCCACGACGCCTATACCCGCACGCCGGCCAAATTTAAGAACGTCACCAACGGCATCGACCACCGCCGCTGGCTCTCCCAGTGCAATCCCAAGCTGGACGCCCTGATCCGCGAGTGCTGCGGCGGGGACCGCTATCTGCTCCACCCCGAGGCGCTGAAGGACCTGGAGAAGTACCAGGACGACAATGCCGTGTTGGAGCGCCTGGAGGCCATCAAGCGGGAGAACAAGCGGGCTTTCGCCTCCTATGTGGCCCGGGAGAGCGGCATCATCCTCAACACCGACGCGATGTTCGACGTACAGGTCAAGCGCCTGCACGAGTATAAGCGCCAGCTTCTCAATGTGATGCACATCATCTACGAGTACCAGCACCTGCGGGAGAACCCCGACTTCATGATCACCCCCAAGGTCTACCTCTTCGGCGCCAAGGCCGCCCCCGGCTACCAGGTGGCCAAGGAGATCATCCACCTCATCAACTCCCTGGCCGACACGGTCAACCGGGACCCGGTGTGCAAGGATAAGCTCCAGGTGGTCTTCCTGGAGAATTACCGGGTCTCCCTGGCCGAGAAGCTCATGCCCGCCAGCGAGCTGAGCGAGCAGATCTCCACCGCCGGCAAGGAGGCCAGCGGCACCGGCAATATGAAGTTCATGATGAACGGCGCGGTGACCATCGGCACCCTGGACGGCGCCAACGTGGAGATGCACGAGGTGCTGGGCGACGAGAATATCTTCCTCTTCGGCCTGAAGGCCAACGAGGTCACTGAGCTCAAGGACAAGAACTACCGCTCTTACGAGTACTATATGCACAACGCCGACCTGCGCGCCGTCATCGACAACCTCTCCCGGGGCTTCCGGGACGGCGTGAGCTATGACGGGCTCACCAAGCGCCTCCTCTTCGGCAGCAACGGCTCCATGGCCGACGAGTATATGCTCCTGGCCGACTTCGAGAGCTACCGCGCCGCCCACAAGCGGGCTGCCGAGTGCTATCTGGACCGCCGGAACTGGAACCGGATGTCCCTCATCAACGTGGCCCGCTCCGGCATCTTCGCCGCCGACCGCTCCATCCGGGACTACGCCCGGGACATCTGGAACGTGCCCGTACGGGATGTGGAGCACGAGAAGTAAACCCCCTGCAACTGCCAAACCGGCCGCCCCCGTTGGGGCGGCCGGTTTTTACTCTGCCGGGGTCAGACTGTGGTAGAAATCCAGGGTGCGGAAGCCCCGCTCCAGCTGGGCGGTGAGGAAGCCCTCGCACACCCGGCCGAACTGCCGCCAGTCCCCCTCCCCCAGCCGGAACGAGAACAGGCGCTTGGGGTCGCCGTAGACCACATGGCGCATGGCGGCCAGGATGGGGCCGCTCAGGGCCAGGGCGTCCCCCGCCCCCTGGGCGCACTTGGCACAGCGGAGCAGGCCGTCGTAGCGGTTGAACCGGGGCTCCTCTGGCTCGGGCGCGCCGCAGACGGCGCAGCACTCCAGCAGGGGCTCGTACCCCGCCAGGGCCATGAGCTTGAGCTCATAGGCCCCCTTCACCAGGGGCAGGGGCTTCTTGAGCCGGTCCATGGCGTAGAGGGAGTTGAGGATCAGGGAGAGCAGGGCGGGCTCGCTCTCCCCCTCGCCGGTGACGGCCTCCATGCTCTCGGCAAAGTAGGAGCCCAGGGCCAGCTCCTCCACCCCTCCCCGCACCCCCCAGAAACACTCCAGGGGCTCGGCCTCGTTGAGGGTGTAGTGGTCCCGGTAGGCGAAGAGGGCCGCCTCCGAGTAGGTCAAAAGCTGGGCGGCGGCGGCCAGGCGGCTCCCCTTCCGGCGGCAGCCCCGGGCCTTCACCGTCACCCGGCCCAGGTCGGGCGTGAGCACCGTCAGGATGCGGTCGGACTCCTTATAATCTACCGCGCGCAGGACCAGCATCTTGGTATCGATGAGCATGTGCCCCCTCCTCTCTTCCGCTCCATCTTACCACATCCCGCCCCCGCCCGCAAGGCAGGCGCCCCCGCCCGCTTGTCCCGCCGCTGGAAAAAGAGTATAATGGCGGAAAGGGCCGGACCCAGCGGCCCTGAGATGTGAGCGTTGAGGAGGTTTTTTTCATGAACTATGTGCTCTTATTCAGCCCCACCGGGGGCACCGCAGCCACAGCCGAGGCCCTGTGCTCCGGCTGGGACGGCCCCTGGGAGACCGTCGACCTGACCGACCGCGCCGCCGGATTCCACCGCGCCTTCCAGCCCGAGGACGCGGTGCTGGCGGCGGTCCCCTCCTTTGGCGGGCGGGTGCCGGCCCTAGCCGCGGAGCGCCTGTCCCAGATGGCCGGCAACGGCGCCTCCGCCGTGCTCCTGTGCGTGTATGGGAACCGGGCCTTCGAGGATACCCTCGTGGAACTGGAGGACACGCTCACCGCCGCCGGGTTCCGCTGCCGCGCCGGGGTGGCCGCCGTGGCCCAGCACTCCATCGTTCCCCAGATCGCCGCCGGGCGGCCTGACGGGGCCGACCGGGCTCAGCTTCAGGCGTTCGGCCGCCAGGTCTGCTCCGCCCTGGCCGGAGCGGGAGAGGGCCCTGTGACCCTGCCCGGCAACCGGCCCTACAAGGAGCGGGGCGGCGGCATGGTCCCCCAGGCGGGGACGGACTGTGTCCACTGCGGGACCTGCGCCCGGCGCTGCCCCGCCGGGGCCATCGACCCCGCCGATCCCTCCAAAACCGACGGGAGCCGGTGCATCTCCTGTATGCGCTGCATGTCTATCTGCCCCAAACACGCCCGGCAGCTCCCCGCCCCCATGGTAGCGGCCGTCACCCAGATGCTCACCCAGGCGGCCTTCGGCCGGCGGGAAAATGAGCTCTTCCTTTCAAGATAAGCAAGCCGGCCCTGTACACACAGCGGCGGCCCCGCGCCTGCGGGGCCGCCGCTGTCTTTTAAAAGGGAGGACGGGGGTTACTCCACCACCACCAGGCGGATCTTGCCGCCCTCCTGGGGGGCCTTGTCGTAATAGACCGTCATCTCGGGGGCGTAGGCCCGGGCCAGCTCAAAGCGCTCGTACCCGGTCTCCGCCTGGAACCAATAGCCGGTGGTCTCATTGTAGCACCAGACCTGCTGGGAGATGGGGAAAACTTCCTCCCCCACCCGCAGGGTGTGGTTCTCCGGGTCATAGGCCGCCCGGGTCACCCCGCCCGCCGACTGGAGCTCGCTCACCGTACCGGCCAGCTTGGGCTCGCCGTTCACCGTCTCCAGGGAGGCCGCCACGCCGATGATCTGGTTGCTGCGGAAGGTCTGCCCACAGATCAGGCCCGTGCCGCCGGAGGGGCTGGCGCCATTTTTCACGGTGATGCGGTTGTTGTCAAAATCCATGCCCTCGGTCTCCCGGGCGGGGGTGAAGAGGGAGAAGCCATACTCATACTGGTCGCCGGTCACATCGTCAAAGACCAGGACGCTGTATTTGCCCGCGTAGTCCTTTCCCGCATAGAGGATCTGCTCCGCCGGGACCGCGTCCCGGGTGAGCTGCTCAAAGGTGATCTCCTTGGGCTGGCTGTTGCCCACCCGCTCGAACATGCGCACATTCTCCGCCAGAGGAGTCCCGTCCAGGGTGCGGGCGGCGACGTTCAGATCGCCGGCAACCTTGTCCCCGCCGCTGAGGCGGGAGAGATAGAGTTTCTCCTTGCTGGAGGAGACTGTCACCAGCTGGCCCACCATCCGGGCGGCCGAGGTGCCGCTCAAATTCGTCTCCCCCTCGAAGACCACCCGCTCCCCGGCTGCGTTATAGAGGTCCAGCAGCGGGCGGACCTTGGCCTGGTTCTCGGTGCAGGACTCCACCACGCCCACGGTGGTGGAGCGGGCCAGGGCCGGGTCCAGGGCTCCCGCCACCTTGCCGTCGCTGGTGAAGAGGAGCGTCACCGTATCCCCCGGCTGGAATGCCGCCAGGTCGGACACGGCCCCGGGCAGGACGGTAAACTCCTGGCCCATCATGGTCACCTTGGAGGGGGCGGTGGGATTGGGGTCGGCGTTCTCATAGTAGCCCGTCAGGCGCAGGTCGGACACCGAGAGCACCTTGGAGCCGCTGTCATAGGTGGCCACGTCGTACTGCCGCAGGTCGGCCAGGGTAGCGGGCACGCCGTTTTTATAGATGCGGTAGCTGCTCTCCCCGCCGGTGAGGGCGGCGAAGGGGTTGGCCGTGCCGTTGGGCTGGGTGCGGGCCACCATCACGTCGTCACTGGACTGGGAGGCCGCCGAGAGGAACAGATAGTCCAGCTCTCCGGAGGGGCCGTAGCACAGGGTGGCCGGGGTGCCGTTGTAGAGGTAGGACCAGACATCCCGGAAGGTGGTGGCCTCGCCATTGCGCCAGACCACAGTCTCCGGGGGCACATCGATCTTCTCGCCGTTGGCGGTGATGTAATTGGCATCCACCGTGCCGGTGATGGTCACGCGGCGGATAGTGTCGTCCTCATTGGGCCGCAGGGTGAGGAACTTCCCCTCTTTGTCCTGCACCATCTCGCCCCGGACGCCGAAGAGTTCCGCGCCGAGGTTCTCCCGCTCGGTCTTGGGGGAGCGCTTGTCGCTGCCGTTGGCCACGGTGACCGTGTTGGAGCCGCCGGTGGTGTTCACATCCAGGGAGAGGAGCAGGGTGTCCTCAGTAAGGGAGCCCCCCAGCTTGGAGACCAGGTAGCACTCCTGCTGGTCCTTCCCATTGGTGAAGAGCAGGTTGTAGAAGAGCTCCGCCGCCTCCCCGCGGGTGATGGTCTCCCCGCCCGTGCGCGCCAGGCCGTCGGTCAGGCCGCTCTGGCCGGCTACGGCCAGGTAACCGTCATACCACTGGGCCCCCAGGGAGATGTCCCCCGTGTTGTAGCCCAGGATGCGCACCAGGATGGCCACCGCCTCGCCATAGGTGATGGGGCGGTCAGGCTCAAAATTGCCGTTGCCCACGCCGGAAATGAGCCGGTCGGCGGCGGTCCCCTCCCCGTCGGAGCCGGAGGCGGTCCCCACCAGCTCCCCGCTGGTGGTCAGGGAAGAGGCCAGGTTCACATAGCCCCGGGCCCAGTGGGTGCTCCCCACGTCCAAGAAGATGGTCCGGCCCCGCTGGGCGTTCTCCAGATCCCCCTTCCCCATCACGTCCACCGCCATTTTACAGAACTCCGCCCGGGTCAGGGTGCCGCCGGGCCGGAAGGTGGTGCCGCCGGTGCCGTCTACCACCCCCAGCAGGCGGAGGAGCTCGGCGGCCTCAGCGGTGTCCGGGTCGCTGATGTCGGTAAAAGCGCCGGCCGGAGCCGCCGCCGCGGGCAGGACCAGCAGCGCTGCGGTCAGCGCCAGGGCCAGGCAGCCCGCCAGGATTCGCTTACATTTCATCGTGTTGTCTCCTTTGATTGTGGGTTTATTCTGCCCGCAGTGCCTCCACAGGCTGGAGCCCGCTGGCTTTCACGGCCGGGTACATGCCGAAGATGACCCCCAGCACCACCGAGAACAGGAAGGCCCCCAGGGTGATGGCCGGGCTGGGCAGCAGCTGCGTGCCGTTGAGGAGGAATTTCCCGGCGATCAGGGTGCCCACATAGCCCAGGGCGATGCCCAGCACGCCGCCGATGCCGCAGATCACCGCCGCCTCAATGAGAAATTGGGCAATGATGCTCCGCCGCTCGGCTCCAATGGCCTTGCGAATGCCGATCTCCCGGGTGCGCTCGGTCACCGTGACCAGCATGATATTCATGATGCCGATGCCGCCCACCAGCAGAGAGATCGCCGCGATGCCGCCCAGCACCATGGCCTGCATATTGCTCTGCTGCTGGATGGACTCCGCCGAGGCGTTGTCGCTGCTCACGCCGCCGCTGCCGTAGTCCGAGTAGCCCTGCTCATTCTTGGGGAAGAGTCCGTCAATGAAGGCGGACAGGCGGGTCATGGCTTCCACCGTGGCCGTGGCGCTGCGGGCCTTGACCACATAATCGGTGATGGGCTGGTTGTTGTTCATGCTCCGGTTGAAGGTGTAGGGCAGGAGGATGATGTTGTCCAGCTCCGGCCAGCCCTCCAGGTCCTTGCGCGCGTACCAGCCCACCACCTGGAAGGGCTGTCCGTTGATGGTAATGGTCTCCCCCACCGGGTCAATGAAATTGAACAGCGTCTCTTTAATACGCCCTCCAAGAACGCAGACATTGTTGGTGTTCTGAATGTCCAGATAGGCCAGCTCCCGGCCGCCGGCCAGCTCATAATTGTTGCACACGCCGTACTGGTCGGAGCCCAGGACCACCTGGATCATGTCCTCCCAGTTGTCGTAGTTCTGGGTGGAGAGGGTCTTGGCCCCATACTGGATGGTCATCTCGTTCCAGACCTGGATGTTGGGCGTGATGCCCAGCACCAGGTCCGGCATGCTCTGGCAGTAGGCATAGAGCTTTTGGGAGATCTCGTCGTTGCTGCTGTAGTAGGAGTAGGCCGAGACGTTGATCTTGTTGCTGCCCATCTTCTCATAGTACTCCATGTTCTTGGCGTTCTGCCCCTGGACCACCGAGACCATGATGACCACCGAGCCCACGCCGATGATGATGCCCAGCATGGTGAGAAACGAGCGGGTCTTTTTGCTGGCGATGGACTTGAAGGCCATCTTGAAGGCTTGAAAGAGATTCATATCCAGTCCACCTCCTGGGGCGCGTCGGAAATGATCCGCCCGTCCGAGAGCCGCACCACCCGGGGGGCGGTGGCGGCGATGTGGTCGTCGTGGGTGATGAGCAGCACCGTCGTCCCCTCCCGGTAGAGCTCCTGGAGAATGCCCAGGACCTGCTTGCCGGTCTTGGAGTCCAGGGCGCCGGTGGGCTCGTCGGCCATAATAATGGGGGGTTTGGCCGCAATGGCCCGGGCAATGGCCACCCGCTGCTGCTGGCCGCCGGACATCTCGCTGGGGCGGTGGTGGGCCCGGTCCTCCATGCCGACCCGGGCCAGGGCGTCCAGAGCCATGTCCTCCCGGTCCCAGGCGGGTACGCCCCGGTAGATGAGCGGGAGGGTCACATTCTCCTGCGCATCCAGCTCCTGAATGAGGTTGTAGCCCTGGAAAACGAAGCCGATCTCCCGGTTGCGGATACGGGCCAGCTTCCGGTCGTTGAGGGAGGTGATGTCGGTGCCGTTGAGGAAGTAGTCCCCGTAGGTGGGCACATCCAGGCAGCCCAGCACGTTCATCAGGGTGGATTTGCCCGAGCCCGACTGGCCCACAATGGCCACAAACTCCCCCTTGTCGATCTGGAGGGTCACCCCGTCCAGGGCCCGCACCTCGCT
>CALXCU010000044.1 GCA_944386885.1 uncultured Oscillospiraceae bacterium | reverse complement strand
TATGCTTGACGGCTCAGCGGCAGGAAATGCGACGGAAAAAACGCGTCAGAGCGTCATTGGTACTGATGAGGATGACCCTGATTTTTTTGCGTAAGGTGTTCGCATACCGCGTGCGGCGGTCCACCAGCTTAGAAATTCCCTGTTTGGCACGAATCCCCGCCTTATGGCGAGGCTTCTTAGCCGGACAGGGAATTTTTTCGCTTCCAGCCGTGACCCGCTCCACTGGGCTCACAGTTGGTATGCCGCCCTGCGGGCGGCATTTATGTTGTTTCCAAAAAGATCGATTTTAACCGTCCCTTCCAAATGGACATGACGCGAACACCTGCTTTTTCGAAGGCGGCTTTGCCGTACAGGTGCGGCTGTAATGTCAAATTAAAAGTTCAGAGAGGCATAGACGCCTGCGATGGAATGAAACAGACTGGGATCGCAGAACCCTGGGAATGGCTACGCCATTCCCAGGGTTTTTCAATTTGGCCGTCTCCACGCTGTGGTCCATATGAGGAGGACTTATTTGAAAAAAGTGCGAGCTGTCATATTCTAAACTGGAATAAACTCTTTCTGAATCTGAATTTTCTGCCGGAAAAGTCACAATTATAATAGAGAATCAACAAAAAACCATAAAAAAATACGCGGTCGAGATACGCGTAAATTTTACATGCGGCAGGTGTACAGCAATGAAATATCCCGACTTTTCCAGAATTGGCCTCCAGGACCTGAAGTTTTTTATTACCATTGCGGAATTGGGCTCCATGACGGCAGCAGCAGACCGGCTCTATGTTTCTCAGCCGCTGCTGAGCAAGCGGCTGTCCATGCTGGAGGAAGCCATCGGCATCCCGCTCTTTACCCGCAGGCGGAAGCGCCTGTTCTTGACGCCTGAAGGGGAATATCTGCTTCACCAGACAAAGGATCTCCTGTCCCAGTTTGAGCGGGCGGTGGAGAACGCGGGGGATATTGCCAACAATCATTTTAACCGCCTGGTGCTGGGGCTTGTGGATGGAAATGGGGTGGGACATCTGGACAGCGCCCAGCTTATTGAACGGATCAAGAACAATTTCCCTACGCTGGATGTAGAAGTCATTGTCGAGTTCTCCTACCAGAGGATGAACGAGCGCTTTTATGAGCGGGAGATTGATGTGCTCATCGCGGAGGAGCGGTGCCTCTATAAAACAGACCAGGATATTGTCATCCAGCCTCTGGGCTATGCAAAGCCTGCACTCTTGGTCAGCGGCCGGAGCCCCTTCCGCACCCGGACGCGGGTAGAGATTGAGGAGCTGCGAAATGTGCAGTTCATTTTCTATAAGGGCGCGGGGAATGAACTTTATAACAACTGGGCCTGCCATCTATGTGAGAAACACGGATTTACGCCCAACATTGTAAAATACTTTCCCAACTGCCTGAGTGCCGTGCACAACATCATCGGAAGCGACTATGTCATGATTACGACGATGAATTCGCTCTTTCAGCACTCTCCGGGGCTGAGCTTGGTGGAACTCGACGAGATCCCCATCCCCATCGCGGCAGTTTGGCGTCGGGATATTGGCCCCTTGGGTGGACGGCTCAAGGAGTTGTTCACGGCTCTAAAGCTGGAGGAAGAAGGGGGATTTCTCTCCGGGGGTTATCCGGAGGGATTGCAGCAGAGCAATGTAGAGATATCGCAAAAACCGATGAAACAAGAGAAAAATATAGAGATTTAATATAATTAGAGCGAAAATGAGGGTGTTTTGTGATAAAATAATGCGAATTATTTATTGGACACTGGAAAATTGGGGCGCCTATAATAATCACGCTTCCATACAGTGCATCAGACAACCCGGAATTTTGAGAGGAGAAGAAAGAATGAAAAAACGACTGCTGACCCTGCTGCTTGCCCTTGGGATGCTGGCCGGTATTGCCGGATGCTCCAACACGCCGGATGCCGCAGCCACCCCAGCGCCCAGCCAGGGAGCGGAAGCATCCGGCACCGGAGACGCGGAGAACAGCGGGACGGGCGAGATCGATACCGAGGCCACCCTGGTCATCCCGGTCACGGCGGATGTGGTCTCCCTGAATATGCTCCAGAACTGCCTACGGGATACAGGCTTGACCATGTTGGGATCGATGTACGATCCATTTTTTACGCTGAATGAGGACGGGTCTCTGAATTACTATATTTGTGAGAACATGGAAATCAGCGAAGATGGCACCGAGTACGTCATGACTCTCCGGGACGATGTAACGTGGCATGATGGCGAACCTCTGACCGCAGAGGATGTCATCTTTACGTTTAATGCTCTGGCAAATGGGGATCTCAATGTAGGGATAACCGGTGGGCTATCTCTTGATGGAGAACCGGTGGAAATGACCATGGTTGATGAGTATACAGTAAAGTTTGTCCTGCCCCGCCCCTCCAATGACTATTTATCCGGCCTAGCAATTATGTATCTCATTCCGAAGCATATTTATGAAAATGTAGAGGACATGGATACCTGTGAAGAGAATATGCTGGGCATCGGCTACGGCCCCTATCAGCTGGTGGAGTACAGCCCCGGTGAAAAGCTGGTGGTAGAGCGCTATGAGGACTACTATAAAGGACCTGGTAATTACAAAACTATCGAATACCGCGTTATGCAGGACACCACTGCCCAGGAGGTGGCGCTGCTCAATGGGGAGATCGACTACTTTCCGGTTACAGATGCCCAGACGCTGGAAAAATATAAGAACGACTCCAATTATAATATTCATTCGTTCACTGAGGGCCGTATCAATTACATGCAGCTCAATCAGAATAGCCCGCTATTCCACGACAGCGACAAGGCGCGAGAGGCGGTGTGTAAGGCACTAAATATCGAGGAGATCGTGGCTGGCGCCTATGGCAGTGAGGAACTGGCCCGGCCGGCCACCGGAACTGTTATCTGCGCCGGCGAGGTCTACTACAACGAAGATGTGCCCAACTACCAGCAGGATCTTGAGACTGCCAAACAGTTGGTAGCCGAAACCGGCTTGGATCAGCAGCCCATGCGGCTGATTTACAACCGCGACCGTAACAACATGGAGGAGACTGCCCTCATCATCCAGCAGCAACTGCGGGATGTGGGAATTGAGGTACAGATTACCGCCATGGAAAGCAGCGCATTTTTTGAGAGTTTCTTCTATGCGGATAAGGGAGATTGGGATATTGGTCTAAATGGCTGGTCTTCCTCCGGCCGCGCCAGTTATCCCAGCTGGTACATCAAGGGCAGTTCTTATTGCCTGAACACCTATACCACAGATGAACTCAATGCCCTCTGGACGGCCGCCGATACCACCACGGAAAACCCAGAGGAGGCTTACAACGAGGTCAGCCGTCTGCTCCAGACGTACTATACCTACGTGCCAATCTCTTCCACTAATAAGGTGATTGTAACGCCTGCCAATACCCATGGCTGGGAGGATTCGCCGCTGGGGGACTTGTCCGACTATTCTGTGCTCTACCAGACGAAATAAACCATTCACTTGGGAGAAAAGGGAGGGGGCTCGATCCGCCTCCCTTTTCTCAGCACTGGAGAAGGAATGATATCATGAATGTTCGCTATCTGCTCAAACGGACTGCACAGCTGATCCCCGTGCTCTTCCTGGTCTCGGTGTTTTCCTTTTTTCTGGTCAATATCGCGCCGGGCGACCCTATCAACTCCTACCGCACTACTGAGATGACCGAGGAGGAGTACCAAGCCTTGCGGGAGGAATACGGGCTCAACGACCCCATCCCGGTGCAGTACCTCAATTGGCTGGGCCGGATTCTTCAGGGGAACTGGGGCACCTCCATTCCCAACCGGCAGCCGGTGACGGCCCTCATCCTGGGGCGCCTGCCGGCGACGCTGGGGCTGATGCTCTCGGCGCTGGTGTTTTCCGTGGCGGTGTCCCTGATCCTGGGCGGGCTGGCCGGAGTCAAGCAGGGGACATGGGTGGACAAGCTGATCAGCGGCTTTACCTATGTGGGGATTTCCATCCCCAGCTTTTGGTTCGGCATCCTGCTTATGCTCCTCTTCTCACTGCAGTTGAAGCTCTTTCCCAGCAGCGGAATGCAGACCACCGGCGTAAACAGCTTCTGGGACATTGTGCATCACGCCATCCTGCCCATCCTGGCCATCAGCATTGGCAAGATCGCCACCTATACCCGCTACATCCGGGCCAACGTTATCAGCCAGATGGGCGAGGAATATGTAGTGACTGCCATTGCCAAGGGGGCCTCCGCCTGGCGGGTGGTAGCCCGGCACCTGATGAAAAACTGCATGCTGCCCATCATCACCCTGGTGGGGATGGGCATGGGAGATATTGTTACCGGCTCCTTTGTCATTGAGAGCGTCTTCGGCTGGCCGGGGCTGGGGACCATGAGCCTCAACGCGATTTTGGCCCGGGATTTTCCGCTGATGATGGGCTGCACCATGCTCTCCTGCATCGTGCTCATCAGCGGCAATTTTATTGCGGACATTGTCTGCGCACAGGCAGACCCCCGCATCCGCTTAGAAGGGAGGACGGCAAATGAGTGAGATCACCATCACGGAGGAGAGCTTTCAGCCCTTAAAGCTCTCGCCGGAGGAGCGGGAACAGGCCGCCGGACAGGGGACGCTGGACCAGGTGAGGCGGGCTTTTCGCGCCAACCCCTTCGCCATTGCCAGCGTGGTCCTACTGATTCTCATTACCCTCTCGGCCCTGCTGGCGCCTCTCTCGCCCTATGACCCGGATCAGATGGATCTGGCCGCCAAATATGAGGACATCAGCCCCGCGCACTGGCTGGGGACCGACAACTATGGCCGGGACTATTTCACCCGCATCCTCTATGGCGGTCAGGTGTCCCTGGCCGTGGGCTTTTTCTCCATGCTGATCTCCACCGTGATCGGCACGGTGTACGGGACGGTCAGCGGCTATCTGGGGGGCCGGGCAGACATGGTGATGATGCGCCTGGTGGATGTTCTGCTCTCCATTCCCAGCTTCCTGGTCATTGTCATGCTCAATGCGGTCATGACCACCAATGTGGTGACGCTTATCTTTATCATCGGCATCTTCTCCTGGATGAGCGTGGCCCGGATCGTCCGCAGTGAGGCCATGACCCTGAAGAGCCGGGATTTTGTGCTGGCCTCCCGGGGGCTGGGGGGAAGCAGTTGGTGGATTGCCCAAAAGCACATCATCCGCAACGCCTCCTCCCAGATCATCGTCTCGGCCAGCCTGAGCATCGCCAAGGCAATCCTCTTGGAGTCGGTGCTCAGCTTCCTGGGCTTCGGCGTGGCGCCCCCCACGTCCTCCTGGGGCAGTATGCTTCAGACGGCCCAGCAGTCCCTGCTCTACCGGCCGCAGATGGCCATCTATCCGGGAATTATGATTTTGCTGACGGTGCTCAGTTTTAACATCATTGCCGATGTGCTGCGTACGGCGCTGGAACCAAAGTTGATGAAATAGAGGCGTTTATGGAAGATTTGATTAAAATTGAACATTTATCCGTCTCATTCCACACCCATTTGGGGGAGGTGCAGGCGGTTCGGGACGTCTCTTTTCAGATTCCGGACGGCGCCTGTGTGGCGGTGGTGGGGGAGTCCGGCTGCGGAAAGACCGTGACCGCCAAGACCATCATGGGCCTGATGGACTACTTTGCAGGAGAGGTGAAGCGGGAGAGCCGGATCTGGTTCCACGGGGAGAACATCCTGGATTACACGAAAAAGCAGTGGCAGGCCTTCCGGGGCGGCACGGCGTCCATGATCTTTCAGGATGCTATGGTCTCCCTCAACCCCATTCTGCGGATTGGGGACCAGATTGCAGAGGCGCTGCGGCTGCACCAGGACCTGTCCCGGCGGGAGAGCTGGCGGCGGGCGGTGGAGCTGCTGGAACAGGTGGGCATCCACGACGCCGCCGGAAACGCCAGGCGTTATCCCCATGAATTCTCCGGCGGGATGCGCCAGCGGGCCATGATCGCCATGGCCATCGCCTGCGACCCCCTCCTGCTCATCGCCGACGAGCCCACCACTGCCCTGGATGTGACCATGCAGGCCCAGATTATCGACCTGATCAAGCGCCTGCAGGCGGAAAAAAAGATGTCGGTGCTCTTCATCACCCATGATCTGGGCATCGTCTCGGGCATGGCCCAGTACATCGTGGTCATGTACAATGGAACCGTGGTGGAGACCGGGACGCTGGAGGACATTTTTTACCGCAAGCGCCACCCCTATACGGAGGCGATGCTCCACTCGGCGCTGCGCATTGACCGGGGGAAGGATCAGACCCTCTACGCCATCGAAGGCGCGCCGCCCAGCCTGATCCGCCCGCCCGTTGGCTGTCCCTTTGCCCGCAGGTGCCCCTACGCCATGAACATCTGCACGCAGGCGCGGCCGGAAATGCAGGAATTAGAAGAGGGACATTTTGCGTCCTGTTGGAAGTATATGCAGGGGAGGGCTCCGGTCAGCCATGAGAGAGAAGCTATTTGAGGTCAAGGACCTGTGCAAATCCTTTTCCCGTCCGGGGAAAAAGGCCGTCCGGGCGGTGGACGGCGTGAGCTTTGACATCTACCAGGGGGAGACGCTGGGCATCGTGGGGGAGTCCGGGTGCGGCAAGACCACCTGCGGGCGAACGGTGATCGGCCTGTACGCCAAGACCTCCGGCCTGGTCCGCTACCGGGGAGCGGATATCCACACCATGGGGAAAAAGGACTACTTCGCCTATACCAAAAAGGTGCAGACCGTCTTTCAGGACCCCTATACCTCCCTGGATCCCCGGATGAAAGTATCCGACCTTGTGGCCGAGGGGATCGACATCCATCATCTGGCCTCCAGCCGCCGGGAGCGGCTGGAGCGGGTCTATGAGCTCCTGGAGCTGGTGGGCCTCCAGCCGGAACACGCCGAGCGGTACATCCATGAATTTTCAGGGGGCCAGCGCCAGCGCATCTGCATCGCGCGCGCTCTGGCGGTGGACCCGGAATTTCTCCTGTGTGACGAGGCCATCTCCGCCTTGGATGTGTCCATCCAGGCACAGATTGTCAACCTGCTGATGAAATTACAGCGGCAGAAACACCTGACATATATGTTCATTGCCCACGACCTGACCATGGTGCGCTACCTCTCCGACCGGGTGGCGGTGATGTACCTGGGCAAGATTGTGGAACTGGGGGAGACTGACGCCCTCTACCAGGGGCCCCTGCACCCCTACACCCAGATCCTCATTGCGGCGGTGCCCATTGCCGACCCCGCTGCGGAGGCGGAGCGGCAGAAGATGCTGCCCAAGGGAGAGGCCCGGGCGGATGAGGTTCCAGCCAACGGCTGCCGGTTTTATGCCCGCTGCCCCTACGCCTGTCCGCACTGCGCCGGGGAGCCGCCGCAGCTGCGGGAGGCGGCCCCGGGGCACTGGGTGGCCTGCCACCGGACGGAGGAGATCGGAGGGATGCGGGCGTGAAAGACAGTGTTTGTTATCCAGCCGGACTCCTCCGGCGGATGGTGGAGGAGGGGAAATTGGATCAGCCGGGCCCTCATGGGCACGCCTGCGGGTGCCGGGATTGCCTGAGCTTTCTGTCCGCTACCAGCCGTGGCAACGGCGGCTTCCCCAACGGAGGACTGAACATCCCGGAGTCCATCCAATTTTTTGTGGGTCCGCCGGCCTGCGGCCGGCACGGCGACTTCAACCTGCTGGCCAACGGGAGGAGCGGGCGCTTCTACCGCATCCGGCTGACCGAGGCGGACCTGGTCAACGGCGTGGGGCCGGAAAAGGTGGAACGCCGGATCTGCGCCTTTCTGGACGCCATGGAGGAGCGGCCCAAGGTGGTCAGCCTGTGCATCACCTGTGTGGATGCGCTGCTGCACACCAATTATGCGCGCTTGGGCAGACGCCTGGAGGAGCGCTATCACATCCGCTTTGCCCTGGTGCGCATGTTCCCCATTCTGGAGGAGAGCGCCCACACCCACGCGCAGATGCTCCTTGAGACCCAGTATTCCGTCCTGCGTCCCGCCCAGCGGCCCGGGCGCAGGCGTGCGGTCAACCTGCTGGGGAGCATCTCGACATGCTCTCATGCCAGCGAGCTCTACCGGACGCTGGGGGCGGCGGGGATCGCCGTGCAGCACATCCTGGAGTGCCGGACTTTGGAGGAGTACGACGCCCTGGGGGACGCGTGCCTGAACCTGGTGCTGGTGCCCAACGCCCTGCCGGCTGCCCGGATGCTGGAGCAGAAGTGGGGCATTCCCTACCTCTCATTTTTCCAAACCTGCGACCCGGATCAGATCCGGAACAACTACCGGGCGCTGGAGGAGGCCCTGGGCTGCGCCCTGCCGGTGGAGCAGGACTGGGAGGCCGTTTGGGAGACGGCGCGGGCGGTGGCCCGGCGGCACGCCGGAAAGACCATCGCCGTGGGAGCGGCCTTCGACTATGAGCCCTTCAAGCTGGCCATGGACCTGAGCCGCATGGGCCTGCAGGTGCAGAAGGTATTCGCCAACTCCGTGGGCGCCTCCGACCTGCCCTATCTCCGGTGGCTGGAGGAACACCGCCCGGAGATGGAGCTCTATTTCGGCTCGGAGCCGGAGTCCCTGGGCTTTGCCTACTGCACGGAGGGAGTGGACCTGACCATCGGCCTGGAGGCCTCCTTTTTCCTGCGCTGTCCCAGCACCCGGCGCCTGGCCACGGGGGAGGAGCCCTTTGAATTTCTGGGCCTGCGCACCTTCCTGGAGCAGATCGGCCAGGCGCTGGAGCAGGAACCGGCCGCGCCGGCGCCCGCCGGGGAGCCCGACCCTTATGGGCGAGACTGGAGCATATACCGAAAGGAGCTGCGGTAGTTGAAGGGAATCTTTCACCGATTGCCCAGCCTGGCCTCGGATTACTCCGGGGCCTGCGGCGTACTGCTGGAGATGGGCGGGCTGACCGTCCTGTGTGACGCCAGCGGCTGTGCAGGGAGCTTTCTGGTGCTGGACGACCCCCGCTGGCACAGCGGGCCCCAGCGGTTTTACTGCGCCGCCCTGCGGGAGCGGGACATCGTACTGGGCTTTGACCAAAAACTGGCCGGGAAAATCGAAAAGACCTACCAGGTCATGGGCGGGGACTTTGTGGCCCTGGTGGGCACGCCGGTGCCCACTATCGTGGCCACGGACTACCGGGGCCTGTGCCGGGCGCTGGAGCGGCGCACCGGCGCGCCGGCTATCGGCATCGGCACCACGGGCCTGGAGTGGTACGACGCCGGTCAACGCAAGACCTATGAAATGTTGCTGGAGCGTTTCCAAAATTCGTCCGCCCCGGCGGCAGCCGACGTCCATGTGATTGGCGCCACCCCTTTGGATATGTGGGACCAGAACCAGACGAGGGACCTGCTGGACCTGTTGCGGACGTGCGGGGCGGAGCGCCCGGCGGCCTGGGGCATGCTGGGCGGCGGGCTCCCGGAGATTGCGGGCATTTCCCGCTCCCGGCTGAACGTGGCCGTCTCGGTCTCGGCGCTGCCCATCGTGCGGGGGCTGCGGGAGCGCTTCGGCACGCCCTACCTGATCGGCTACCCCATTGGAGAAAAGGCGGAGCGGGCATGGTCGGCCCGGGCGGCTGCCCTTCTGCGGGGAGAAGGGGCACAGCCCCTGTTTTCGCCTGGGCCGGCCCGGCCGGGGCCCCGCGCCCTGATTCTGGGCGAGCAGGTGGCCGCGGAGAGCCTGCGGACCTTGCTGCTGGGGGAATTGGGCTTTGGGCAGGTGGACGTGGCCACCTATTTTACCCTGGACTGCCAGCTGGCCCGGCCGGAGGACCGGAAGCTGGTGGAGGAGGACGACCTGGCGCAGCTGATTCGGGAGCGGGAGCCCTACGATGTCATCCTGGGAGACCCGCTTCTGCGGGGGCTGCTGCCGGATCCGGCCGTGCGCTATGTGGAGCTGCCCCACACGGCCATCTCCAGCCGCGCCTTCTGGAACCGGAGCCCCAACTGCCTGGGGGAGAAGGGGAGCCGCTGGTTTCGGGAGAAGCTGGGGGATCTTGCGGCAAAATGATTCATTTAAGAGCGAGGTATGCATGAAAAAATTTGCAATTTATGGGAAGGGCGGCATTGGAAAGTCTACCTTTACCAGCGCCCTCTCGGCGGCAGTGGCGGGGATGGGCTACCGGGTCATGCAGATCGGCTGCGACCCGAAGGCCGACTCCACCGCCAATCTGCTGGGGGGCCGGGAGCAGGTCTCGGTGCTCAACTGGCTGCGGGAGCACGACGGAGAGACGCCGAAGCTGGAGGACATTGTCTCAGTGGGGTACAACGGGGTGTGCTGCATCGAGTGCGGCGGCCCAACGCCGGGCATCGGCTGCGCAGGACGGGGGATTGTGACTACCTTCACGCTGCTGGACGAACTGGGGGCCTTCCAGGCCTACCGGTCCGACTTCGTCTTTTACGATGTGCTGGGCGACGTGGTGTGCGGCGGCTTTGCCGCCCCCATCCGGGACGGCTATGCCGACGAGGTGCTCATCATCACCTCGGGGGAGAAAATGGCCCTGTTTGCCGCCCGGAACATCTACTATGCGGTAGAGAATTTCAGGGACCGGGACTACGCCGGCGTGCGGGGCGTCGTTCTGAACCGGCGGAACATTGCCGAGGAGGAGGCCCGGGTGCGGGCCTTTGCAGATGAGGCCGAGGTCCCGATGATCGGGGACATCCCGCGGGATCCGGCGGTCCAGCAGTGCGAGAACCGGAACCAGACCGTGGTGGAGGGGGCGCCGGACTGCCCGGCGGCCCGGGCCATTCTGGCCATTGCCCGGGAGCTGACAGACGGTGTCCAGCCGGGAGAATAGGCCCGGCGTACGGGGACTGGTGGTTCTGGCGGTCCTGCTGCTGCTCTGGTGGAGGGTGTGCCGCCTGGAGATCTGGAGCGCTTATCTTCTGCCCTCCCCTGGGCGGGTGGCCCGGGCGCTGGCGCAGCTCTGGACGAGCGGAGAGCTGCAGGACGGCGTGCTGACCAGCCTGCGGCGGGTGGGCCTGGGCTTCCTGGGCGCCTGCTGCGCGGCGCTGATCCTGGGGGTGCTGAACGGGCTGATGCCCAGACTGGCCGCCTGGACCCGGCCGGTGGTCCACTTTGTGCGGAATATCCCGCCCCTGAGCCTGGCGCCGCTGCTGATTCTGTGGTGCGGCATTGGAGAGCGGGCCAAGGTACTGCTGATCTTCCTGGCGGCTTTTTTCCCGCTGTTTTTAAATGTGGAAAAGGGAATTTCCGGGTGCAGTCCGGCGCTGCTGGAGGTGGGGAGGGCCTTTGGGCTCTCCCCCTGGAGGCGGTTCTGGAAGATCATCCTGCCCAGCGCCCTGCCAGACATCCTGGTGGGGATGCAGATCGCCCTGGGCTACAGCTGGCGGGCCATTGTGGGCGCGGAGATGGTGGCGGCCTCCAGCGGCCTGGGTCATCTGATCCTGGACGCGCAGTACATGGCCCGGACCGACCGGGTCATCGCCTGTATCCTGGTAATTGGGCTGCTGGGCTATCTGTGCAACCGGGGTTTTGAAGGCCTGGTGGGACGTGTTCTGCGGCGAGGGACAGACGATGGCGATTGAACTGAGAGACCTGCACAAGAGCTTTTTGGTATCCGGCCGGACGCGGCCGGTGCTGCGGGGGCTGAACCTGACTCTGCGGGAGGGGGAGATCACCGCTGTGGTGGGCCGAAGCGGCTGCGGCAAAACCACTCTGCTGCGGATCCTGGCCGGCCTGGAGCCCTGGGACGCGGGGGAGATTGCGGCGCCGGCCGGGGTGCGGATGGGCATGGTCTTTCAGGAAGCCCGTCTAATGCCCTGGCTGAATGTGCGGGCGAACATCGCCTTTTCCGGGCGGAACGGGCGCATGGCGCCGGAGCGGGTCCAAGAGCTGATCACCCGGGTGGGCCTGTCCGGCTATGGAGGGGCCTATCCCGCCCAGCTCTCCGGAGGGATGCGGCAGAGGGTGTCTCTGGCCCGGGCGCTGGCCTATGAACCGGATTGGCTGCTGATGGACGAGCCCTTTTCCGCCCTGGACTACTTTACCCGCGCGGATATGCAGAAGGAGCTCTTGGAAATCCAGCGGGCGGAGAGAAGGGGGATCCTGCTTGTGACCCACAATCTCGATGAGGCGCTCTTCCTGGCCGACCAGGTGGTCCTGCTCCAGGACGGGCGCGTGGCACAGGCATGCGACCTGAGGATGTGGCAGAAGCCCCGCGACCCGGTTTCACGGGAAGCGGCGGCGTGGAAGCGGAAGCTCTTAGACTGTATGGAGGAAACGAGATGAAACGCTGTTTGGCGCTCTTTGCGCCGTTATGCCTGCTCTGCCTGGGCGGATGCGGCGCCGGGGGGCAGAGCCTGGATACCATCACGGTGACCTATGTGGCCGCACCGCTCAATGTGCCGTCCATGGTGGAGCGGGAGCAGGAGATCTTTGCCCACGCCTTTGCCAGCCAGGGGATTGGGGTGGAGTACGCCGAGATCACCAACGGCTCTGAGCAGACCCAGGCTCTGGCCTCCGGGGATGTGCAGTTCCTCTTTGCCGTGGGAGCGCCCTCGGTCCTCCTGGCCGCCGCCAACGGGGCGGATATCCGTGTTATCGACGCCTACAGCAGCTCTCCCAGAGCCTATCAAATCGTCACGGGGGATGCGGGCCTGAAGAGCGCGCCGGACCTGACCGGAAAGACGGTGGCCGGCCCCAAGGGGACTACGCTCAATGAGCTGCTGGCGGTCTATTTGGAGGAGGGGGGCCTGACGCTGGCGGATGTAGACTATCTGGCCATGTCCATCGGCGACGCCCAGGCCGCTTTGGAGGCGGGCCAGGTGGACGCCGCCCTGCTGGCCGGGGCAAACGCCTACACGGCGGTACAGGAGGGCTACCGGGTGCTGGCCGATGGCGAGGGGCGGATTGACGGCACCGTCCTGGTGGCCGCCTCCGGACAATTCTGCGAGGAATATCCCCAGGTGGTGGAGACGTTCCGGCAGGCGCATCGGGCGGTGCTGGCGCAGCTGGCGGAAGAGCCCGGCCAGGCCCTGCAGACCGCCGCCCGGGAGACCGGGCTGGACCAGCGGGCGGTGGAGGCCATGTACTCCATGTACGACTTCCACGCGGATCTGACGGAGGAGGACATCCGCTCTCTGGAACAGACCGCAGAGTTCATGCTGGAGGCCGGAATGATCGAGCAGGCCGTATCTGTGGAGGATTTGCTGGATTTGGGAGAGGCAGCCGGACCGGATGCAGCCCAGCCGTCCATTTAAGAACATCCCGTAACCCAATTGGGGTTACGGGATGTTCTGCGCTAGGGTGCTTCCATCCGGGCAAGGGCAGTCCGGGCAGCGAGCGTCGTAGAGGCTAAGCACCCGGCGCTCGTTGAAGGAACTTTAATTTAAAAAACGGCCCTCCTGATTCTTCAGGAGGGCCGTTCCGCTTAGGGTTGGGACACGGGGCGGATCAGAATAAAGGGAGTCAGCTGCCGGTCCTGGCCCGCCGGGTTGTCCCGGATCAGGTCCAAAAGGGCCTCGTCGCTCTCCTGGAGCTGGGAGCAGTGGCCCAGCATCTCCACGTTCAGGTCGTTGGCGTCCACGATCATGGAGACGATGCCCGTCTTTTCAAAGATCTCGTCGCACACGCCGGCGGGATTTTCGGGGATGCGCACCCCCATGTGCTCATATTCGGGGATGTCCTCTCCGTAGAAGCCGTCCAGTCCGGAGACCTCCAGACCGGCGATCCGGTAGAAGGTGCCGTGGACGCCCCGGAGCTTGTCGATGGCGGCCCGGAAGGCGGCCCAGAGGATCTTGGGCAGGCCGCAGACGTTGATGGCAAACTGCATCTTGATCGGCAGGCCCATGCCGGGGCCGGCAGAAGTCTGGTGGACGAAGCGGGAGAGGAGCTTGGCCCAGAAGCCGGGTTTGAGCTCGTCCTCAGTGACCACCCGCTTCTGGCAGATGGCAATGACCTTCTCGCTCATGGAGAGGATGTCCCCCTCCTGGTAGAGGGGCTTGACATAACGCTCCATCAGGTCGTTGTAGCTCTCCCCCACCTGCACGAAGTGGGTGGTGATGGCGTGGCGGGCCCAGGTGCGGCCCATGGCCTCTATGGTGACGCTTTTTCCCTCATTGGCGTGGAATTCCATGGAAGTTCCTCTTTTCTACATTGAGTCGTGACCATTATAACCACTCTGCGCCCAAAAGGCAACGCCAAAGCGAAAAAATGGGGGAGATCCGCTCACAGCAGAGCCAGCACCCACCGCAGCAGGAACCGCCGGGCGGGCGGGAGGGAGGACCACAGCCGGGCCTCCTCTGCGGAGAGGGCGGAGAGGACTTGCGCGCGGTCTTCCCCGGCGAGCGCGCCGGGGCCGAAGGCGGCGCGGCGGGCCAGGCTGAGAACGGCCTCAGGCATCTGCCCGCCCCAGCGCTCCAGCCGCCGGCAGCGCCGGTAGGCCCGCACCGCCCCGCGGCCGGGGGAAAGGCGCCGCAGGTGCTCCCAGCGCAGGGCCCGGGCGGCATAGGGCCGCAGGAAGAGCACAGACAGCAGGGCCAGCGCCCCCAGCAGGGGAGGCAGAAGGTTCCAGGCTGCGCCCGGCCCCTCCGCCGTGCCCGGCGCGGCAGACGTGGTGGGGGCGGCCGATGGGGCCGTGCTGGCGGAAAGAGCGGCCGATGGGGTGGGTGTGGGCGTCGGTGTGGGTGTGGGCGTGGGCTCGGCCTCCGCCGTCTCGGCGGCGGCGTGCTGGGACGTGTAGCCCGGGGTCATCTCCACCGGGTACCAGCCGTACCCGGGCAGATAGACCTCCACCCAGGCGTGGGCGTTCTGATCGGGCACGTCCACCGTCTCCCCGGCGGTGACGTCGGCGATGTAGCCGCTCACATACCGGGTGGGCACCCCCAGGGCCCGCAGCAGAAGGGTCCCCGCCGAGGCGAAGTGCATGCAGTAGCCCTCATGGCTCTGGTCCAGGAAGTAGAGGACGTAATCCTCCCCCTCCGGGACGGCAGGGGCAGAGGCGTTGTAGGCGGCGCTGCCCGCCAGATATTCGGCCACCGCCCGGGCAGCGGCCAGGGGGTCGAGGACGGTATAGGAGCGGCCGGAGGCCTGGGCGGACGAAGAGGCACTCCGGGCATTCCAGGAGAGCGCGCCGGAGTTTTGACGGTAGACGCCGTACAGGTGCTCGTCCAGGGCCTGCGCATATCCCTCGGGGAGCTGGAGGTAGTGTTCGTAGGCAAAGGTGCGGTAGGCCATCTCGGCCTCCCGGGCCGCCCCCTCCAGGCGCTGGATATACCCCCCCTCCAGCGCGTCAGGCCGGAAGTAGACGGTGTGCCGGGCGACCAGCCGGTCCCGGGCCAGATAGGAGTCGTCCAGGAAGGCCGCACCCTGGATCTCGGAGGGGCGGGTCAGCAGCTGATAGGGATAGTAGACGCACCCGCCGGGGGCGGAGACATTCTCCACCGTAAAGGCGTAGTAGGGGCCCCGGGCGGCCTGGGCGGCCAGGCCCAGGGGGCTCACCCCCGCATCCGCCCCTGCCAGGAGGGCGCCGTTTTCATCCAGGAGGCCCTCATAGGCGCTCGCGTCCAGAGGCAGCCAGTTGTTGTCCTCGTAGACCGCGGCGCTGTGGCCCCGGAGGTAAATATGGCCGCTCCATTGACTCTCTACGCGCAGGACGGTGTGGCCGTCGTAGGAGAGGGCGTTGCCCCCCAGGTCCACCCGGGCGGAGGAGCCGGCGGCGGTAAAGCCATCCAGGTCTAAAAATCCCCCGGCCAGCTGGTCCAGCCCCAGGCGCAGGGACAGGGAGGAGACGGAATCGAAGAGATCCTGCCGGGCGGCGAGGGCCCAGGGAGGAAACTGATAGCTCCGCCAGGGCAGAAGGGTGGCGCACAGGGCCAGAAGGAGCGCCGATACAGGCATCGTCAGGGTGTTGAGCCGGACCCGGCCGGACAGAGAGCCCCGCCGGGAGGCCAGGCTCCCCAGCAGCAGCACCGACCAGGCCCACAGCAGGGCCAGCAGGGGGAGAACGTCGGGCGGACGGGTGATGACCAGCCCGGGCAGGAGCAGGGGCAGGGTAACGACCAGACTGCCCCAGAAGGAGCGCAGGTAGACCGCCGCCCACCCCACAAAAAGGCCCCAGAGGGCGGCAAAGAGGAGGACCCCCAGGGTGATGACCTGGGCCCACTGGGCGTCGGTGAGCTCCATAACGGGCATAATGGCCCCAATGGCGGGGAAAACCTCGGCATAGGTGTTGACCACCGCACACTGCACCGCCGCCCAGGCGGGCAGCAGGGCGTCCCGCAGCAGCCACATGACCCCCGCCAGAGGAAAGGTCAGGGCCAGGGGAAGCAGAGGGGCCCAGGGGGCGGGCAGCCGGTAGAGTCCGGCAGCCAGCAGGGCCAGCAAGGCCAGGCCCAGGGCCAGGGCGGTGGGCTCCCCCTCCAGGCCGAACGAGGTCAGAAAGGAGGAGATGCCGCCCCAGAACAGGGCGAAGAGCAGGAGCGTGTCCTCGCCAAAGAGGAGGAATGGTTCTGTACGTCTCATGGGCGGTCACCTCCCGCTCCCCAGAGGGATGGGGTGATGTGGAAATGGCGGGGCGGCCCGCCGGGGACCTCCAACGGGCCGTCCAGGACGGAGCGGCCCTCCAGAGGGGCGCGCTGGCGCAAGAAATCTTCCAGGCAGCGCTGTAGGTCCTGTTCCCCCGCCAACGTGTGGGCGACAATCTCTCCGCTCTCAGGCCGGGCCCACTGGACCACATGAGGGGTCTCCTTCTCCAGCAGCAGCCGGGAGAGGGCCTGAAGCCGGTCCAGAGCGGCGTCCAGTTCCTGGGGAGGGCCGAAGTGATCCAGGGTCAGCAGCAGGGTGGAGCGGCGGGGCTCCAGGGTCTCCCGCACCACCAGCTCGTCCCGCTTCGAAGAGAGCTTCCAGTGCACCGAGCGCAGCAGATCCCCGGGGCGGTATTCCCGCAGGTCGTAATCCTCCCCGGGGCCGCCGCCGGGGCGGGGCTTCCAGCCCCCCTCCATCCCTAGCCCCGCCAGCACATTGGGAAGCGGGCCCGGGGCCATGGGGGCGGGCCGCACCCAGGCCCGGGCGGCGCGCGTTCCCCCGGGCAGGGGGAAGGAGAGAAGCCCCAGCCAGCCCAGGAGGCGGGGCCGCTCCAGCGTGCAGAGAAGGGCCCCGCAGTGCTCCGTGGGCAGGGGAAAGGACGCCTCCAGCACCCCGCCGGGAGCGCGCAGCCGGAGGCGGTGGACCTGCCGCTCCCCCGTGAGGGCATTGAGCACCGTGAGACGCCCGGAAAAGCGCGCCACCGGCAGGCCCAGGGGAAGGCGCAGGGTGAGCTTCAGGGTGCATGCTCCCCCCCGGGCCAGGCGGCCGGGCTGGAGGGAGAGGGTGAGCTTGGCCAGGAGGACGGCGGGCAGGGAGAGGGCCAGCGAGAGCAGGGGCAGGCCCAGAAGCAGGGCCAGAAGGAAGAGGGAGACATAGCCCTCAAAGCACAGGAAAAAGAGACCGCCGCCCAACAGGGCCAGCAGGTAGAGTATCCAGCGGCGGACCATGGCGGCTCACCGGATCTCAGGGGCCTTCACCGCCTGGAGAACCGCCTCCAGGGGGTGTGGGAGCCCCTCGCTCTCCACCCGGGGGGAGAGAATGAGGCGGTGGGCCACCGTATCCCGGAACACGGCCGAGATGTCCTCGGGGATGACAAAGTCCCGCCCCTGGACAAAGGCGGCGGCCCGGCCCATGGCGGCCAGGGCCAGAGTGGCCCGGGGACTGGCCCCCTGGAGAATGAGGGGATGGCGGCGGGTGGTGGCGATGAGGGTGACGATGTACTGGGCCACTTTTTCCCCAATGTGGACCTGGTCCACCGCCCGGCGCATCTCTTCCAGCTCCTCCAGGGTGGCCGCCCGCTCCACCTGGAGCAGGGGGTTATTGCCCTGCTGCTTGCGCCGCAGCAGCTCCATCTCCTCCTCCGGCGCGGGATAACCCATGGACAGGCGCACCATGAACCGGTCCAGCTGGGAGTCGGGCAGGGGCTGGGTTCCCGAGGCCCCGGCGGGATTCTGGGTGGCGATGACCACGAAAGGCTGAGGCACAGGGTGGGACACCCCGTCCACCGTGACCTGGCCCTCCTCCATGGCCTCCAGCAGAGCCGATTGGGTGCGGCTGGTGGCCCGGTTGAGCTCGTCGGCCAAAAACAGGTTGCACAGCACCGCGCCGCTCTGGTACTCCATCTGGCCGGTGGCCTTGTTGAAGATGGAGAAGCCCGTCAGATCGGAGGGCATCACGTCGGGGGTGAACTGCACCCGGTGGTAGCTCAGGGACAGGGCCCGGGAGAAGGCCAGAGCCATCGTAGTCTTGCCCACGCCGGGGATATCCTCAAGCAGGATGTGGCCCCGGGCCAGGATGGCCAGGAGCACCTGGGCCAGGACGGCGTCCTTACCCACGACGGCTTTGCGCACCTCCCGCAGGACGGAGGCGGCGCGTTCCCGTTCGGTCATAATGAGACCTCCTTACCAGGGTAAAAGTAGGAGAAAAGACACAAAATAGCGCAGCCATATGGGCCGGTTGAACGGTCCAATCTAGTTTGATTCTATCAAAATTTCCCGCCCTGTCAACGGAAAAATACCGGCGGGCCGGGTGAGAGCGACTCGTTTTGGGAAAAAGAGGCCTGTTTTTTGTGGGGAGAGAGGGAAAAACTCCTTTTCTTCCCGGCAAAACATACAAAAGATGGGGCAAGGCCCTTGCGTCCACGGGGGTTGTGTGGTATAATCGCCATACTAGCAGTGGTAGTGATGGTCAGAGTGGGGTCCGCCCCGCTCTTCTTTTTGAAAAAAATCGGGTATGTAAAATTTTGGGACATCAGCAGCGGGAGGAAACGCAATGCCGAAAGTGACCGATATGGTGGCCGCCCTGGCTGCCCCCATCGCCCAGGCGCAGGGGTGCTCCCTGTGGGACGTGGAGTATGTGAAAGAGGCGGGGACCTGGTACCTGCGGGTCTTCATCGACAAAGAGGGCGGCGTGTCCATTGACGACTGCGAGGCGGTCTCCCGGCCCCTCTCCGACGCGCTGGATGAGGCCGACCCCATCGAGGGAAGCTATACCCTGGAGGTAGGCTCGGCGGGCATCGACCGGGCGCTGAAGCGGCCGGAGCACTTCCAGCGCTATCTGGGCAGCGAGGTGGAGGTGCGCCTCTACCGGGCCCGGGAAGGCCGAAAGAGCGTAGTGGGCCGGCTCCTGTCCTATGAGGGGGGCGGCGTGACCCTGGAGACGGAGGGGGAGACCCTGGCCCTGGAGAAGAATGAGATTGCGCAGGTCCGCCTGTATGTGCGCTTTTAAGCTGTCGGTAGAAGGAGTATTGGAGACATGGCCACAAGAAAGAACGCGAAAGGACAAAAACAGAAGAGCAACGAGCTGGACGGAGCGGAATTTTTTGCCGCCATCGACCTGATCGAGAAGGAGAAGGGGATCCCCAAGGCCTACATGCTGGAGAAGATCACCCAGGCCCTGGCCTCCGCCTATAAGCGGGACCACGAGTGCGGGGACAACGTCACCGTGGAGGCCAATGAGGAGTTGGGCACGGTCCGGGTCTTCATTAAAAAAGAAGTGGTGGAGACGGTGGATAATCCGGGCACCGAGATGAGCCTGGAGGAGGCCCGCCGTTCCCTGCCCCGGGCCCAGCTGGGGGATGTGCTGCGCATCGAGATCAAGCCCCGCAACTTTGGGCGCATCGCCGCCCAGACCGCCCGCCAGGTCATCATCCAGGGTATGCGGGAGGCCGAGCAGGGCATGGTCTACAACGAGTTCAGCTCCAAGGAGCATGAGATCCTCACGGGCCTCATCACCCGCATCGACCCCCGCAGCGGCGCGGCCAGCCTGCGCATCGGCTCGGGCGGGGAGAGCACCGAGGCCTATCTCTCCGCCAGCGAGCAGATCCGGGGGGAGAGTTATATAGAGGGTATGCGCCTGAAGGTCTATGTGGTGGAGGTCCGCCGTTCCACCAAGGGACCCCAGGTCATTGTCTCCCGGACCCACCCGGGGCTGGTCAAGCGGCTCTTTGAGCTGGAGGTGCCCGAGATCTACGACGGCACCGTGGAGATCAAGTCCATCGCCCGGGAGGCCGGCTCCCGCACCAAGCTGGCTGTCTGGTCCGCCGACCCGGATGTGGACGCCATTGGCGCCTGCGTGGGCCCCCGGGGCCAGCGGGTGAACCACATTGTGGAGGAGCTGGGCGGAGAGAAGATCGAGGTAGTCAAATACAGCGACGACCCGGCCACCTATGTGGCCGACGCCCTCTCCCCAGCCACTGTCATCAGCGTCACCCCTCTGGAGGAGGGCAAGAGCTGCCGGGTAATTGTGGCCGACGACAAGCTCTCCCTGGCCATCGGCAAGGAGGGCCAGAACGCCCGCCTGGCCGCCAAGCTCACCGGCTATAAGATTGACATTAAGCCCGAGAGCGCCCCCGTTGAGGAGCCTGCCCCCGTGGAAGAGCAGGCGGATTCGGAGGCGGATTTTCTCTCGGAAGAGGAGGTCCTGGGCACCGAGCCCGAGGGCGCACAGGAGGTGGAAGCGGGAGAGGAAGACGGGGAATAACCGTCCCATGCCCGTGAACACGGAAGGAAAGGGGGCATCGCAATGCCGAAAAAGATCCCCATGCGGCAGTGCCTGGGCTGCCGGGAGATGAAACCTAAGCGGGAGCTCATCCGGGTGGTGCGCGCCCCGGAGGGGGAGATCTCTCTGGATTTTAAGGGGAAAAAGCCGGGGCGGGGGGCCTATCTCTGTCCCAACCCTCAATGCCTGGCCAAGGCCCGGAAGGCCAGGGCTCTGGAGCGGGCCTTCTCCGCCCAGATCCCGGATGAGGTGTACGAGGCCCTGGCGGGACAGATGGAGGCGGGTGATGGATAGCGTGCTCCATCTGCTTGGCCTGGCCCGGAAAGGGGGCAATCTGGCCCTGGGGGAAGCGCCGGTGAAGGAGGCTCTGGAGCGCAAGACCGCCCGGCTCCTCCTGGTGGCCGCCGACGCGGCGGACAATACCAAGGACCAAGCCGTCCGTCTGGCTGGGAAGACCCCCTGCCTGGAAGTCCCCTGGACCAAGGAGGAGTTGGGTGCCGCCCTGGGGCGGAGCGCCTGCGCCCTGCTGGTCCTCACCGACGCGGGCTTGGCCGGGGCGGTGGCCGGCGGCCTTGCCCGGCGGGACGAGGCGCGCTACGGCGAGGCGGCCGCCCTTCTGCGGGAGAAAGCCCGCCGGACCCTCAAGCGGCAGAAAGACAAGCGCGCCCGGGAGAAGGCCCGCAATAAGGCCGGCCGCCGTCCTTGGGCGGCCCCGCCCAAAGGCCCCGGAGGGCCGAAAGCGCCATGAAACTTCGAAGGATCCAAATACAGAGACCGGACTTGTTCCAATCAGAAAGCGCAGCCGGCGCTGCTGCGTTTTCTCATTGGTGCAAGTCCCAACGTGGAGGTGGCTTTATTTGCTGAACAACAAGTATCGTGTGCATGAGGTAGCCAAGGACTTTGGCAAGAATTCGAAGGAGATTTCCGATATCCTGGCTCGCTATGCCAGCGCGCCGAAAAACCATATGCAGCCCCTGGACGACCGGGAGCTGTCCATTGTGTTCGACTACCTGACCCAGCACAACCAGGTGGAGAACATCGAGAGCATTTTTGCCGACGTGTATCACGAGCCCAAGGCCGAGGCCAAGCCGGCGGCGAAGGCTTCACAGGCGTCCGGGGGGCAGAATCACTCCAAGGGCCAGAACAAACCCCAGGGGGAGCGCGCCGGCCAGGGGAAGGGCCAGCAGCCCGCCGGGGGGCAGAAGCAGAGCCCGTCTCAGCCGGCTCAGGGCCAGAAGCAGCCCGCCCAGTCCGCCGCACAGAAGGGCCCGGGCGCGGTCAACCGTCCGGGAAGCCGGGTGCCCGAGAAGAAGATCGTGGATACCCGAAAGGCGGGCAACGTAAATTTGGAGAAATACGACGAGCGCCTGGAGCAGCTGGCCCCCGAGCGGGCGGAGCGGATGAAGGCTGGAAAGCAGAAATTCCAGGGCCGCAACGCCAACCAGCGCAAGGGCGGCAATTTTGGCAATAAGCGCAAGCAGGAGGAGCAGGACCGCATGCGCCGACTCCAGCTGGAAATTGCCAAAAAGGCCCCCGTCAAGGTCCTTATTCCCGACGAGATCGGCGTGGGCGAGCTGGCCAGCCGCATGAAGAAGACCGGCGCCGAGGTGGTCAAATGCCTGATGAAAAACGGCGTCATGGCCTCCCTGAGCGACATCATTGACTTTGACACCGCCGCCATTATTGCCGAAGAGATGGGCTGCAAGGTGGAGAAAGAGGTCATTGTCACCATCGAGGAGAAGCTCATCGACGACAGCGAGGACAAAGAGGAGGACCTGGTCCCCCGCGCCCCCGTGGTGGTGGTCATGGGCCACGTGGACCACGGCAAGACCTCCCTGCTGGACTATATCCGCCACGCCCATGTGGCGGCCGGAGAGGCCGGCGGCATTACCCAGCACATCGGCGCCTACCAGGTGGATGTGAACGGCAAGGTCATCACCTTCCTGGACACCCCCGGCCACGAAGCCTTCACTGCCATGCGGGCCCGGGGCGCCATGGTCACCGATATTGCCATCCTGGTGGTGGCCGCCGACGACGGCATCATGCCCCAGACGGTGGAGTCTATTAACCACGCCAAGGCCGCCAAGATCCCCATCATCGTGGCCATCAATAAGATGGATAAGCCGGAGGCCGACCCGGAGCGCATCAAACAGCAGCTCACAGAGTACGAGCTGGTGCCCGAGGAGTGGGGCGGCGACACCGTCATCTGTCCCATCTCCGCCAAGACCGGCCAGGGCATTGACGAGCTGCTGGAGATGGTCAACCTGACCGCCGAGATGCAGGAGCTCAAGGCCAATCCCAACCGCTCTGCCCGGGGCGCTGTGATCGAGGCCCGCCTGGACAAGGGCCGCGGCCCCGTGGCCACCCTGCTGGTCCAGAACGGCACCCTGCGCCAGGGCGACGTCCTCATTGCGGGCACCGCCGTGGGCCGCGTCCGCGCCATGACCAACGCCCGGGGGCAGAAGGTGACCGAGGCCGGTCCCTCTGTACCTGTGGAGATCATCGGCATGGGCGAGGTGCCCGGCGCGGGCGACGACTTCCACGCCGTGGCGGACGAGCGCATGGCCCGGGAGCTGGTGGAGCAGCGCAAGCACGAGAAGAAGATGGCTGCCGCTGCCCCGTCCCACAAGGTCTCGCTGGAGGACTTGTTCAGCCAGATCAAGCAGGGCGAGATGAAAGAGCTGGCCATCATCGTCAAGGCCGATGTCCAGGGCTCCGCCGAGGCCGTCAAGGCCAGCCTGGAGAAGCTCTCCAACGACGAGGTCCGGGTCCGGGTCATCCACTGCGCCGTGGGCGCCATCAGCGAGAACGACGTGATGCTGGCCACCACGTCCAACGCCATCATCGTGGGCTTCAACGTCCGCCCCGACGCCAACGCCAAGGAGACCGCCGCCCGCAACGGCGTGGATATGCGCATGTACCGGGTCATCTACGACGCCATCAACGAGATTGAGACCGCCATGAAGGGTATGCTCGCCCCCAAATTCAAGGAAGTGGAGCTGGGCCAGGCCGAGGTCCGGGAGGTCTTCCGCATCACTGGCGTGGGTATGGTGGCCGGCTGCTATGTCATCAACGGCAAGATGCAGCGGGGCGCCCAGATGCGCCTGCTGCGGGACAACGTGGTCATCTACGACGGGGCGATCGCCTCCCTCCAGCGCTTCAAAGACAGCGTGAAGGAGGTCGCCCAGGGCTATGAGTGCGGCATCACTTTCGAGAAGTTCCAGGACATCAAGCAGGGCGACGTGATCGAGGCGTATCTGATGGAGCAGATCGAGGTCTGATTTTCCTGATACGGCTCCACCCTGCCATATTCCACATGAAACAGACCCGTTCCGTCCCCAAGTCATTTGAGGAGGGGCGGGTCTGTGTGTCTCACAGGAAAGGAGAACACCATGCCGGGCAATCGCATCGGACGCATTAACGAAGAGATCCAGCGGGAGCTCGCCTCCCTCATCCGCACGGTCAAGGACCCCCGGGTCCACGGCCTGGTATCCATCACGGCGGTGGAGACCACCCCCGACCTGCGCTATGCCAAGGTCTATGTGAGCGTGCTGGACTCCAGCGACGTAAAAGAGGTGGTCAAGGGCCTCAAGTCGGCCGCGGGCTACCTGCGCCGGGAGCTGGGGCGCGCCCTCCCGCTGCGCTACACTCCCGAGCTCCAGTTCGTGGCCGACGACTCCATCCACCAGGGGGCCCATATCCTGAGCATGCTCCGGGACCCCAATGTGGTCAAGCCGGCCAACCCCGCCAACGAGCATATCCACCTGGACGAAGAGGAGTGAGCATCATGACTTACCAGGAAGCCGCTGCCTTCCTGCGGCGGCGCGACCGCTATCTGATCCTGACCCACAAGCGCCCGGACGGGGACACGGTGGGCTGCGCCGCCGCCCTGTGCGCAGGGCTGCGGGCGCTGGGCAAGGAGGCCCACATCTGCCCTGAAACGGGGGCGACCCACCTGTTTACCCCCTATCTGGAGGGGTATCTGGCCCCTGAGGGTTATGTCCCCGATACAGTGGTCAGCGTGGACATCGCCGCCCGGGGCCTCTTTACCCAGGAGGGGGAGAAGTGGTTGGAACGGGGGGTGGACCTGGCCATCGACCACCACCCCTCCCAGGAGTTCTTTGCCAAAGAGACCTGCCTGGACGCAGGCCGGGGGGCCTGCGGGGAGCTGGTCTACGATATTTTGAAGGAGCTGGGGGAGATCACCCCCGCCATGGCTGCGCCCCTCTATGTGGCGGTGTCAACCGATACCGGCTGCTTCCAGTACAGCAACACCACCGCCGGCACCCACCGCATCGCCGCGGCGCTGATGGAGGCGGGCATTGACACCTTTGCCCTCAACAAGCGCCATTTCCGCACCAAGACTTGGCCCCGGCTCCAGGTGGAGCGGCTCATCGTGGAGCGGATGCACCGCTATGAAGGCGGCAAGGTGGCCGTAGCCCCCATTTCCCTGGAACTCATGGCGGAGGCCGGGGCCACCGAGGAGGACATGGAGGACATCGCCGCCTTCCTGGGACAGATCGAGGGGGTGGAGACCTCTGTCACCATCCGGGAGAAGGCCGAGGGGGGCTGCAAACTCTCGGTGCGCACCAGCGGGAGCCTGAGCGCCACCCAGGTCTGTGCCCTCCTGGGGGGCGGGGGCCACGCCGCCGCCGCCGGGTGCTCCATCCGGGGCAGCCTGGAGCAGGCGGAGGAGGCCATCCTCTCCGCCATCCGGCAGGTGGAGGGGCGGCAGTAATGGCCAGCGGGATTCTCGTGATCGACAAACCAATGGATTGGACCAGCCACGATGTGGTGGCCAAATGCCGCCGGGTCCTCCACGAGCGGCGGGTGGGCCACGCAGGGACCCTGGATCCCATGGCCACCGGGGTGCTGCCTGTCTTTGTGGGGCGGGCCACCCGGGCGGTGGAGTTCGCCTCTGCCTCTGACAAGGAGTACGTGGCCGGGCTGCGCCTGGGGATTCAGACCGATACCCAGGACACCACCGGCACGGTGCTCGCCCAGCGCCCAGTTGCGGCGGACCGGGCCGCTCTGGAGGGCGTCCTGGACCAGTTCCGGGGGGAGATCCTCCAGGTGCCCCCGATGTACTCCGCCTTAAAGGTTCAGGGCCAGAAGCTCTATGAGCTGGCCCGGAAGGGGGTGGAGGTGGAGCGGACGCCCCGCCCGGTGACCATTCACGTCCTGGAGGTGGTGGAGCAGGTGAGCCAGACCGATTACCGCCTCCGGGTGGCCTGCTCCAAGGGCACCTATGTGCGCACCCTCTGCCATGACATTGGGGAGGCGCTGGGCTGCGGCGGGGCTATGTACGCCCTGCGGCGGGTGCGCTCCTGCGGCTTTACCGAGACGGATGCCGTCTCGATGGACTGCCTGCTCGCCCACCCAGACCCGGCGTCCCTGCTGCGCCCCGTGGACACCTATTTTTCTGCCTATCCGGCCCTGCGTGTAGACCAGCGGCGGGCGTACTCGGCCCGGAATGGGGCCTCCTTCCCCCAGCGGGGGGAAGAGGGCGTCTACCGGGTCTACGGCCCCGATGGGGAGTTCCTCCTGTTGGGGGAGCTAAAGGCGGGACGAATGACCGCCATCAAGAGCTTTTTCGAGGTGTAAACGCGTGAAGCAAGAGACAAAACGGGTCATTGCCCTGGGTTTTTTTGACGGCGTCCATCTGGGCCACGGGGCTCTGCTGCGCCGGGTGGGGGAGCGGGCCAGGGAGCTTGGGGCCGTCCCGGCGGCGGTGACCTTCGACACCCATCCGGAGAACCGGATCCTCCGCAACGCCATGCCCCTGCTCAGCTCCTCCGCCGACCGGGCCGACCTGATGCGCCGGTATTACGGCATCCGGGATGTGATCGTAGCCCATTTTGATGAGCAGATGATGCGCATGCCCTGGCGGGATTTCATCACCGAGTACCTGGTGCGGGAGCACGGGGCGGTGCACCTGGTGGCGGGCCACGACTTTCACTTCGGCTATAAGGGGGAGGGCAACCCCGCCCGCCTCCAGGAGACCTGCCGGGCGCTGGGCATCGGCTGCGACATTATCCCCAAAGTGGAGCGGGACGGCATCACCATCTCCTCCACCTACATCCGCACCCTGGTGGCCCAGGGGGAGATGGAGCGGGCCATGGAATTTTTGGGCCACCCCCACACCCTGACCAATACCGTGGCCCGGGGAAAGCATCTGGGCTCCACGCTGGGCTTCCCCACGGTGAACCTCCAGTTCCCCGCCGGGGTGCTCATCCCCGCCCACGGCGTGTACGCCTGTAAGGTGGCGTTTGAGGACGGGGCGAGCCATATGGCGGTGACCAACGTGGGCACCCGGCCCACGGTGGACGACGGGGACCGGGTCAACGTGGAGGGGTTCATCCTGGACTTCCACGGGGACCTGTACGGCAGGCGGGTGCGCATGGAATTCTATCACCGCCTGCGGGGAGAGAAGAAATTTCCCTCCCTGGAGGCCCTGCGGGACGAGGTCATGCGCAACGCCCGGCAGACCCGGGACTATTTTGCCGCCCATCCTTGAATTGAGATCATGCAGCTGCCCCGGAGCGCTACGGCGCTCCGGGGCGGGTTTTTATGTCTTGGGTTCCAGAATACGGGAGAAAAGCTGGTAATCCTGGGTAAGCTTAGAGAGGAGGGAATAATCCCCCTGATGAATGACCCAGTCAATGACCACCCCCCGGAAATGACGGAAGAGAAAGTCGGCGAGCCACTCGGGGGTGCAGCCGGAGGGAAAGCGGCCCTGGGCCTTACACTGGCGCAGGCACTCCAGCATGGTCCGGTGGGTGTACCGGCGCGGGTCGATGGAGTGAGAGGGAGGCGCCCCCAGCCGCTGCTGGTAGTAACGGGCCACCAGCTCCCACCCCAGGGACTCCATAAAGGCGGCGTAGCTGGTGAGCAGCCGCCTGAGGCGCTCCTCAGGCCCGTCGTCCGCGTGGCCAGCCAGGGCCTGCTCCATATACTGGTCCAGAGGGGAAAAGCCCTTGAGAAGCAGCTCCTCCTTGGAGCGGAAATGGTGGTAAAACGCGCCGGTGGTGATGCCGGCCCTCTGGCAGATGTCCCGGACGGAGACCTTATCGAAGCTCTTCTGCCGGGAGAGCTCCATGGCCGCCTGCAAAATGGCTTGCTCGGTGTGCCGGGCCTGTTCCTTACGGCGCTGCTGATATTCCAATAGAGAGGCCTCCTTTCCGCTTGACAGTGGGGAGATAGGCGGATATAATAGACTCAACTTGCATAACGATGTTATGTGACTAGTATAGGATGAGAGGATGAGCTTGTCAACCGTGTGTGATAGATGGGAAGAGAATCCGGAAAAGATTGCCCTGCTCACCGACTCCTGCGCCGACCTGCGGGAGGACTACCGGGCGGGCAAGCCCATTTTTGTGGTGCCGCTGAAGATCCGCTGCCGGGATGGAGAGTTTGCCGACGGGGTGGACATCCGCGCCGCCGATGTCTATGCCCGCCAGGCGGCAGGGGAACTGCCCAAGACCTCCCTGCCGGACGGCGGAAGCGTGGAGGCCGTACTGGATGAGATCGCCGCGGCCGGCTATAAGAAGGTGATCGCCCTGCACCTGTCCGGGGGGCTGTCGGGGACGTGCAACCTGGTTCGGGTGGTTTCCCAGGGCCGGGAGGACCTGGAGGTCGCCGTCTTTGACTCAGTGAGCGGCAGCCTGGGCATCGGCATGATGCTCCTCCAGCTCTGGGAGGACATCCGGGGAGGGATGGGCTTCGGCCAGCTGCGGGAGGAGCGGGTCCCCCACCTCATCGCGCACACCCACCCCTTCTTCTCGGTGGACACGCTGGAATACCTGCAAAGAGGCGGGCGAATCGGGAAGATCACCGCTCTGGCGGGGACCATGCTCAACATCAAGCCCTTGGTGGGCTTTGCCGCCGACGGGCAGCTGACCAGCGTGGCCAAGGTCCGGGGCCGCAGGGCGGTACAGGGCAAGCTAGTGGAGCTGCTGGAGGGCTTCGCCGCCCATGGCGGGCGGTACAATCTGGCGGTGGCCAACGGGGGCGCTCCGGCGGAAATGGAGGAGCTGGCAGGAAAGGTCAAGGCCCGCTTCCCCCACTATGAGCACTTCTGGACCGGAGAGCTGGACGCCACCCTGAGCGTCTACATCGGCTCGGGGGTATTGGGAGCGGCCATTCAGTTTTTGGACTGAGGCAGAGAGATCGGATGGAAAACGCGGGTATGCCTGGGCATACCCGCGTTTTTTAGTTAAATTTATAGATCTTTCGAGCCAGACGGTAGAGTCTGACCGAAATCTTCCGGCCCTGGTACCCAGGAATGTTGGATACGGCCGAGATTGCCCGGTACTTCATCTTATGATAGATCCCCCGGTCCACCGTGCGCAGATACTCCCAGAGCTGCGTCTTCTTGCCCAGGGCCTCCGGCGAGCCGTCGATCATCAAGAAAATAGAGGAGATGGTCATCATCATGGCCAGGTAGTTGAACATGTACCGGCTCAGCTTGGGCTGCGTCGTGCGGAGCTTGCGCAGGTCATGGGCGTCGATCATCAGCCGGGTCACCCGGACCTGCTGATCCACCCGGGCGACCATGACCTTCTCGTTGACGCTCTGGTCGGCCCGGCCGATGAAGTAGCGGTACAGGTCTACGTCCATGTAGTAGATCGTGCGTACAAAGGGCAGGGGCTGGTAGACAAAGATATTGTCCACATAGAAGGTGTGCTTGGGCAGCTCCAGGCCGCACTGGCGCAGCACCTGGGTGCGGTAGATCACCGAGTGCATAAGCAGATACTGGGAGGGGCGGAAGCGGCCGATCTGACTCCAGGAGAAGACGCGGTCCTTGGGAAAGACGTTGGTGTAACGCATGACCTTCTGGGTGTTGTCTTCCACGTGCTCATAGACGTAGTTGGACACCATCAGGTCCACCGGGTGCTTCATTTTGGCGAATTGCCGCAGCTTGGCGAGCACCGCCTTCAAGGCGCCGGTGTCCAGCCAGTCGTCCGAGTCCACCACCTTGTAGTACAGGCCTGAGGCGTTGCGGATGCCCTGGTTGACCCCCTCACCGTGGCCGCCGTTGGGCTGGTGAATGACGCGGACGATGCCGGGGTACTGCCGGGCATAGCGGTCGCAGATAGCGGGGGTGTCATCCTTGGTGGAGCCGTCGTCCACCAGGATGATCTCAATGTCCTCCCCGCCGGTGAGCAGGGTTTCAATGCAGTGGTCCATGTAGGCCGCCGAGTTGTAGCAGGGGACGGCAAAGGTGATGAGCTTGTCCATGCGGATCACTCCTTCGGTTGCAGGAGGCCGTCGCACAGGGTCAGGGCCCGGGCGACGATGGCGTCCATGTTGTAGTATTTGTACTCAGCCAACCGGCCCAGCAGGTAGAAGTGCCCCAGGCGCCGGGTGAGGGCCTCATACCGGGCGTAGAGGGCCTGGTTCTCTGGGTTGATGATGGGGTAGTAGGGGGTCTCATCCGCCGCGCCGGTGTAGGCGTGGGAGATCTCCTTGGCGATAGTGGTCACACCGGGGAGATCCTGGCCGGTGAGGTACTTGAACTCGGTGATGCGGGTCCAGGGCTCGCTGACGGTGTAATTGACCGTACCGTGGGACTGGTAGAAGTCCACCGGGTGGGTCTCAAAGCGGAATTCCAGCGTCCGGTAGGGCAGGCGGCCGAAGCGGCAGTCAAAGAGCTCGTCCACGGCCCCGGTGTAGATGACCGGCCCGGCGAAGGGGGCCCCGTCCAGGGTCACGCCGTCCTCGCCCAGCCCCATCCGCGCCCGTGCGTCTGTTCCCAGCTCCACCGTGATGTTGGGGTGGTCCAGGAGACGGCGGAACAGGGCGGTGTAGCCCTCCAAAGGCATGCCCTGCCAGGGGTCCTGAAAGTACCGGTCGTCCCGGGAGAGGAACACAGGCACCCGGGCGGTGGTGTTGGGGTCGATCTCCTCGGGGGACTGGTCCCACTGCTTCATGGTGTAGTGGAGGAAGATATTCTCGTAGACATAGTCGGCCAGGGCCTTGATCTCCGGGTCCCCATTGCGCCGCAGGTCCAGGATGGTCACCTTGGTCTCGGCGCCGTAGGTGTCCAGGAGCTTTTTTTCCAGGGCAGGGGCGCGGTCGGGACCGTAGGCCATCTCCAGGCTGGTCAGGTTAAAGGGCACCGGCAGCTCCACGCCGTGAACATTGGCCACCACCCGGTGCTGGTAGTCCCGCCAGCGGGTAAAGCGGGAAAGGTAGTCAAAGACCCGCTGGTCCCGGGTATGGAAGATGTGGGGACCATACTGGTGGATGACGACTCCGGCGGCGTCGGCGGGGTCGTAGGCGTTGCCGGCGATGTGATTGCGCCGCTCCAGCACCAGCACCCGCATCCCGCCGCGCTCGGCCATCTCGCGGGCGGCCACCGCGCCGGCAAAACCCGCGCCGATGACCAGGCAGTCATAGGGTAAATTCATGGTATACACCTCAAAATCAAGATCAGGCTGAGAGTCTATGCCCATTTTATCACAGGCGGAGGACAAAGAAAACTGGAAAAACGATTAAGATTTCTTTAAGCCCAAGAAAATAATTTGCACGTTTCTATCGAATTTATCAAATAATCTGTGCGAATCGGCTTAAAATTAGAATTATTTTTCTGTCTACAGTTTCTCCAATTTTGGTGCGTTAGGCACATGTCAATCCATCTTCAGCAGCTCCTGGCGGAGATAGGCGGCGTCCAGGTGGGTATAGTGCTCTGTGACGGATTTGTCGGCGTGGCCCAGGATGCGCTTGATGGCCAGCGGGTCCGCCCCGGCCTGGTGGAGCCGGGTGGCGCAGGTGTGGCGGCACCAGTGTGGGGTGGCCCCCTCCGCACCGGCCTGTTCCATGAGACGGGCGAAATCTCTGCGGTAAGCGGCGGCCGGGACCGGGCTGCCGTCCGGCCGGCAGATGATCC
>CALXCU010000043.1 GCA_944386885.1 uncultured Oscillospiraceae bacterium | reverse complement strand
GCACGGATGGACAGAGAGACCTTCTTGTGCTCGAAATCGATGCCGGTGATCTTCACATCCACAATCTGCCCCTCGCTGAGCACATCGCCGGGCTTGTCGATGCGGTGGTCGGCGATCTGGGAAATGTGGATCAGGCCGTCCACACAGGGCACGATCTCAGCAAAGGCGCCGAAGGTCATCAGCTTGACCACCTTCACGTTGGCCACGGAGCCCACGTCATAGGTGGAGGGAAACTTGGCCCAGGGATCCTCGCTGCGGTCCTTCATGCCCAGGGAGATCTTCTTCTTCTCCTTGTCGGCGGTGATGACGTACACATCCACGGTGTCGCCCACCTTGACCACCTCGGAGGGGTCCTTGATGCGGCTCCAGGAGAGCTCAGAGATGTGGACCATGCCGTCCACGCCGCCGATGTCCACGAAGGCGCCGTAAGAAGTCAGGGACTTCACCACGCCGGTGTAGTGCTTGCCGGGCTCGATCTCCGCCCAGACCTTGGCGGCCTTCTCGGCGCGCTCCTCAGCCTGAACGGCCCGGATGGAGCCCACCACGCGGCGGCGGGCACGGTTGACCTCGGTGATGCGGAGACGGACGTGCTGCTTGACCAGCTCGCTCATAGCGGCGCTGCGGGGCAGGCCGGTCTGAGAGGCGGGCACAAACACCCGGATGCCCTTCACATTGACGACCACGCCGCCCTTGTTCTCCTCCGTGACCAGGCCCTCGACCACGGTCTTGTCCTCTTTGGCCTGCTCGATATCGTCCCAGTTCTTGACGGTATCCAGACGCTTCTTGGAGAGGGTCACCACACCCTCCTGATCGTTGACCCGCATGACGTAGGTCTCGATCTCGTCGCCCACCTTCACGATGTCCTCGACCTTTACAGTGGGATCATCGCTGAGCTCGGACACCGGTATGTAACCGGCGTGCTTGGTGCCCAGGTCGACGTAGATCTCGGTGGGCGTAATGCCCGTGACGACGCCGGTAACCTTATCCCCTGTATTTAAAGTTTTGATCGATTTCTCCAGCATTTCAGCGAAGGATTCCTCGATCTCCATGTTTTCTGCGCTCATTTTGTCATAGACCTCCTTTATAATCCACCCGGGCGTTGAAGCGCCCGCGGTGATTCCTATGGAAGCCTTCCCATACAGGTTGGAAGGTTCCAATTCCTCTCCCCGCTCGACCCAAAAGACCGCCGGGCAGAGGGCAGCGCACAGCTCAGCCAGACGCCTGGTGTTGGAGCTCTCACGGCCGCCAATGACGATCATTGCGTCATTCCGGGCGGCCAGCTCCTGCGCCTCGCTCTGCCGTTTACACGTAGCATTACATATTGTATCAAAAATTTTTAAATTTGTACACTGTTTTTTCGCAAATTCTACGCAAATTTTCCACGACTCCCGGGTGGCCGTGGTCTGGGATACCAGAGAAATGGGTTTTACGGCCATTTCAGGGTGATTTTTCAGCCAATCTTCCAATTCTTCCCTGTCCTGAAGCACCACCGCGCTGCTGCACCAGCCGGCAATGGCCTGGATCTCCGGGTGGGAGGGCGTGCCGATGATCACCGGTACGCGGCCCTCGGCCTCTGCCTCCGCCACAATGCGGTGAATGTGAGAGACGTTGGGGCAGGTGGCGTCGATGATCGCAACGCCCCGGGCCTTCAATGCCTCATACACCGCCCTGGCCTCCCCATGGGAGCGGATCAGGACCGCTGCACCCGGAGGGACCTCCTCCGGCGTGCGGGCCAAACCCAGGCCCAGGTCCTCCAGGCGGCGGATCTCGCGCTCATTGTGGATGATCTGGCCCAGCATATAGCAGGGCTTCCCCTGCCTGGCCGCCTCCTCCGCCATGCGCACCGCCCGCTTCACCCCGTAGCAGAAGCCCGCCGAGCGGGCCAGCTCCAGCCTCATTCGGCCAGCGCCCGCAGGGCGCGGATGCGGGCCATCAGATCAGCGGTGATGGCCTCATACTCCTCCTGGGTGCCCTTTCGGGTGGCCACGGTGGGCGTGAAGGGCTCCCCAATGACCACCGGCGTGGGGCGGAACCAGCGCTTCTTCTCCGGGATGTACACGGGCAGGATGGGCACCCCGCAGCGCACCGCCAGCATGGCCGCGCCCGCCTTGGGCTCGCTCACATCCCCGCGGCTCTCCCGGACCCGGGTCCCCTCGGGGAAGATAAGCACCTTTTCGCCCGCGCGCAGGAACTTCATGGCCGTTTTCAGGGCGCCTACATCGCTCTTGCCCCGCTCCACGCCAAAGATCCCCGCCTTACTCAGCAGCCAGCCGATGACCGGCACCCGCAGCAGCTCGATTTTGGCCATGGGGCGCAGCTGATTCTTCAGCCGGAAGGCGAAGCACAGATAGAGGGGGTCGCTGTCGCTGGTGTGGTTGCAGCAGATCATCACTCCCCCCTCCGGGATGTGTTCCCGGCCAATGGCCTTGCCCGGGTGGACCAAATTAAAAAATGGATAGACCAGGCAGTAGAGAAAGGTATACCAGCGCCGCATGCTGCTCATGCGCCCACCCCCTTTTTCGCCGTGTCCAGCACCATTTGCAGGCTCTCCTCCAAAGTCTTGCCCGTCGTGTCCAGCACAGCGGCGCCGGGCGCCTGCCGCAGGGGGGCGGCGGCACGGCTGGTGTCCTTCTCATCCCGTACTAGGATGTCCCGGAGGACCGTCTCATATTCCACCGCGTTCCCCCGCGCCTGCAGTTCCGCGCAGCGGCGGCGGGCCCGCTCTTCCGGCTGTGCGGTGAGGAAGATCTTTACATCGGCCTGGGGCAGGACCACCGTACCGATGTCCCGGCCGTCCATGACCACATTGTCCCGCCGGGCCAGGTCCCGCTGCATCTCCATCAGAAAGTCCCGCACCTCCGGGATGGCGGACACGCCGGAGGCGTACCGGGACACTTCCGGTTCCCGGATGGCCTCCGTTACGTCGGTCCCGTCCAGGTACATGTGCTGGAGACCGTCGGCCTCGTAGCGCAGGCCGATGGAACGCTCCCGCAGCAGCGCCGTCACTGCGGCGCTGTCCTCCGGGTCCACGCCCCGGCGCAGGGCCAAGAGCCCCAGGGTACGGTAAATGGCCCCCGTGTCTACATAGCGGTATCCCAATTGCTGGGCGACCTGCCGGGCCAGGGTGCTTTTCCCTGCCCCGGACGGGCCGTCGATGGCGATGCTTTTAAAACCCATGTCCGCTTGCTCCTTCCGCTTCTTCCAAAAACTCGGCCGCGCCCAACCCCGCCGCCCGGCCGGTGGACCAGGCAATCTGGAGGTTGAAGCCGCCCGTATAGGCGTCCACATCCAGCAGTTCTCCCGCCAGGAACAGGCCAGGGGCCTTCTTGGACGCCATGGTGTGGGGATCTACCTCCGACACCTTCACCCCGCCGGAGGTCACAATGGCCTCTGCGATGGGCCGGGGCCCGGTCACGTCCACCCGGAAGCCCTTGAGCACTTCCAGCAGACGGCGGCGCTGGGCCCGGGTCACCGAGTGGACCGGCAGGTCCCCCGGCACGCCGGCGCGCTCCACCACCACCGGGATCATCAGCCGGGGCAGCAGAGCCTCCAGCACATTGTGAAAGGCCCGGTTTGGATTTTCGCCAAACTCCCGCAGCAGCCGCTGGTCCAGCTTCTCCTCGTCCAGGGCGGGCTTCAGGTCAATGAGGATCTGGTAATGGTCCCGTTCAAAGTCCCGCATGTGGGCGCTGGCGCTGAGGATCAGAGGGCCGGAGAGGCCAAAGTGGGTAAAGAGCATCTCCCCCTGGCCGGTATAGACCACTTTCTTCTTCTGATTTTTCACCTGCACCGCCACGTTGCGCAGGGAGAGCCCCTGCATCCGGCGGCAGTCCTCCCCCTCCTCCTCCAGGGGGACCAGGGAGGGCCTGGGGGGCAGGATGGTGTGCCCCGCGGCGGCGGCCAGGGCATAGCCGTCCCCGCTGGAACCCGTGAGAGGATAGGAACACCCGCCGGTGGCCAGCACCACCGCCCGGGCCGGATATGTTCCCCGCTCCCCTTTCACGCCGGATACGCGGCCTTCTTCGTCCAGAAGCAGGGACCGGGCCCGGTCCTCCACCAAGGCCGCCCGGCTCCGGCGCAGAGCCAGGAAGAGGGCGTCCACCACATCGGCGGCCTTGTCGCTCACCGGGAAAACCCGGCCGCCCCGCTCCGTTTTCAGCGGCACGCCCAGGCCCTCAAA
>CALXCU010000042.1 GCA_944386885.1 uncultured Oscillospiraceae bacterium | reverse complement strand
CAGGTTCTGCCCCATATTCTGGTTGAGGATCTCGTTGTAATAGGGGCTGGAGGGCATCATGGGACAGCTGTCCACCGCATACTGGGTGGGGTCGGTCTTGGTGGCCAGGAGGATGGCGTCGGCATCCAGGCAGGCCCGCACCGCCCTGCGGAAGTTTACATCCTGGACGATGCTGTCGCTGTTGGCCTCCGTCAGGTTGAAGACAATAGTGGGGGACCAGCCGTTCCAGTCCTTATCGCTCCAGCAGCCGGCATTCTCCAGCTGGGGGGCCATATCGGTGAGGATGGAAGTGGAGTAGTCGAAATTGCCGCCGATCATGCCGTTGGCCCGGGCGGTCTGGTCGCTGGCCACAGAGCAGTAGATCTTGTCAAAGTAGGCGCGGCGGGGGGCGGCGGGGCCGGTGCCGGCCATGTCGTCCGGCACGGGGACGTAGTCCTCAAACCGGGTGAGCGTCAGGTCGGTCTCCCGGTTCCAGCTCTCCAGCATGTAGGGCCCGGTGCCGATGATCTCGCTGTCGTCGGTGATATAGGAGTCCATATGGGCCTGGGCGATCTCGGCGGGCATGACCTTGCACCCGCCCTTGAGCTCGCCGATGGTGAGCAGGGCGATGGGGGCCACGGCAGAGAGGGTGTAGACCACCGTAGCGTCGTCCACCACCTCGGTATTGACGATGTAGTCGCCGAAATTGGTCTGGCCGTTGGTGGAGTAGACCAGGAAGCGCTCGATGGAGGCCACTACGTCGTGGATATCCACCGTGTCGCCGTTGTGGAACTTGACCCCCTCCCGGACGGTGAGGGTGAGCTGGAGGTTGTCCTCGCTCATCTCATACGTGCACACCCCGGGCCAGACGGTGCCGTCGTCGGCCACCTGGACGGGGGACTCATAGATGTGGTAGCCGGGGACATAGTTCTGGTTCGTGAAGAACTGGGCCGGGTCCAGGGAGTTGGTGGCGCCGTTGAAGTTCAGGCGCATGGTGCCGCCGTACTTGTCCTCCTCGGCGGTGGTATCAGCGGCCAGGCGCTGGGCGCTGGTTCCCTCCGTAAAGCTGGCGCCGGCAGAGGCGCTTGGGGCGGCGCTGGCGCCGGTACCGGCGGCGGGCTGTCCGCCGCCGTCACAGCCGGCCATCAGGCCCAGAAGCAGGGCCCCTGCCGTCAGGGCGCTGATTACGCGGGTGGGGTGATGTCTCATCACAAAGATCCTCCTTCAAATTGCAAATCTGTTGATGGGCGGAGCGCGCCCGTTGGTGTGAAAAAAGCCATGGACCCTCCCACCTGAGGAACATCCATGGCACCGTCGATGGACCGCAGGTACGCTCCGGGCATACCGGGTCCATAAACCAAGTCAATGATAACGCTCCACACATGTGGCAGTCTGGGGGATCTTCTCCCACAGCCCAGGCAGCCGGCCCTGCGGGCGGGTGGGACGGCCCTTCGGCGGTCAAGCCTTTCGCCAGTAGGGCCGCCCGCCCCGCGCTCTGGTTACTCATCTTGCCCGCGCCTCTACCATTGATTCAGATTATATTTTCTGAAACAAGATATATTCGAAATGATTTTACCAAATATCCGCTCCGGTGTCAATATAGGGCCGCGAGATATTTCCCGCTCTCCCGTCTCTTTCCCCCGCGCGGCTTGCGCGGCGCACAAGGCCATGGTACAATGGTGGGAACTTCCAGGCAGAACGAGAGGAGCGGTGCGCCGTGGACAGGGAGCAGCGTAAAAAGAGGGCCGTGGCCGTTGAATGGCTGGGAGAAAGGAGATGAGCGCCCGTCAATTTAGAATGCGAGAGGAGTTTTTGACATGAGCCATATCCCGGACCCCAATGTGGTCTTTCCCAACGAATACGGCACAACCTGTTTTTTGAAAAACGTCATTACCGCCCCCAACATCCAGGTGGGGGATTACACTTATTACGACGACCCGGCGGACCCCACAGCCTTTGAGCGCAACAACGTGTGGTTCAACTATCCGGAGTTCGGAGATAAGCTCATCATCGGCAAGTTCTGCTCCATTGCCTCGGGGGTGCGTTTCATTATGGGGCCGGCCAATCACCGCACCAGCAGTGTGACCACCTACCCCTTCCACGTCTTTGGCGGCCTGTGGGAGGAGCGCACCCCCGATCATCTCTCTGAGCTCCCCTTGAAAGGGGACACTGTGGTGGGCAACGACGTCTGGATCGGCCAGGACAGCCTCATTCTGCCCGGCGTACACATCGGAGACGGGGCCATCGTGGCTGCCCGCTCGGTGGTCAGCCGAGATGTGCCCCCCTACAGCGTGGTGGGCGGCAACCCCGCGCGGGTGCGGAAACAGCGCTTCCGGGAGAGCCTGATCCAGGTTCTGCTGGAGCTGCGGTGGTGGGACCTGCCGCCGGAGGCCCTTTTGGACCTGCTGCCCCTGCTCTGTGATCCGGACCTGGAGCGGGTGGAGGCGGCTCTGGGCCGGTATTGCGCGCAGTACCGGAAATAGAAGGGATTGCAGCGGCGGATTTGTGCAAGGATACGGAAAAGAACGGTTGCAATTCCACCGGACAAGTGCTATCCTTTATCTGCTCAAACCCGGGACGGCGGAAGTCCCGGCGGGAAAGGAACAGAACTGACATGATTTTCGGCATTTTAAAAGATATCAAAGAGGGCGAGTACCGGGTCATCTGCACCCCCATGGAGGTCAAGAGCATTGTCGCGGCCGGGCATACCGTCTGGGCCCAGCACGACTGCGGCAAGATGGCCGGTTTCCCGGATGAGGCCTATACCGCCGCCGGCGCGCGCATTGTGGATACGGCAGAGGAGATGTACGCCGGGTGCGATATGGTGGCCAAGGTCAAGGAGTTCACCCCCGCGGAGTGCGCCATGATGCGCAAGGGGCAGATCGTCCTGGGGTGCATCCACCCTGCCGCCCATCCTGAGGAGGTGGACGCTCTGCTCCAGAGCGGGTGCATCGCCTTTACTGCGGAGGACTCCCACCGCTATGGCTCCCCCAACTGCGAGGCCGCCGGCAAACAGGGCGCCCTCTTCGGCCTGGAGTCCATGCTCACCATCAACGGCGGCAAAGGCAAATATGTGGGCGGTTTCGCCGGCGCGCCGGGCATGAACGTGCTCATCCTGGGCGGCGGCACCGTGGGCCAGGCCGCCCTGCAGGTCCTCCACGCCCTGGGGGCCAAGTGTACGGTCATGGACATCAACGTGGGCATCCTGCGCACCCTGATGAACCAGTACAAGGGGGACATCGACACCATGTTCTGCAACAAGGAGACCATCGCCTCGGTCCTCCCCCAGACCGACATGGTCCTCAACTGCGTCAAGTGGCCCAAGGAGCGCAAGGACTTCCTCATCGACAAGGAGATGCTCAAGCTCATGGAGCCCGGCTCGGTGCTGGTGGATATCTCCAACGACGACCCCGGCGCCATCGAGTCCAGCCACGAGACCCACCACGACAATCCCCGCTATGTGGTCAACGGCGTGGTCCACTACTGCGTGAGCAACATCCCCGGCGCGGTGGCCAACTCCACCTCGGTGGCTTACGCGGCCGAGATGCTGCCCTTCCTTCTGAGCATCCTCAACGACGGCGTGGCCGGCTGCTGTGCCAAGGACGGCTATTACCGCCGCAGCCTCACCTGCTATGAGGGCCGCCTCACCCACGAGGAGACCAGCGCCATCCAGCACAAGCCCTGGATCCGCCCCGAGGATGTCCTGGGCATTGCCGGGCAGCGTCTGGACATGGCCCCTCCCGCCACCGGCACCCGTTCCGACCTCTTCTATCAGGACTGATCCCCCCTTCCCGTCGATAAGCGGCATGGCTGTCTGCGCCATGCCGCTTTTTTCTCTCCTTTTGCCCGATTTTTTCTTGTCACCGCCCTTGGAGCGCGGTATAATAGAAGTACCGCGCGGGAAAAGGCCAGTGCGCGAATCCCCGCGTCAGGAGGAACATTATGGTCAAAGCAATCGTGGGCGCCAACTGGGGCGACGAGGGCAAGGGCAAGATCACCGACCTGCTGGCCGAGAAGTCCGACGTGGTCATCCGCTTCCAGGGCGGCGCCAACGCCGGGCACACCATCATCTGTGACTACGGTAAGTTCGCCCTGCATCAGCTCCCCTCCGGCGTGTTCTACCCCCACACCACCAATATCATTGGAAACGGCGTGGCTCTAAATGTGCCCGCCTTCCTGAAGGAGCTCAAGACTCTGGAGGACGGCGGCGTCCCCGCGCCCCACATCATCGTGGACCAGCGTACCCAGCTGCTCATGTCCTACCATGTGCTGCTGGATACCTATGAGGAGGAGCGCCTGGCGGGCAAGGCCTTTGGCTCCACCAAGTCGGGCATCGCCCCCTTCTACTCCGACAAGTACGCCAAGATCGGTATCCAGGTGGCTGACCTCTACCATGAGGACCGCCTGCGGGAGCAGCTGGACCATATCTGCACCCTGAAGAACGTGCTCATGGAGCACCTCTACCACAAGCCCCTGCTGGACCCGGAGGCCCTTTTTGAAGAGCTGATGAGCTACCGGGACGCTCTCAAGCCCTATGTGGGCGACGCGGTGACCTTCGTGCACCAGGCCCTCGCCCAGGGGAAGGAAGTCCTGCTGGAGGGCCAGCTGGGCTCTATGAAGGACCCCAACCTGGGCATCTGCCCCATGACCACCTCCTCCCACACCCTGGCCGGCTTCGGCACGGTGGGCGGCGCAGTCCCCCCCACCGCCATCAAGGATGTGGTGGTGGTCACCAAGGCCTACTCCTCCGCCGTGGGCGCCGGGGCCTTTGTCAGCGAGCTCTTCGGGGACGAGGCCGAGGAACTGCGCCGCCGGGGCGGCGACGCCGGCGAGTACGGCGCTACCACTGGACGCCCCCGCCGGGTGGGCTGGTTCGACGCGGTGGCCACCAAGTACGGCTGCATGGTCCAGGGGGCCACCCAGGTGGTCCTCACCGCCATCGACTGCCTGGGCTACCTGGATGAGATCAAGGTCTGTACCGGCTACGAGATCGACGGGCAGGTCACCACCGACTTCCCCGTGCCCGCCCTGCTGGAGCGGGCCAGGCCGGTCTATGAGACGCTCCCCGGCTGGAAGTGCGACATGCGCGGCATCACCAACTACGCCGGCTTCCCCCAGGCCGCCAAGGACTATGTGGACTTCCTGGAGGCCCACATCGGTTACCCCATCACCCTGGTTTCCACCGGCCCCAAGCGCCACGAGATCGCCCAGCGCCGCTGATTCGTTGATTTTCGTTCAAATACAGATGGGAGGCACGGCCTTTGGGCCGTGCCTCCCGTTTTTTGACTGTGTTCTGTCGGGGATGGGCTTAAAACGCCTTGGCCACCTCCACAATATGCCCGGCGCACAGGCCGAACTGCTTCAGAAGGGCGCCGGCGGGGCCGGAGTGGCCGAACTCGTCGTTGACGCCGATGCGCCGCACCGGGGTGGGCAGCTTCTCGCTCAAAACACCGCACACGGCCTCGCCCAGGCCGCCCAGGACGTTGTGCTCCTCGCAGGTGATGATCTTGCCGCACTCCTTGGCCGCCTTCAGCACCAGCTCCTCGTCCAGGGGCTTGATGGTGGCCATGTTGATGACCCGGGCGGAGATGCCCTCCTCCTTCAGGGTC
>CALXCU010000041.1 GCA_944386885.1 uncultured Oscillospiraceae bacterium | reverse complement strand
GGCGCCTGCCCCGCCCCGGGCGCCTCCGGGTCCCGGTACCCCGGGCGCATATCCAGCCAGGAGAATTCCGCGCGCACCTCAGCCAGGTCAGGGTCGCCCTGGCCCTTCCCCACGCGCACGGCGGGGCAGCGGTCTCCCACCTGCCACACCCGCCCGGCAAAGAGGTCCAGCACCGCCTCCTCTCTTTGCGCCAGCTCCTCCTGGCTGCTCTCTCCGTACTCGTCCATCGCCGCAAAACAGGTGACAAGGACGATGGCCGTCTTCCGAACCAGGTTGATGTTCGCCGCCTCCGTCTTCGCCTTTCCCAATTTGAGAACAAAGGAAGGCCGCTGGAAGTCCTTGGGCAGCCGGTCCCGGTACACGTTCTCCTCTGGGAACCGGTCCTGGAGCGCCTGCTCCACCGCGTCCATCAGGGCGCTGATCTCCATTTCTTTCGCACCTCCTTCCCTCCGCTGTGGTCTCCAGGGTCATCCGCCGGATGTCTCAGGAGACGGCGCCCTTCAAGTCTGAGTGTTCCACCTTGGGTTGGCTTATCCGCAGCTCTTCGACGCGCATCGGTTGACCTCCTATCAAACATATGTTATAGTGTTAGTCGTACACACCTTGTCCCACCCTTTGAAACAGGGAACAGGCGGTCATGCACCTGGGAGGTGAGTACAGTTTTATTGTATTCCGTAAATTTATGTTTGTCAATAATAGTCCATATTTTTATGTTTATTCTACTTTTTTACTAAATTCTTTTTATGTAGGAGAATTACGCAATGGATCGCGAATTTTTTGTTCAAAATGTAAAATCACTCTGCAAATCGCGGGGGGTAACTCTAACGACCGCCTGCGAAGAGAGCGGGGCTGGCCGTAATTTTATGGACAATATAAAAAAGGGCAGCATCCCCTCCGTGTCAAAGGTCCAGAACTTGGCCGACTACTTAGGCGTCACCACCAGCGAGCTCTTGGGCGAAGAGCCCCGGGTTTCCCCGGGCGCAATCCGCATTTCCGTACTGGGCACCATCCCGGCTGGAGTCCCGGTGGAGGCCGTAGAAGACGTGCTGGACTGGGAGGAGATCCCGGAATCCTGGGGCAGCGGCGGGCGGGAGTACTTCGGCCTGCGGGTCAAGGGGGACAGCATGTACCCCCGGTACATCGAGGGCGACACAGTGATCCTGCGCAAGCAGCCCACCTGTGACAGCGGCGATGACTGCGCCGTACTGGTCAACGGAGACGAGGCCACCCTCAAGCAGGTCCATTTTCGTCCAGGCGGCGGGGTGGAGCTGCGCCCCGTCAATCCGGCCTACCCGCCCCGGGTCTATTCCCCCGCCGAGGTGGAGCGCCTGCCGGTGAGTATCCTGGGCGTGGTGGTGGAGCTGCGCCGGAAAATAAAATAACGTGTCCAATTTGGACACGAAAACGTTTCCATCTTCCAGCATGTGCAAGCCATAAGCCATAAAAAGAGCCGGGGCATATGCCCCGGCTCTTTTCCAGATCTGCGCTAGGAGAGTTCCTTTTCAAAGCAGACCAGCGTCTCGTCGATGACCCCCTCAAAGTGGAAGGGAGCGCTGCCCGCCAAGTGATAACCCAGCTTCTCATAGAATTTACGGGCGGGCTCATTGCCCTCATAGGTGTCCAGGCGGATCACTTTACAGCCCATCCCGGCGGCCAGCCCCTCGGCAAAGGCCACGAACTGACGCCCCAGCCCCTTCCCGGCAATTACCGGGTGGACCACCAGGGTGTGGATCACCAGCACCTGCTCCGGCTTGGCAGGGATGGTCCAGGGGATGAGGCCGTACTCCTCGGGCTGCACTTGGTTCAGATTGGCCGCCGCGGCGATGTCGCCCCCCCGCTCGTCCACATAGAGGGTGCCCGCCTTGCCCGCCTTCCGGGCGGTATCCCGGGTGGGGTACAGGCCCCGCTGCCAGTTGGTGTAGCGCTGTCCGCTCTTCTCCTCCCGCCGGAGGATGGCGTCGTAGATGTCCTCCACTCCGTCCAGATCGCTGGGGACCGCCTTTCGAATCATGATGGAAACCTCCTTCTCCGGCCGCGCCCGCCGCCGACGGGACGCATTGCCTTTTCTCTCCGTATCCGCTATAATGATTAGTATACGGAAAAGGTCCGCAAAAGTCAAATGCCGGGATAGAAAGGAAGAGGCGGCCGTGTACGAGAATCATATTTTTCTGGATTTTGAGATGAACCCCATCCCCCGGGAGTTCCGGGAGGCCCGGGAGATTGCCAGGGCCGAGATCGTGGAGATCGGCGCGGTGAAGCTGGACCGGGACTACCGGCTGTTGGCCCGCTATTCCCAGTTCGTCAAGCCCGAGTACGGCCCCATCCAGACCCACATTACCCGCCTGACCGGCATCACCGACGCCGACGTCGCCGGTGCCCTCCCCTTTGCCCCGGCCATGGAGGCCTTTGGGGACTGGATCGGCCCCGGGCGCACCCGCATCTACTCCTGGAGCCGCACCGACCAGGACCAGCTCTACGACGAGAGCTGGCTCAAAGAGACCCCCCTGCCCCCCGCCCTGGAGGGGCGCTGGATGGATTTCCAATTCGTCTACGCCCGGCTGCTGGGCCTCTCAGGGGCCAACAGCCTGTCGCTGAAGAACGCCCTTGGCTCGGCGGCCTGCACCTTTGAGGGAGAGGCCCATCGGGCCGTCCACGACGCGGAGAACTCCGCCACCCTCCTCATTCTAGCAAAGGAGGGCCGCCTGAAGGAGCAGACCGGCGCTCTGTGGGAGTCTCTCCACGGGGCCGGCGCCCACGCCGGGGCCACCCTGGGTGAGAGTTCTGAGGCCCTGCGCCGCTACCTCCAGCAGCTGGAGCACTGACCGCTCCGGCATGAAAAAATTTCCATTCGTCTGCCCGCCCATTTGAGTCATCCTAAGTGGGATGGGGCTTCCCGGCCGCCTCTGTGCGGCCGTTTTTTTCTGGAACAGCGGCAAAATTTGCATGGCTAAATCCCCGCTTTCCCGCCCCAGCGGCGCTGGAAACGCGCCCCATTCCAATGGTGTGTTTCATTGGCAGCGCCCGGGGCGTTTCTCCGCCTCCGCCCGGGTCATATTAAAAAGGCGCGGTGCGCCGCGCGACTTTTACACGGAAAGGGTGACGTTATGCAGGAAGAATCCAACAGCACGCCCTGGTGGGTCCTCTGGGGTGTGCGGGCGGCCGCTCTGGCGGCGACGCTGGGGCTTTTGCTGCTCACGGCGGGTCAGGCCCGGGCCGCCCAGGCCGGCAGCTCGGTGATCCCCATGGGCCGGGCGGTGGGCATCAAGCTCTTTTCCGACGGCGTAATGGTGGTGGGCCTGGCTGAGGTGGACACCGCCGCCGGGGAGAGCGCCGCCCCCGCCCGGAGCTGCGGCCTGCGTGAGGGGGACATCATCACCCACATCAACAGCGAGGAGGTGGACTCCATCGAGGAGGTCCAGTCCATCCTCCAGGATGTGGGGGGGCAGGCCATGAGTATCCGCGCCCGGCGGGACGGGCAAGAGCTTCAGGTCACCGCCCACGCCGTCCAGTGCAGCGCTGACGGCACCTATAAGCTGGGGGCCTGGATCCGGGATTCCATGGCGGGGATCGGCACAATCACCTTCTGGGACCCGGAGAGCGGCACCTTCGGCGCCCTGGGCCACGGCATCA
>CALXCU010000040.1 GCA_944386885.1 uncultured Oscillospiraceae bacterium | reverse complement strand
TGTGACGCCATCACAAGGGAGCGCATTGATTCTTATTATCAGTTTTGCAGTGTCAATTTTACTATCTTTCCTTGTTTCGAAAATCACAGAGACTCTAAAAAAACGTAAACTAAGAAAGAGAAAACATAAATAAGAAAGAGGGCTTCTTCGACCAGTGGTTGAGGAAGCCCTCTTTTTGTATCTATTCACCAATGGTTTTCAATTTCCCTTGATATCACTACCTTCCTTGAAAAGGGAGCACGCCGCGCCCCCGGCATGAATCCGCCGGGGGCGCCCTTCTGCTTCATCGGCGGATCAGCGCCACTGCCACGTCGTTGACATTGGTGCCGGTAGCTCCGGTGTGCAGCAGGCCGCCGCAGGCCGCCAGAGCGTGGTAGGCGTCGTTGTTCCGCAGAACCTCATAGATGGAGAGGCCCTGCCGTGCCAGCGCATCCCGGGTCTCCCCGGTGACGAAGCCGCCGGCCGCGTCGGTAGGTCCGTCGGTGCCGTCCGATCCCACCGAAAAAACTGCGGTGTCCTTCAGCCCGGCGATGCCCTCGGCGGCGGAGAGGGCCAGCTCCTGATTGCGCCCGCCCAGGCCCTGGCCAGTCAGGTGAACCACGGTCTCCCCGCCCGCCAGGAAGGCCAGGGACCGGCCGGCATCCTGGTGGCTGCGGGCGATGGCGGCCAGGAAAGCTCCCGCTTCCCGGGCCTCGCAGGTGAGGCAGTCGGTGAGGCGCACCGGCTCATAGCCCAGCGCCCGGCAGGCCTCCGCGGCGGCCGAACAGAGCTCCCGCACACTCCCCGTGATCTGGGTCTCCACATTGTCCAAGGTCTTTGGGGTCTCCTCGCTCAGGCAGCGCCGGGCCGCCGGGGACAGGGTCAGGCGGTACTTCTCCGCAATGCGCAGGGCGTCGGCGCAGGTGGAGGAGTCGGGATAGGCCGGCCCCGAGGCGATCATGTCCAGGGGGTCGCCGATGATGTCGGAGAGGACAATGGCATACACTTGAGCCGGAGCGCAGTGCTGGGCAAAGCGCCCCCCCTTCACGGCGGAGAGCCGCTTGCGGATGGTGTTCATCTCTACGATGTCCGCCCCCGAGGCCAGCAGCTCCTCCGTGACGGCCTGGAGCTCCTCCCGTGGAACCAAGGGAGACTCAAACAGGGCCGAGCCGCCCCCCGAGAGGAGAAAGAGGACCGTGTCCCCCTCTCTCAGCCCCGCGGTGAGGGCCAGGGCCTCCTCCGTGGCCGAAAAGGTATCGCTGTCCGGCACCGGGTGGCCCGCCTCCCGGATGCGCAGCGCGCCGATAGGCCCCTGGGCGTGGCCGTGCTTGGTGATGACAATGCCCTCCGACACCGCCCCGCCCACACAGCGGTAGGCCGCATGGGCCATGGACCAGGCCGCCTTCCCCACCGCCACCAGCACCAGCCGTCCGCCGGAAAAGCTGCGCCCCTCCAGCGCCCGGCGCACCGCCTCATCCGGCTGCACCCGGCGGATGGCCTGGCGGACGATGGCCTCACAGTCCTCTCGCAGTTTCATATGCTACCTCCCTTACCGTTCCCCGGGACCGCCGCGGCCCCTGTTGATCTTCAATCTCATTATAAAGTTTAGGCCGGCGTTTGTCCACACGGCCCTGATTTTTTTCTCCCAAAGGGACATGCTAAAACCGTTTCCCTCTCCCCCGCTTTCGTTATTCAAAATATAGGGTTGACACTTTAGGATATTTGAATATAATAATATTATAAAATACGAATGCAGTTAGGATGAGGCATATGGATACATCCCCCGCCCTCTATGAGGAGAAGGCCGCCCTGCTCAAGGCACTGGCCCACCCCCTGCGGCTTCAAATCGTCCGGGGGCTGTTGGAGTGCGGCTGCCGGAATGTGCGGTGTATGGAGGAAAAAACCGGCCAGTCCCAATCCTGTATCTCCCAGCACCTCTCCAAGCTCCGTGCGGCCGGCGTCGTTCAGGCCGAGCGCAGCGGGAACGAGGTCTATTACACCGTATCCGATCCCCGTGCGGCGGCCGTGGTGGCCGCCCTGATGGGTGATCGGGAGGAGGATACTCTATGAATTACGACGTGATCGTCATTGGCGGCGGGCCCGCGGGGCTCTCCGCAGCGGTGCAGGCCCGGGTGCGGAACAAGTCCGTCCTGGTGGTCAGCGCCCCCGCCGCCGACCTGCCCCTGGCCCGGGCCCAGCGGGTGGACAATTATCTGGGCCTGCCCGGCCTGAGCGGAACGGAACTGCTCGCGCGCTTTGACGCCCACGCCCGGGAGCTGGGGGTAGAGCGCCGGTATGGCAAGGCTCTCAACGCCATGCCCACCGAGGGCGGTTTTTTCGTAGCGGTGGAGAGCGACGTGGTGGAGGGCCGGGCCCTCATTCTGGCCTGCGGCGTGGGCCAGGGAACGCCCTACCCCGGGGAGCTGGAGCTGCTGGGGGCCGGGGTGAGCTACTGCGCGACCTGCGACGGAATGCTCTATCGGGGCAAAAATGTGGTGGTGGTGGGCCGCTCTTCCCATGCGCCGGAGGAGGCGAATTACCTCCAGGGCCTGGGCTGTCATGTCACCTACGCCGCCCCCCGCCGCCCGGAGGGGCTCTCTCCCGAAATTCCCTTTGTAAAAGCCGGGGAGGTGGCCATCCTGGGGGACGGAGCTGTCACCGCCGTCCAGGCCGGGGGGCAGCTTCTCCCCTGCGAGGGGGTCTTCCTCCTGCGCAGCGCCGTCTCCCCCGGCCAGCTGCTGCCCGGCCTGGCCTTTGATGGGCCCTATCTCCAGGTAAACCGGGATATGGCCACCAATCTCCCCGGGGTCTTCGCCGCCGGGGACTGTACCGGCCTCCCCCTCCAGGTCTCCAAGGCCGTGGGCGAGGGGCTGGTGGCCGGTCTCCGGGCCGCTGAATACCTGGACCGGGCCTGAAGACGCCCACTCTTATTTTCCCCTGATATGATTTGATTCATTTCGATGCAGAAAGGATGTTTTGGACTATGGCGCTCTATCATTTCAACGCAGACGGACTCAGGAAGGCGGTCGCCTCCGGGAACCTGGTGATGGTGGACTTCTGGGCCAGCTGGTGCGGCCCCTGCCGGATGCTCGCCCCAACCATTGAGAAGCTGGCCGGACAGTATGACGGCAAGGTCATCGTGGGCAAGGTCAACACCGATGAGGAGTCCGCCCTGGCCGGGAGCCTGGGAATCATGAGCATTCCCACGGTCATCTTCTTCAAAGACGGCCGGGAGATCGACCGGAAGGTCGGCCTCATGCCCGCCCAGGCCTACACTGCCGTTCTGGACGCCAACCTCTAATAATTTCAAGCGCACAAAGAGCCGCCCGGCGGGAGAATCCGCCGGGCGGCTCGATGCGTTCAGACGGTTGGCTCACCGCTCGGTCTTCCAGAAAAACACGCTGTAAGGGGGCAGCTCGCTGCCGCCGCCGAAGTCGTGGAAGGCCCCGGTGATCAGGTCCACCGCCGTGCCCGACTGCGCGTCGAAATGGGCGGTGTAGGGCTGGCTGTCGGCGTTCACCGCCACCAGCACCCGCTCCCCCTCCACGGCCCGCTGGAAGATGATCTGCCGGTTGGTGAGCAGGAGGTTGCGGTAGTCCCCGCGGCACAGGGCCCGGCTGCCCGTTCGCGCGGCAGCCAGCTTGGAAATCCAGCTGGTGAGGGCGTTGTGCTCCGGATGCTCCACCGCCGGGCGGAGGGAATCGTCGCTCCCCGGCTCCTTGCGCCCCTCCATGCCCCACTCGCTGCCGTAGTAAACCGCCGGCACGCCGGGCATGCCGAAGAGAAGCCCGTAGGCCAGGGGCAGGTGCTCTTTGTTCTCCAGCATAGAGGCGATGCGGGTCACGTCGTGGTTGTCCAGGAAGGAGAGCAGGGGCTTTCCCTGATACAGCGCCCAGGGCTCAGGACCGAACTGCCGCTGGAGGCTGTGTCCGATCTCAAAGAGGTTCTGGGTGTTCAGGGCGGAGTAGATGCCCTTATAGCACTCATAATTGGTGATGGAGTCGCACAGGCCCTCCCCCATCCAGCGGTTGTAATCCCCGCCCAGGGCCTCTCCCATAAGGACAAACTCCGGCTTGAGGCCGCTGGTAAAGGCCCGCAGCTGCCGCAGGTAGTCCTCCGGGAGGCAGTAGACCACATCCAGGCGCAGGCCGTCAATCCCGAATTCCTCCACCCAGCCCCGGATGGCCTCGAACTGATGGCGGACCACCTCCGGATTTTGGAGGTTGAGCTTGACCAGCTCCATATGGCCCTCCCAGCCCTCGTACCAAAAGCCGTCGCCGTAATTGGAATCCCCGTCGAAGTTGATATGGAACCAGTCCTTATAAGGGCTCTCCCATTTGCGCCGCTGCACATCTTGGAAGGCCCAGAACCCGCGGCCCACATGGTGGAACACCCCGTCCAGCATCACCCGCAGCCCGGCGGCGTGGAGGGCGCCGCACACGGCCTTGAAGTCCTCGTTGGTCCCCAGGCGGCAGTCTACCTGGGTATAATCCCGGGTGTCATAGCCGTGGCAGTCGCTCTGGAAAACGGGGTTGAAGAGCACCGTGTCCGCGCCCAGGGCGCGGATATGCTCCACCCAGTCCAAAATCCGCCGGATGCGGGGCTGGGTAACGCCGTCGTTCTCCCGGGGCGCGCCGCACAGCCCCAGGGGATAGATCTGATAGACCACTGCCTCGTCAAACCACATAAAAATCCCTCCCTGCGCCGCCGCTCAGGCGGCTTTTTCTCCTCTTGTAGTATACCATTTTTTATCCCGGCCTACAAGGCCGTTGGGTCACTCCCGTTCCGCTTCCGCCAGAGCGGCGGCCTCTTCGGGGGTACAGCGCAGGTCGGCCTCCCCCACGCGGCGGTAGCAGCCCTTTTGCCGGTCTCCGCCCACATAGACAGGGCGCAGCTCTGCCGGGGCTGGCGGCACCCGGATGGCAATGACCTCTCCCGCGCCTGTGTCCACTACCTCCGCCCCGCCGGGGCCGATCAAGTCGGCGCTGGCCACCTTTGGATCCCGCAGCCGGGCCAGGAAGTCCTCCAGCATCTCCTGGGCGTTGAGCAGCCCCTGGACGCGCAGGGAATGATCGCCCAGCTCCTCCACGCCCAGGAGGATAAGCCCTCCCTCCCCATTGGCAAAGGCCGAATAGGTCTCCCAAATGCTCTCTGGCAGGCCCCCTGTGGCCAGCTTGGCCTCCAAATGGCCGTTTTCCCGCCAGCTCTCGATGCGCGCAACGTCCAGCACGGCGCTCCCTCCCTCTCTGCTCTTATACTTCCAGTATACAGGACCCCGACCGCCGGGGCAAGGCAGAAAAATTTTCTCCCTTGCGGAAAAATCGGTTGACAAATCTTCCTGTCCCCGCTATAATAATTAGGCGGTCTGATGAAGCAGGCCAGAACAAAATTTGCGGATGTGCTGGAACTGGTAGACAGGCACGTTTGAGGTGCGTGTGTCCATCGACGTACGGGTTCAAGTCCCGTCATCCGCACCAAACCAATATAATCCGAACTTGTTTCCGGTAGGAGATGGGTTCGGATTATTTATTTTCTTTGACCGCTACGAGGCTACATACTTCCGCAACGGAGTAAGGCGCAGGCCGACCTCCAAGCTGAGAGGCCCCCGGAAGAAGAAGGCAGCCCCATAAACGCAAAGAGGGCGGGCTCAGCCGTGTTCACAAGTGCGCCCGCCCTTTTCGTCACTTCTTCGTTTCGACCTCCTGCCTCTCCGCCTCCCTCTACTTCTTCTATTCGGCAAATTCCCGCTGGCCCTCATTACTCTGAATAGAAGGCAAGAACGAGCTATCGCTTCAATCTTGTGCTTGGAAATATCGGTGTTGTTTAAGTCCATACATTGCAGCCATTCCTTGACCGCTCACGGGAGAAGGAGTAAGTTGGTCCTGCCAAAACAGGCTTGATACATTCGAGTAGGCCTGAAATCCTGTTACTGCATTTGTTGTATGATTCGCACCTAGGAATGTTGCCTCTGAGCGGATGCTCGTTTCTCTCCCGCCCGTTACAATAAATTTTCTATACTACTTGGAGTGTCCTCCCTTCTTCCCTTGTCCGCGCTTTCTTAAAAATTTTCCCCTGCTCCATACGCATTTGCCCTTGACAAGTAAGTTACATTGTGTTATGCTATTTTAGCACTCAGCAGTGACGTTGACCGGAATGCCGGAGTGGCGGAATTGGCAGACGCCCGGGACTTAAAATCCTGTGGGACTCAAATCCCGTGCCGGTTCGACCCCGGTCTCCGGCACCATATCGCGGGATAGAGCAGTTTGGTAGCTCGTCGGGCTCATAACCCGGAGGTCGGAGGTTCAAATCCTCCTCCCGCAACCAGAAAGAACCCAGTGATTGCAAAGCTTTACAGCTTTGATCACTGGGTTTTCTTTGTCTCCGTGACCTCGAAAGCGGGACTTTA
>CALXCU010000039.1 GCA_944386885.1 uncultured Oscillospiraceae bacterium | reverse complement strand
AGGGCGGCGGCGCACGCCCCCTGGTCGAAGAGGCCGTGGACATAGCTGCCCCAGACGTTGCCCCGGGCCAGGCCGTCCCCCTTTGTCCCGCCGCGGCCCCCGTCCAGCCGGGTCAGGGGGGGCAGGTCCGCCGTTGGGGCGGTCTCTCCCATGTGGATCTCGTAGCCCGCGAAGGGGACGCCGTTCATGCCGGCAAAGAGCCCCTGGGCGTGCTGGAACACGCCGCGGACCTGGGTGCGGGTCTTTTCCCCCCGGAAGACCGTCCGCCCGGGCAGGAGCCCCAGCCCCGCCAGGGTCCCGCCCCCCTCCACGCCGCCGGGGTCGGCGACCTCCTCCCCCAGCATCTGGTAACCCCCGCAGATGCCCGCCACCGCGCCGCCCCGGGCCGCGTGCTGGAGAATGGCGGCCTCCAGACCGCTCCGGCGGAGCCAGCGCAGGTCGCCCAGGGTATTCTTGGTGCCCGGCAGCAGAATGAGGTCGGGGCACCCCAGCTCCCCGGCGCCGGAGACATACCGGAGCGAGACCCCCGGAATACGCTCCAGGGGGTTGAAGTCGGTAAAATTGGAGAGCCTGGGCAGGCGGATCACCGCGATATCCACCTCCCCCGCCGCCGGGCGGCGGCCCAGGCGGGCGGAGAGGGAATCCTCATCGTCCAGATCCACCTCCACCATGGGCACCACTCCCGCCACCGGGATGCCGGTGAGGTCCTCCAGCATGGTGAGGCCCGGCTTCAGGATCTCCACATCCCCCCGGAACTTGTTGATGACCAGGCCCTTTACCCGCCGCCGCTCCTCCGGTTCCAGCAGGGCCGCCGTGCCGTAGAGGGAGGCGAAGACGCCCCCCCGGTCGATGTCCCCGCACAGGAGCACCGGCGCATCCACCAGCGCCGCCAGACCCATGTTCACAATGTCGTCCGATTTCAGGTTGATCTCGGCGGGGCTGCCCGCCCCCTCGATCACGATCACGTCGTACTCCGCCGCCAGGCTCTCATAGGCGGCCAGGATGTGGGGGACGAGCCGCTTTTTATAGGCGAAATAGTCCCGGGCAGGCATGTTCCCCCGGGGCACGCCGTTGACGATGACCTGGGAGCCCACGTCGCTGGTGGGCTTGAGGAGAATGGGGTTCATCCGCACCGAGGGAGGGATGCCCGCCGCCTGGGCCTGCACAGCCTGGGCCCGGCCCATCTCCAGCCCATCCTCCGTAATGTAGGAGTTTAAGGCCATATTCTGGGACTTGAAGGGGGCCGCCCGGTAACCGTCCTGCCGGAAGATCCGGCACAGAGCGGCACACAGGAAGCTCTTCCCCGCGTTGGAGGTGGTGCCCTGCACCATGATACACCGGGCCATCAGGAGAGCACCTCCCCCAGCGCGTCCAGCAGGAGGCCGTTCTCCCGGGGCAGGCGCACCGCCACGCGGTAGTAGTCCGCCCCCAGGCCGGGGTAGTCCCCGCAGGCGCGGATGAGCACCCCGCGGGCGAGCATCCGCTCCTTCAGACCGGCGGCGCCCGGCAGGCGGAAGAGCAGGTAGTTGGCCGCGCTCTCCCACACCTGGGCCCCCAGGGCCTCCAGCGCCCCCTTCAGCCGCGCCCGCTCCGGCCGGATGAGCTCCATGGCCCGCTCCGGCCAGTCGGGACGGGCGCAGGCGGCGAGCCCCGCCGCCTGCGCCACCTGGGACACCGCCCAGGGCGGGCCCGAGCGGTCCAGCCGGCCGGGCAGGTCCGGGTCGGCGCTCAGGCAGTAGCCCAGGCGCAGGCCGGGCATGGCATGGCTCTTGGTGAAGGCCCGCAGGAGCACCAGATTAGGGAACTCTTCCAGCCGGGGGGCCAGCCCCGCCCCGCCCCCGTCCCGCAGGCGGAGAAAGCACTCGTCCACCACTAGGCGGATCTCCTGCTCCCGGCACAGGAGGAGGATCTCCTCCAGCACTTCCGCCGGGATGGTCCGGCCCGTGGGGTTGTTGGGGTCGCAGAGAATCACCATGTCCGCCCGGCCGTCGATGGCCGCCAGAATGGAGCGGTCCACATCAAACGCCCGCTCCGCTTTCAGGACGTGGCGGAGGACCTCCCCGCCTGCGGCCTCCACCGCCCCGGCGTACTCCGAGAAGGTAGGGGCGGTCACCAGGGCCCGGCTGGGCCGCTGGGCGTAGCAGAGCCGGTAGATCAGCTCCGCCGCCCCGGCGCCGCAGAACACCTGCTCCGGCAAGACGCCGTCCAGGGCGGCGATGGCCCGGCGCAGGATCCGGCACTGGGGGTCCGGGTAGCGCTCCGCCTGGGCCACTGCGTCCCGGGCCGCCTGGGCTGCCTCCGGCGGCATCCCAAGGGGGTTCTGATTGGCCGAGAAGTCCAGGACGGGGCCGGACAGGCCGTAAATGTCGCCGCCATGGGCGCTGGACATGGGAATTCCTCCTTTTTTCTCTTAAAACGGGAAGAGCAGGACCATCAAGGGCAGCCCGCACAGCAGGAGCAGGGCCAGGAAGGCCGCGCCGTACATCAGCCGGTTGGCCCGGACGATATCCAGCGGCTCCACCGGGTGGATGGGGTCGCCCAGAGTGGGCTTTTCCACCCGCCGGCCAAAGTAGAAGGCCGGACCCGCCAGCTCCACCCGCAGGGCCCCGGCGCAGGCCGCCTCGGTATGGGCGGAATTGGGGGAGGCGTGCTTTTTCCGGTCCCGCCGGAAGATGCGCACCGCCCCCGGGCCGTCAAAGCCGGTGAGGAAGGCCGAAAGGCACATGAGCCCCCCCGCCAGCCGGGCGGGCAGGAAATTGACCAGGTCGTCCAGCCGGGCGGCCGGACGGCCGAAATGGAGGTAGCGCTCGTTTTTATAGCCCACCATGGAGTCCATGGTATTCACCGCTTTGTAGGCCACCCCCGCCAGGGGGCCGCCCAGGGCCAGATAGAACAGGGGCGCGACCACCCCGTCAGAGGCATTCTCCGCCACTGTCTCCACCGCCGCCTTGGTGACGCCGGCCTCGTCCAGGGCCGCCGTGTCCCGGCCCACGATCATGGATACCGCCTGCCGGGCCGCCGGCAGGTCCCCCCGCTTGAGCGGCTCGTAGACCGCCATGCTCTCATCCCGCAGGGCGCGGGCCGCCAGGAGCTGGTAGCAGAGCAGGACCTTGACCGCAAAGGCCAGCAGGGGGTGAATGGCCCGGCACAGGGCCAGGACCGCCGCAGCAGCCCCCGCCGAAAGCCCCACCACCAGCACCACCAGAGCCGTTCCCGCGGCGAGCAGCCCCCGGCTGGACTTGGGAAACAGCCGCCGCAGCGGGGGCTCCAGCAGGGAGATGAGGCTCCCCATGGCCCGTACCGGGTGGGGCGCCCAGTGGGGGTCCCCCAGCAGCAGGTCCAGACAGAAGCCCAGCAGCAGGGCGCACAGATTGGAGAGATAAAACAGTCGTATCATGTCAGCGGCTGGTAGGCCTCCACCTCGATTTCATCAAAGGTCGCCATCTCCTGGTAGACCGCCAGGGCCATGTCCAGCAGCGGCATCACCGCCGCCGCGCCGGTGCCCTCTCCCAGGCACATGCCGGCCCGCAGGAAGGGGGTCAGGCCCAGGGCATGGAGCAGCAGCTCCCCCGCCGGCTCGGCGGAGGCATGGCTGGCCAGCAGGTAATCCCCCGCCGCGGGGCAAAGGCGCACCGCGCACAGGGCGGCGGCGGCCGAGATGACCCCGTCCACCAGTACTGGCGTCCGGCGCTCCGCGCCCCCCAGAAACACCCCCGCCAGCCCCGCCAGCTCCAGCCCGCCCACCTTGGCGAGCACGTCCACCGGGTCGGCCGGGTCGGGGCAGTTGACCGCGATGGCCCGCTCCACGGCGGCCACCTTCCGGCGCAGGCCCTGGGTGGAGAGCCCTGCCCCCCGGCCGGTGACTTGCTCCGGCGCCAC
>CALXCU010000038.1 GCA_944386885.1 uncultured Oscillospiraceae bacterium | reverse complement strand
GGTCATCGCCGGTTGCCGCTTTGCTCTGGGGGGACGCCCGCCACCGTTATCTGTGCACGCCCCCTTCGCGACGCTCGGACGAACCCACAGCGGCGGGATGCCGGTGGGGGCCTACTGTGCCAGCCGGGACCTGATGGAGCAGGTGGCCCCCTGCGGGCCGGTGTACCAGGCGGGCACCCTGAGCGGCAACCCGGTGGCCATGGCGGCGGGGCTGGCCCAGCTGCGCTGGCTCAAGGGGCACCCGGAGCTCTACGGGGCGCTGGAGGAGAAGGCCGGCGTCCTGGCCGCCGGGATGCGGGCGCTGGCGGCGCGCTATGGCGTGCTGGTGGCGGTGAACCAGGTGGGGAGCCTGCTCTCGCCCTTCTTCACCCCCGACGCCGTGAGCACCTTCGTGGACGCCAAGGGCAGCGACGTGGGCAGGTATGCCCGCTACTTCGCCGGGATGCTGGAGCGGGGGATCTACCTGGCCCCCGCCCAGTTTGAGGCCATGTTCCTCTCTGCCGCCCACAGCCGGACCGACCTGGAGCGCACCCTGACCGCGGTAGAAGCGGTATTCCAGGCGCTGTAAGGCCCCGGGAAGAAAACGAAAACGCCCGCCCGGGACGGCTCCGGGCGGGCGGCGGTTTGGGGTCAGGCGTTGGGACGGCGCAGGCGTTCCACCAGCCCGTGCTCCGTGAGGTAACGCCGGGCGGCGGGGGGCACCAGATGCTCCCAGGGCTTGCCCTCGGCGATGAGGCGGCGGACCTCGGTGCCGCTGGTGAGGCGCTGGGCGTCGGTGCGCACCCAAAGCACCTGGGTGCGCAGGCCCAGATCCTCCAACACCTGGCGCTTGTGTTCTCCCCACTGGTCGTAGATGGTCACATAGTAGGCCGCCTCCGGGGGGGCAAAGTTGAAGATATGTTCGGGCTGCTCAATGGGAAAGGGGACCACATCGAAGCGCTCCCGCGGCAGGCCGGCCTCCACCAGGCTGTCGCGGATCATGGCCATGCGTTCGTAGTAGGTAAAGGGGTTGGAGGAGGGCCGCACCCGGTCCAGGTCCTTCAGGCTGGCGGGGAGTTCCTCCCAGGGCTCGAAATTGGTCACCCCAACGATCAAATGGCCGCAGCGCTCCGCCCCGGCCAGCAGATATTCCATGTGTCCCATGTGGAGTCCCTGAAAACGCCCCATGACGACGCCTAGCGCATCCTTCATAATGGATTCCTCCCGTCTGTTTGACATCTCAGCATATCCTAGCGGAAAATCGGGAAATTGTAAAGAATCAGGACGGCTTTATAGAAAGAAACAATAGAAAGACAGGAAATTGACGGGGCGGGAGAAATAGAGTACAATAACAATCATAAAAAGCGGGCGGCTCACCGGCGGCCCGCTCCGGGGAGGACGCCACATGTGGAGCAGCATCTTTAACCCTCAAAACGGCTTTTTTCAGGCTGTGGATCTGATTTTCAACTTGGCGGCGCTGAGCCTGCTGTGGGTGGCGCTGAGCCTGCCGCTGGTGACGGCGGGCCCGGCTACCGCGGCTCTCTATTACGCCCTGGTCAAGTGTATCCGCCGGGGGGAGCCCTATCCCTTCAAAAACTTTTTCCAGAGCTTCCGCCTGAACCTAAAGCAGGGAATTCTGAGCGGTCTGATCTGCCTGGTGGGCATCGATGTGGTCTCCCGCTCTCTGGGCATGGCCTACGGGATGGCCCTGGCTGGAAACAAGCCCGCCGTGGTGGCCCTGACGGCGGGGGCGGTGCTGGCGGTGGCCCTGCTGGGGGTGCTGGGGTTTCTGTTCCCCGTGCTCTCCCGGTTTACCCTGAAATTGGGGGGCGTATTTGCCCTGAGCTTCCGTCTGGCGGCGGCCCATCCTCTGAGCACCCTGGCGGTGGGCCTGTTGCTCTCGGCGGCGGCTTTTCTGGCCTGGCTGGTGCCGGTGAGCCTGCTGATCCTGCCCGCTCTGGCGGGACTGCTGGTGTCGCTGCCGGTGGAGCGGGTCCTGAAGCGCCAGATGCTCCAGAGCATGGAGCAGCCCCCGGAGGAGGGGGAGGACCCGCCCTGGTATCTGCGTTGAGGGCGGGGGATGGCCCAAAAGGAGGCTTTACTATGAGACAGTGTATGGACGCCGAGAATCTGCACCGGCGCTTGAAGAAGATCATCGGGCAGGTCCAGGCCATTGACCGTATGGTGGACGAGGATGTACCCTGCGAGGATGTGCTCGCCCAGATCAACGCGGCCAAATCGGCCCTCCACCGGGTGGGTCAGGTGGTGTTGGAGGGGCATATCAAGCACTGCGTCCGGGACGGCATCGCCCACGGCGACGCGGATAAGACCATCGAGAGCTTTACGAAAGCGGTGGAGCGCTTTGCCAATATGACGTAAAGCGGATCTCATCCCCCTGTGCGGAGGCCGGAACTTCCGGCCTCCGTTTTGTTTTATCCCTTGACAACCAATACCGGTATGGGTATTATATACCTATACCCACATAGGTATAAACGAGAGGGGTGCGGATATGGAACGAGTGGAAGCGCTGTTAGCCTGGGGCGGGACCCGGCGGGATGCGGTATGTTTGATCTTGTCGGGGGCGGCGCTGCTGGCGAGCCTTTTTGTCCCCGGCCTGCCGGTCGACCCGGCTTGGGCGGCCATCGTGCTCTGCGGCGTGCCCATTGTGCTGGAGGCTGTGGTGGGCCTGGTGACTGCCTTCGACATCAAAGCCGACGTGCTGGTCTCCCTGGCGCTCATTGCCTCAGTGTGCATTGGGGAGATCTTTGCCGCTGGGGAAGTGGCCTTTATCATGCAGCTGGGCGGCCTGCTGGAGGAGCTGACCGTGGCCCGGGCCCGGGCGGGCATTGAGCGCCTGGTCCACCTGACGCCCCGGACGGCCCGCCGGGTCCGGGGGGACCGGGAGGAGATCATCCCCGCCGGAGAGGTGGCGGTGGGGGACCTGCTGCGGGTGCTGCCCGGGGAGAGCGTCCCAGTGGACGGGGTCATCCGCTCCGGGGAGACCTCCATCGACCAGTCGGTGATGACCGGCGAGCCCCTGCCGGTGGATAAGGGCCCGGGGGAGGAGGTCTCCAGCGGGACGGTGAACCAGTTCGGCTCCTTTGACATGGAGGCCACCCGGGTGGGGGAGGACAGCTCCATCCAACGCATGATCCGCCTGGTGCAGTCGGCCGACGCGGGCAAGGCCAAGATCGTGGGCCTGGCCGACCGGTGGGCCACCTGGGTGGTGGTGGCGGCCCTGGGCGCCGCCCTCGTGACCTGGCTGGTCACCCGGGAGATCATCCGCTCGGTGACCATCCTGGTGGTCTTCTGCCCCTGCGCCCTGGTGCTGGCCACCCCCACCGCCATCATGGCGGCCATCGGCAACGCCACCCGTCACGGCTTTTTGGTCCGGGAGGGGGATGCCCTGGAGCGCCTGGCGGGGGTGACGTGCATCACCTTCGATAAGACGGGCACCCTGACCCGCGGCACGCCGCAGGTGACACAGGTGCTCCCCCTGGCGGAGGGTGTCGCGGAGGAGGCGCTCTATGCCTGGGCGGCCGGGGCGGAGGCCCGCTCGGAACACCCCCTGGGCAAGGCCATCCTCCGGGGCTACCGGGAGAGCGTGGGGGAACCCCCTGCGGCGGAGGACTTTCATATGCTGCCCGGCCGGGGCGTGACCGCCTGGGTGGCGGGAACCCAGGTGGCGGCGGGGAATCCGGAGCTGCTCCAGGAGCTGGGGATCCCCCTCCCGGCGGGGGCCCTGACCCAGGTGGAGCACTGCCGGGAACGGGGCAGCACCGTCACTCTGGTGGCGGCAGCGGGCCGCCTGGCGGGGTTCATCGCCCTGTCAGACACCCTGCGGGAGGACGCGGCGGCCACCATCCGGGGCGTGAAGGCGGCGGGGGTAACCCCGGTGCTCCTCACCGGCGACCATGCCAGCGCCGCCCGGCAGATCGCCGGACAGCTCCAAATCGGCCAGGTGCGCGCGGACTGTCTCCCGGAGGACAAGCTGGACTGGATTGCCGCCCGCCAGAGAGCGGGGGAGCGGGTGTGCATGATCGGGGACGGGATAAACGACGCCCCCGCCCTGAAGAAAGCCGATGTGGGCATCGCCATGGGGGGCGTGGGCAGCGACATTGCCATCGACGCCTCCGACATTGCTCTGGTGGGAGACGACATCCGGGAGCTGCCCCACCTGCTGCGGCTCTCCCGGCGGATGATGACCACCATCCGCTGCAACCTGACCTTCTCCATGACGCTGAATTTTGCCGCCATCGTCCTAGCCATAACCAATGTGCTCAACCCGGTGACCGGGGCGCTGGTCCACAACGCCGGTTCGGTCTTTGTGATCGTGTGCTCGGCGCTGCTGCTGCGCTGGCGGAAGAAGGAGACCTAAAAAGAGCCGGCGGGCCCCTACGGGGGCCCGCCGGCTCTGGCGTTGCGCGGAACGGTTCTGCCCTTACAGCCGGGCGGCGAAGTCGGCCATCGCCTCCGAGATCTTGATCTGCTGGGGGCAGACGGCCTCGCAGCTGCGGCAGCCGATGCAGGCGCCGGGCTGCTTGTCGGCCGGGACGGCAGAGAGGGCCATAGGGGCGATGAAGCCGCCGCCGGTGAAGGCGTGCTCGTTGTACAGGGCCAGCAGCGACGGGATGTCCAGCCCCTGGGGGCAGTGGCTCACGCAGTAGTGGCAGGCGGTGCAGGGCAGGGAGTTGCCGGTCATGTGCCGGGCGAGCTCCAGCACGGCGTCCATCTCTCCCTGGGTGAGGGGCCTCTCGGTCTCAAAGGTGTCCAGGTTGGCGGCCATCTGCTCCAGATTCGACATGCCGGAGAGGATGACGGTGACGCCGGGGATGGACTGGAGGAAGCGGAAGGCCCAGGCGGGGATGGGCTCGTCGGGGCGCAGGGCCTTCAGGGGCGCGGCCTCCGCCTCGGACAGGCGGGCCAGGCGGCCGCCCCGCAGGGGCTCCATGACCCAGATGGGGAGGTGGTACTGCTCCAGCAGGGCTGCCTTGTCCTTGCCGTCCTGGAACTCCCAGTCGATGTAGTTGAGCTGGAGCTGGCAGAACTCCATGTGCTCCCCGTAGGCCTCCAGAAAGCGCTTGAGTACCGGCATGGCCCCGTGGGCGGAGAAGCCCAGATGGCGGATGCGGCCGTTCTTCTTTTGCTCCAGCAGGTAGTCCAGAATATGGTGCTTGGGGTCCAGATAGGCGTCGATGTTCATCTCGCACACGTTGTGGAAGAGATAGAAATCGAAGTACTCCACCCCGCAGCGCTTGAGCTGGGCCTCGAAGATCTCTTCCACCTTGTCCATGTTGGCCAGGTCATAGCCGGGGAACTTGTCGGCCAGGTAGAAGGACTCCCGGGGGTACTTGGCCAGGGCCCTGCCCAGGGCGCTCTCCGAGCGGCCGCCGTGGTAGCCCCAGGCGGTGTCGTAGTAGTTGACGCCCCGCGCCATGGCCAGGTCCACCATCTCCGCAGCGGCGGCCTCGTCCACCTGGTCGTCCTTGCCGTCGATCACGGGCAGGCGCATGCAGCCCATGCCCAGGGCGGAGAGCTTTTGATCCTGAAACGGCTGATAGATCATGGATACATTCCTCCTTCACAGAAGCTGAGGCCGTTTGGGCTTTCAGCTATGCCTGAGTATAGCACTTTGAGTTTACTCCAAGTCAAGGGGGGATCCGAAAAAACCAAGACGGCCTTGCCAAAGAAAGGGGAATCATGTATATTAATAGGCGATTATGGGCCCCGTCAGGCTGGCGGCGGCATAGTTACCTGAAAAAAACTTAAGAATCAGAAAAATGGAGGTGCTGGCCATGACGCGGAAAAAGAAGATCACAATCGCGTTGCTCGTTCTGGCGGCATTGGTGGTCGTGGCGGTTGTGGGCGTGTTCATCGGCGCCAAGCTCTTTGTGGGGCAGGAGGGGGCGGTGCGCACGGCCTGGAAAGTGGACGTGGGCGAGCTCCTGGGCCGGGACGAGGCACTGGAGCTGGAACTGCGGCAGGCGGCGCTGGAGTGCGACCTGTCGGTGATCCAGCTGGTGCCCTTTGAGATTGACGGGGAAGGCTTTACTTATTACGAAACGGGAGTGCAGGACCGGCTCTCCCAGGCGCTGGAGCAGGCCAAAGAGAGAGGAACCTGGAGCGCAGACGCGCCCCTGGCTGTGCTCAACCCGTTTGGAACGGCCAGCAACGGGCTTTACCTCTATTTTGAGACGGATTTTCCGGTCAAGGTGGACTACACCATCCATGTAGACGGCGGGGAGATCCCGGACTTCTCGGCCACGGCGGTCAATGGGGATGGCCAGGAGTACTCCCGGACCCACGAATTCCAGCTCATCGGCCTGGTACCCGGGGAGACCAATCAGGTCACCATGGTCCTCACCGGCTCCTGGGGGAATGTGCGCCAGCAGGTCACCTTTTCCATCACCATGCCGGAGACCTATTCCGGGTACGCCGCCCGTCTGGACTACACCGACGGGGAGAGCGCCGCCGCGCTCTCCGAGGGGCTCTTCGCCATGATGCGCACCAACGGGTATCTGGGCTATGCATTCTTCTTTGACAATAACGGCATTCTCCGCTATGAGATGGGGCTGGAGGGCTACGGCCTGGACCGCGCGCTGGAGTATCAGGGGGATCTGGTGACCTGCGTCTCCTCCCGGAAGCTGGCCCGCATCAACGCCCTGGGGCAGGTGGAGCAGGTCTACCCCCTGGAGGGCTATGAGCTCCACCACGACATCGCCCTGGGACAGGAGGGGACCGTGGTGGCCCTGGTGGACAAGGATGAGAGCGATACCATCGAGGACGTGGTGGTAGAGGTGGATCTGGAGACCGGTGCGGTGACCGAGCTGGTAGATTTCTCGGTGCTGATGGCCGATTTCCATGAGGAGGAGACCCACCCCGTGCCCATCACCGGCGATTTCTTCTGGCAGGCAGGGGAGTGGGACTGGATTCACCTGAACACCGTGCAGTACCTGGCGGAGGGGGACAGCCTGATCGTCTCCTCCCGGGAGACTTCTACCATTGTCAAAGTGGAGCAGGTCCATACGCAGCCTGTGGTGGCCTGGCTGGCGGGCGACCCGGCCTTCTGGGCGGGGACTGGGTATGAGGACCTGTGCCTGACGCCGGTGGGGGACTTCGTCTTCCAGTATGGCCAGCACAGCGTGGAGTACGGAGGCCCCGGCGAGGCGGAGGGGATCTACTACCTCTATCTCTACAACAACAATTACTGGTCCAACAGCACCCGGGACTATGAGCCTGAGCTGGACGCGAGCGTCAGCGAGAGCCTGTACAACGACGGGGATGACAACAGCTGGGTCTATGTCTACCGGATCGACGAAAATGAGCGGACCTTCTCTCTGGAGCAGTCCTTCCCGGTCCCCTACTCCAGCATCGTCTCCAACGTCTCCCCCGCGGGCGAGGCGGGCAACTGGGTGGTCAACAGCGGCGTGGCCAACGTCTTTGGCGAGTACGACGCGGACGGGACCCTGATCCGGGAATTCGACTACGACTGCACCATGCAGGGCTACCGGACCTTTAAATTGGATCTGACGGGCTTCTGGTTCCAGTGAGAACTGGGGGAGAAACCGG
>CALXCU010000037.1 GCA_944386885.1 uncultured Oscillospiraceae bacterium | reverse complement strand
TGTCCCCCTCTCTCTGCCAGGGTGCGCCTTGGGGGAGTCCAGAGGGGGGTATCCCCCCCTCTGGGCTTTCTTTCCCACCGCTTTCTTTGCAAAGAAAGCGGTGCTCCCGCTGAGTAAGCGGCCCGTGCGGCGGGCACAATCTGCGTGCATGTAAGAAATAAAACGAACTTTATATGCACGCATATTTCTGAAAAAGGTACTCAAAATCGTTAACATCACCCTGCAAGGTGGTGTTAACATGAAGCGAGACAAGCATCTTGGCATCCGCATGGACAGCCAGCTCCACAAAAAGCTGGTCTACATCGCGGAATATGAGGGCCGGTCCCTCAACTGGCAGGTGATCCACCTCATTCAGGAGTGTGTCCGGGACTTTGAACAGGAGCACGGCCCCATCACCCCCGAGGACCTGAAATGAACCGGCTCTGGACGGGCGTTTTGGACCTCCTCTTTCCACCCAAGTGCGTCTTTTGTGGACAACTTCTGGAGGATGGGGCACGGGACCTGTGCCCCGCCTGTTGCCGCGCCCTACCCTGGCTCACCGGGGCACAGGCCGAGCAGGCCCCCGAGTGGCTGGACCTGGCCGCCTCTCCGCTCCGGTACGAGGGGAGGGTCCGGGATTCCTTCCACCGCTATAAGTTCGGCGGGATGCAATCCTATGCCGGGGCCTACGCCGCCCTTATGGCCCGCTGTGTGGAGGAACATTTTCCCGGGCGGTATGACCTCATCACCTGGGCGCCTCTGTCCCGCCGCCGCAGGCGGGAGCGGGGTTATGACCAGGCCGAGCTCCTGGCCCGGGCGCTGGCCAAACGGCTGGGCGTTCCGGCGGAGCTTCTCCTGGCGAAGGTCCGCCACACCCCTGCCCAGTCGGGGCTGGAGGACGACCGGAAGCGGATGGAAAACGCCCGGGACGCCTACCGCTGTCCCCATCCGGAGCAGGTGGAGGGCCGGCGGGTGCTGCTGGTGGACGACGTCATCACCACCGGCGCCACCGCCGGGGCGTGCGCCCGGACCCTGCGCCAGGCGGGCGCAAAAGCCGTGTTTTGCGTTACCTTGGCCAGAGCGCGGTGAGAAAGATTTTGTAATCTTGTGAAAAATGCGGTTGAAATACGGCTGAAATCTCTCTATAATGAGAAGAAGATAATTACTGGGTGATAATCCATGAAATTCTGGGAAAAATTAAAGGCAAAGTTTAAACGACTTCGAGGTGTGGGTATGTTCAGTAAGGATATTGGCATTGATCTGGGTACCGCGTCCATCCTGGTGTACGTGGCCGGTAAGGGCGTCGTGCTCCGGGAGCCTTCCGTGGTGGCCCTTCATAAAGATACCGGCAAGCTCCTGAAGGTGGGCACTGAGGCCCAGCAGATGCTGGGCAAGACCCCCGGCAATATTGTGGCGATCCGCCCCCTGCGGGAGGGCGTCATCTCCGATTACGATATGACCGAGCGGATGCTCAAGGAGTTCATCCGCAAGGTGACCTCGTTCCGCCTCTTTAAGCCCCGCATTGTCATCTGCGTGCCCTCCGGCATCACCGAGGTCGAGGAGCGCGCCGTCATCGACGCGGGCATCCAGGCCGGCGCCCGCCGGGTCTACCTCATTGAGGAGCCCCTGGCCGCCGCCATCGGTGCAGGCATCGACATCACCCGCCCCGACGGCCACATGATCGTGGACATCGGCGGCGGCACCACCGACATCGCCGTCATCTCCCTGAGCGGCATCGTGGAGTCCACCTCCATCAAGATTGCCGGCGACCAGTTTGACGAGTCCATCATCAAGTACATACGCCGCAAGCACAACGTGCTTATCGGCGATCGTACTGCTGAGGAGCTCAAGATGAAGATCGGCTGCGTCTTTCCCCGCCCTGAAGAGGAGACCATCGAAATCAAGGGCCGCTGCCTGATGACCGGCCTGCCCCGGGTATTCTCGGTCACTTCCAGTGAGATGATCGAGGCCTTTGAGGAGCCCGCCACCCGCATTCTGGAGGCCATCCACGGCGTTCTGGAGCGCACGCCCCCCGAACTGGTGGCCGACATCGCCACCAACGGCATTGTCATGACCGGCGGCGGCTCCCTGCTCTGGGGGTTTGACAAGCTCATCGAGTCCCACACCGGCATCGAGACCCATGTGGCCGACGACGCCATCTCCTGCGTGGCCTACGGCACCGGCAAGAGCCTGGAGACCATCGGCGACATGCAGGACGGCACCATCAACCTCTCCCGCCGCAAGCAGATGAACTGAGCCTGAGACAGCGCGAGGGCCGCTCCAAATGGAGCGGCCCTCGTTTTTTCTCTATGCGTTGCGCTGGTAGAGCTTGAAAAGCCCGATGAGGAGCAGGTTCTCATCGTAGTGGATCGGGTGCCTGCAGAAGGGCAGCACCACCCCCATCAGGCCGCCGGTGGCCACCACGGTGACCTTCTCCCCCAGCTCCTCCTCCACCCGGTCCACCAGGCCGTCCAGCATGGCGGCGTTGCTGTAGATGGCCCCCGCCTTCATGCAGTCCACCGTATTCTTGCCGATGAGCCGGGCGGGGGGCTCCTCCAGGTTGATGAAGGGCAGCTGGGCCGCCCGGCTGGACAAGGCGTCCATGGACAGCCTCAGGCCGGGGATGATAACCCCTCCGGTGTAATTCCCCTGGGCATCCAGGACCGACATGGTGGTGGCGGTTCCCATATCAAAGATGACCAGAGGCGGTTTGTAGAGGGATAGGGCCGCCGCCGCGTCCACCAGCAGGTCGGCCCCCACCTGGGCGGGGATGTCCATATGAATCTCCATGCCGCCCAGGTCCATCTGGTTACTCACCACCAGGAAGGTCTTGCCCGTCAGGCGCTCCATCACCTTGCCCAGCACATAGCGCAGCTCGGGCACCACGCTGGAGATGATACCCCCCTCCACGGCAGAGAGATCCACCCCCTGCTCGGCGAGGAGTCCCCGCAGGAGCAGGACATATTCGTCGGCCGTCTTATTCCGGTCGCTCTGCATGCGCAGGCTAAAACAGAGGCGCTCCCCCTCGAAGCCGCCCACCACCGTATTGGTGTTGCCCACATCCAGTGCCAGGATCATCTCACATACGCCTCCTCGCCGTTACCGCTTCACCGCCCGCTGAAGGGGCAGCACCACGGCGGGCACCAGCACCGCCGCGGCAATGGCCTCGGGCACGCCATTGGCGGCTACCACGCCCATAATGGCAGCGGTGACCCCCTCCACAGGGATGCCGTTGGCGGCGGCATAAGCGTCCCGGAAGAGCAGGCCGATGGCGCCCATCACCAGCCCGGTATTCACCACCAGCGCGCCCACCACGGCAGCGGCGGCGGCGCTCACCGTGCGGCCCCAGGCCTTCCGGCCCAAGAGCTTGGTGAGCAGGGTATACACCCCCCAGGCCACCGGGCCGATGAGCATCCGGGGCACCAGGGAGATGAACAGGGCCCACAGGCTCCCGCTCTGGGTTCCCGGCACCGGGATCAGGGGGGAGAAGGCAAAGGAGAGCACCCCCGGGACCATGGTGTTCTTCACCAGGCTGGTGAGGCCGAACACCGCCCCCAAGAAGGCCCCCTGCTTGGGCCCCAGCAGGATGGCCCCGATGATGACGGGGACATGGAGCAGCGTGGCCTTGATAAGGGGCAGGTCGATGAGCCCGATGGGCGTGCAGGCCATCAGGATGACGATGGCCGTGAACAGGGACAGGAGCACCATCTCGCGGATGGAGGAGCTCCGGGCGGCCCGGCCGGCCGCGGCTTGCGTGCGCGTATTCAATTCAAAAACCTCCTGCTGCCGTTCCCATGTTGAGATACAGCGCAAATTTTCCGCCGCCGGGCCGTCTTTGGCCCGCCTGCCGTCCCAAAACGGGTACAGCGGCGGACAGCAGCCCTTTGGCGCTGTTTCATTATAGCCAATCCCCCTGTAAATTGCAAGCATCCCCGGGAAAATCCCGCCCCGGCGTTTACACCGCCGGCGGGATTTGATATACTGGGGGCAAAGCTTTCCCGCCTCTCCGGCGGGCTCAAGGAGAGATATCCCCATGCTGAACGGAAAAACAGTTCTTCTTGGAGTCACCGGCGGCATCGCCTGCTACAAGGCCGCCGCCCTGGCCTCTGCCCTGGTCAAGCAGCACTGCGATGTACAGGTGGTCATGACCCGCAACGCCACCGAGTTCCTCACCCCCGTCACCTTCGAGCAGCTCACCGGCAACCGGGTGGCAGTGGACACCTTTGACCGCAACCATCCCTTCCAAGTGGAGCATGTGGCCCTGGCCGACCGGGCCGACCTGGTGCTCATCGCCCCGGCCACCGCCAATGTACTGGCCAAGCTGGCCCACGGCATTGCCGACGACATGCTCACCACCACCGTCCTGGCCTGTGACTGTCCCAAAATGGCCGCCCCGGCCATGAACACCCGCATGTATGAAAACCCGGTGACCCAGGACAATCTGAACATCCTGCGCCGGTACGGCTGGGAGATCATTGAGCCGGCCAGCGGCCGCCTGGCCTGCGGCGCGGTGGGGCCGGGCAAGCTCCCGGAGCCGGAGGACCTGCTGGAGAGCGTCCTCCACGCCCTGATCCACACCAAGGACATGGCGGGGCTGCGCTTGCTGGTCACCGCCGGCCCCACCCAGGAGGCTCTGGACCCGGTTCGCTACCTCACCAACCACTCCACCGGGAAGATGGGCTACGCCATCGCCCGGGCCGCCGCCGCCCGGGGGGCGGAGGTCACCCTGGTCACCGGACCCACCGCCCTCAAGCGCCCGGCCTACATGGAGGTGGTGGGGATCACCTCCGCCCGGGACATGTTCGAGGCGGTCACCCGCCGCAGCCAGCGGCAGGACATCATCATCAAGGCCGCCGCCGTGGCCGATTACCGCCCGGCCGCCGTGGCCGGAGACAAGATCAAGAAGTCGGAGGACGGCAGCGACCTGACCCTGTCCCTGGAGCGCACCGACGACATTCTGGCCTGGCTTGGGACCCACAAGCCCCAGGGCCAGTTTCTGTGCGGCTTCTCCATGGAGACCCGGGACGTGCTCTCCAACTCCCGGAAAAAGCTGCTGAAAAAGAATCTGGACCTCATTGCCGCCAACAGCCTGCGGGAGGAGGGGGCCGGATTCGGAACCGCCACCAACCACGTCACCCTCATCACTGCCCAGGCGGAGAAGGATCTCCCCCTCATGTCCAAAGACCGGGTGGCCCACGCCCTGCTGGACGAGATCCTGGCCCTGCGCAGAGGATAACCCTCCCCCAAAACCGAAGACCGCCCGCCCCGTAACTTGGGGGCGGGCGGTCCTTTTTAACGCTTTCCAGCGCGCTCAGCAGAGCTTGGCGCCGGCGGGGATCTGGTCGTCCAGCATGATAAGGTTGAGGCGCTCCTCCCCCTTCTCGGTGTGGACGGCGGAGAGAAGCATCCCCTGGCTCTCCTGACCCATCATCTTCCGGGTGGGCAGGTTCACGATGGCCGCCAGGGTCTTGCCGATGAGCTCCTCGGGCTTATAATACCTGGCGATGCCCGAGAGGATCTGCCGGTCGGTGCCGGTGCCGTCATCCAGGGTGAACTTCAGAAGCTTATTGCTCTTCTTCACCGCCTGGCAGTCTTTTACCTTCACCACCCGCAGGTCGCTCTTGCAGAAGGTGTCGAAATCCACCTTTTCCTCCAGCAGGGGTTCGGTCTCCAGGGCGGGGAGGGCAGCCTTCTTCGCCTCCTCAGCGGCCTGCTCCAGCTCCTGGAGGGCCTGCTCCACATCCACCCGGGGGAAAAGGTTCTCGCCCTTGGTGACGGCGGCAGTCTCCGGCAGAACGCCCCAGGCCGCGGCGCTCTCCCAAGTGCGGCCCCCGGCGGGCACGCCGGTCTGGGCAAAGAGCTTATCCATGCTCTCGGGCATGAAGGGGGTGAGCAGGATGCCGCAGATGCGGGTGGCCTCCAGCAGATTGTAGAGCACGTGGGCCAGGCGGGCGCCGTTGTGCTCCAGATCCTTGGCCAGGGCCCAGGGGGCCGTCTCGTCGATATACTTATTGGCCCGCTGGATGACTTTGAAGACCTCCTCCAGGGCCTTGTGGGGGGCAAAGGCATCCATGGCCTCCTCGTACTTGCCCCGCAGGGCGGCGGCCTGGGCCTTCAGATCCTCGTCGGCGGCCTCAGGCGCAGCCCAGGCGGCACATCCGGCGGGCAGGGTGCCGCCAAAGTACTTCTGCACCATGGCGGTGGTGCGGCTGAGGAGGTTGCCCAGGTCGTTGGCAAGGTCCGTGTTGATGGTCTGGATCAGCAGCTCGTTGGAGAAATTTCCGTCGGAGCCAAAGGGGAAGGTCCGCATGAGGAAGAAGCGCAGGGCGTCCACGCCGAAGTGCTCAGCCAGGATGTAGGGGTCCACCACATTGCCCTTGCTCTTGGACATCTTGCCGCCGTCCAGCAGCAGCCAGCCGTGGCCAAAGACCTTCTTGGGCAGGGGCATCCCCATGCTCATGAGCATGGCGGGCCAGATGATGGAGTGGAAACGGACGATCTCCTTGCCCACGATATGCACGTCGGCGGGCCAGTACTTGTCGTAGTCGTTGTACTGGCCGTTGAGGAAGCCCAAGGCAGTGGTGTAGTTGAACAGGGCATCCACCCATACATAGACCACATGGCCCGGGTCAAAGTCCACCGGCACGCCCCAGGTAAAGGAGGTCCGGGAGACGCACAAATCTTCCAGGCCGGGCTTGATGAAATTGTTGACCATCTCATTGACCCGGCTGCGGGGCTCCAGGAAATCGGTGTCCTCCAGCAGATGCTGTACCCGGTCGGCATACTTGCTCAGGCGGAAGAAATAGGCCTCCTCCTCGGCGTCCTGGACCTCCCGGCCGCAGTCGGGGCACTTGCCGTCCTTGAGCTGGCTCTCGGTCCAGAAGGACTCGCAGGGCTTGCAGTACTTGCCTTTGTAGGTGCCCTTATAGATATCCCCGTTCTCATACATCTTCTTGAAGATCCGCTGGATGGACTGGACGTGGTAATCGTCGGTGGTGCGGATGAAGCGGTCGTTGGAGATATTCATCAGCTTCCACAGGTCTTTGACCCCCCGGGCCCCCTCCACAATCTGGTCCACAAACTCCTTGGGGGTGACGCCGGCCTCCTTGGCCTTATCCTCGATCTTTTGGCCGTGCTCATCGGTGCCGGTGAGGAACATCACGTCATAGCCCTGCAAGCGGCGGTAGCGGGCCAGGGCGTCGGTGGCCACGGTGCAGTAGGTATGGCCGATGTGAAGCTTGTCCGAGGGGTAGTAGATGGGCGTCGTGAGATAGTATTTGGGCGTTTCGTTCATTGGGGGTTCCCTCCAGTTTGATTGTGGTAGTCCGGTTCCGCGCCGCCGGGCATTCGGGGGCCCTCCGGCTCGGGGGAGGGGCGCTTGCGCTCCTCCTGCCAGAGGAGCAGCGCGGCGAAGGCCAGCAGGTAACACACACAGAATCCGTAGAGCAGCAGCGTGGCGCCGTCATGGCGGTCGGCCAGGGTGACCAGGGAGAAGTATACGCCGCACAGGGCGAAAAAGAGGGTGCTGCCCGGCCGGGGCCGCTGGAAGACGAAGCCCGCCAGGTAATAGGAGCCCAACAGGGCGCAGATGATGGCCAAAAGTTCATAGATATAGTCCTGGACCACCGGGTCGGAGGCCCGGGCCTGGTAGGCCCCAATGAGCCAGATACACAGGGCATAGGCAGGCAGCAGGGTCACACCGCTGAAGCGGCCCACCGGCTCCCCCCGGTAACACTTGCGCCCCAGGATCAGCGCCCCGGCTCCGGCCAAAGCGGAGAAAACCGCCAGCAGCACAGGCAGCAGCACCGCCAGGAAGGGATTGCCCCCCATGCCCTGGAGGGCCATGGCCGCCGCCTGCCGGTAGCGCTCCCCCACCGAAACCAGCTCCAGCGCCGCCCCGCCAAAGGCCAAGAAAGCCCCCAGCACCACGGCGCCCAGGAAAAGCGTATTCCCCCGGGCGGCAAAGGCCTCGTCAAACCCGCCGGGGAACGCCCGGTGCCTCCCCAGGGAGAGGAGCAGGAATAGGACCACCGCCGCCGCCGACAGCACGGCCAGGGCGATGGTAGCGGGCATACCAGGGGTAACCAGGCCGGTGTCCGCCTCGAAGGCGGTGGCCAGCTCCCACTTGCGCAGGGCAAACCCAGCCGCACCCAAAACTGCGGCCAGTACGGGACAGAGGATCGATTTACGCATGGCAGGGCGTCCTTTCGGAGTGGTGTGGGGCGCGCGCTCCGGCGCGCCCTCCGAGATTATCAGTATAACACAGGACGGGAAAAAACGCACGGGATTTGTGGAAAATTTCCTCCCGGCCGTCTGCTTCCCGTCCTGTCTGTAATATATTTTCTTAAAATTACGGTTTGTTTTTATTTTCCGGCGCTCTGGCTCTCCAAATACTCGTCGTAGGTCATCCGCCGGTCAATGAGTTTGCCCTCCGGCGTGAAGTCAAAGACCCGGTTGGCCACCGTCTGGACCAGCTGATGGTCGTGGGAGGCGAAGAGGACGTTGCACTTCACCGCCGACAGGCCGTTGTTCAGGGCGGCGATGGACTCCAGGTCCAGGTGGTTGGTGGGCTGGTCCAGCAGGAGCACGTTGGCCCCCGAGAGCATCATCCGCGAGAGCATGCACCGGACCTTCTCGCCGCCGGAGAGGACCTTCACGCTCTTATACACATCGTCCCCGGAGAAAAGCATCCGCCCCAAAAAGCCCCGCAGATAGCTCTCGTGGGGGTCGGGTGAGAACTCCCGCAGCCACTCCACCAGATTCTCGTCATGGCCCTCAAAAAAGGAGGTGTTATCCTTGGGGAAATAAGAGAAGGTGGCGGTCTGACCCCACTTCACGCTGCCCTCGTCGGGTTCCATCTCCCCGGTGAGGATCTGGAACAGGGCGGTCTGGGCGTTCTCGTTCTCGCCCACAAAGGCGATCTTGTCCCCGTGCTCCACGGTGAAGCTCACCTTGTCCAGCAGCTTCACGCCGTCCACAGTCTTGCTCACTTCGGTGACAAAGAGGATATCCTTGCCCACCTCCCGCTCGGGAGAGAAGGACACCCAGGGATAGCGCCGGGAGGAGGCGGGCATCTCCTCCACAGTGAGCTTATCCAGGAGTTTCCGGCGGGCAGTGGCCTGTTTGCTCTTGGATTTGTTGGCCGAGAAGCGGGAGATAAAGTCCTGCAGCTCCTTGATCTTCTCCTCGTTGCGCTTGTTTTGGTTCTTGATGAGGGCCTGCACCAGCTGAGAGGACTCGTACCAGAAGTCGTAGTTGCCCACATAGAGCTTGATCTTGTTGTAGTCGATGTCCACAATGTGGGTGCAGATGGTGTTGAGGAAATGGCGGTCGTGGGAGACCACGATGACGGTGCCCTCAAAGTCCAGCAGGAAGTCCTCCAGCCAGTTGACGGCGTTGATGTCCAGGTTGTTGGTGGGCTCGTCCAACAGGAGGATGTCGGGATTGCCGAAGAGGGCCTGGGCCAGCAGCACCTTCACCTTCAGCCGGGCGTCCAGAGTGGCCATGCTGTTCTCGTGCAGCTCGGTGCCCACCCCCAGGCCCTGGAGGATACGGGAGGCGTCGCTCTCGGCCTCCCAGCCGCCCAGCTCGCTGTACTCCTCCTCTAGCTCGCAGGCCCGGATGCCATCCTCCTCGGTCATCTCCTCCTTGGCATAGAGGGTCTCTTTCTCTTTGCCGATGTCGTACAGGCGCTGGTTGCCCATGATGACGGTGTCCATCACGTTGTAGGCGTCGTAGGCGTTTTGGTTCTGCTTGAGCACCGACATGCGGGTGTTGGGCAGGATGGAGACCTCCCCCTTGGTGGGCTCCAGCTCCCCGGAGAGGATTTTCAGGAAGGTGGACTTGCCCGCGCCGTTGGCGCCGATGATGCCGTAGCAATTACCCTTGGTGAACTGCAGGTCCACATGGCTGAACAGGGCCTGGCCGCTGTACTGCAGCGTCAAATCAGAAACGGTGATCATATCGTACTCCTTTTGCAGAAAATCATCATACTCAGCGGATTATATCATAGAACGCACAGAGTTGCTAGAGAAAAATTGGACAAGAGTGGGCCGCGCCTCTTCCGGGGATTCGGGCGAGGCGGCGAGAAAAATTTTCTCCATATTCTGCAAGATTGCTTGCAAATTTGTTGAAACAGTGCTATGATGTGGCTGCAATTGCAAGAGTGCTTGCGAGGAGGAAAGAGAATGATGGAAAAACAGTACCGTTCTGAGCACGATTCCGTGGGTGAGCGCGCCGTACCCAAGGACGCCTATTACGGCGTGCAGTCCCTGCGCGCGGCCGAGAACTTCCACATCACCGGCCTGGGCGTACACCCGGAGCTCATCAACTCCATTGCGGAGATCAAAAAGGCCTCCGCCATCACCAATCTGGAGATCGGCCTGCTGGACAAGCGGGTGGCCGACGCCATCGTCCACGCCTGCGACGAGATCGTCTCTGGCAAGCTCCACGACGCTTTCATCGTGGACCCCATCCAGGGCGGCGCGGGCACCAGCCTGAACATGAACGCCAACGAGGTCATCGCCAACCGGGCCATCGAGCTGCTGGGCGGCGAGAAAGGGGACTACTCCCTGGTCAACCCCAACGACCACGTCAACTGCGGCCAGTCCACCAACGACGTCTTCCCCTCTGCCGGCAAGCTGGCGGTGCTCAAGCTGCTGGGCCGGGCCCAGGTGCAGCTGGAGCGGCTTTACCAGGCCCTGATGGAAAAGGCGGAGGAATTCGACGACGTACTTAAGATGGGCCGCACCCAGCTTCAAGACGCGGTGCCCATCCGCCTGGGGCAGGAGTTCCGGGCCTACAGCCAGGCGGTGCGCCGGGATATCGCCCGCTTTGAGCGGGCCAAGGACGAGATGCGCTGCCTGAACATGGGCGGCACCGCCGTGGGCACTGGCATCAACGCCGACGAGCGCTATCTGCGGCGCATTGTTCCCAACCTGTGCAAGGTCACCGGGCTGGATCTAATCCAGGCCCACGACCTCATCGACGCCACCCAGAACCTGGACGAATTTGTGGCCGTGTCCGGCACGGTCAAGACCTGTGCGGTGAACCTGTCCAAGATGTCCAACGACCTGCGCCTCATGTCCTCCGGCCCCCGCTGCGGCCTGGGGGAGATCAACCTGCCCGCCCGGCAGAACGGCTCTTCCATCATGCCCGGCAAGGTCAACCCCGTCATCCCCGAGGTGGTCAACCAGGTGGCCTTCAACATCATGGGCAACGACCTGACCATCACCATGGCCGCTGAAGCCGGCCAGCTGGAGCTCAACGCCTTTGAGCCCATCATCTTCTGGAATCTGACCCACGCGGTGGAGTTTTTGACCTATGCGGTGAACACGCTGGTCGAGCACTGCGTGATGGGGATCACCGCCAACCGGGAGCGCTGCCGGGATATGGTGGAGCACAGCGTGGGCATCATCACCGCCCTGTGCCCCCATGTGGGCTATGAAAAGGCTGCCGAAGTGGCCAAGCGGGCCATCCAGACCGGCGCGCCGGTGCGGCAGCTCATTTTGGAGGAGGGCCTGCTGGATGAGGCCGCCCTGGACAAGATTCTGGACCCCTACTCCATGACCGAGCCGGGCATCTCCGGCAAGGAGCTTCTAGCGCAGTAAACCCCAAAACGGAACGCCGGCCAGAGAGCATTTCTCTCTGGCCGGCGTTTCTCTATGGCTGGTTATTCCAATTCCAAGGTGTAGTGGCGCCCTTCCCGCAAATTCGGGTAGAACTCCGTACTCGTTGTGGTGAAGGGGCCCTCCTCCACCGTCAGGGCGATAACGTTGTCATAGACCACATCCCCGTCCTCATCCTCAATCTGGAAGAAAACATTGATGCCCGAGGCGTTGGGGGACAGATAGTCCACCGTGCCCTTCAGCGTCAGGCGGAGCCCCCAGGTGTCATAGCGGTAGGAGCCGTCCTCAAAGGTGACCTGGTAGAGCAGCTCCCCCGCCGAGTCCCGCGCCTCCACCGTGCAGGGGAAGCTGGGCAGGTCCAGCGTCATGGGGCCGGAATCTGCAACGACGGTGACGGTGGTAGTGGCGGTGCGCCCGTCCTCCAGGATGGCGGTGATAGTACTCTCACCCGGGCTCAGGCCGTCCACTACGGCGTCATACCCGCCGCTGTTGGTGACGGCGGCCACCGACGCCACTTCGGGGTCGGAGTTCTCCCACACCCGCACCCGGGGCATTTTTTCCTCAGGCTTGACCTGTTCCAGGCACAGGATGACGGAATCTCCCACCTCCAGTTCCTGCCTGCCGCCGGAAAAGCGCAGCTCATAGGCGGGCGAGTCCTCCTCCACCTCCAGGCGTACCGCATCGCTGGCGTCCGCCGTCTCGCAGACGAGCCGGTAACTTCCCGCCCGGTGGAAGAGCACCCGGACGGAGTCATCCCCTGCGGCCTCCAGCTCAGCCGCCGAGGCGGGCGCCGGGCTGCCGTCCTCCTCTTCCAGCCGCCACGTCATGGTCCGGTCGGCGGTGGTGTCCTCCGGATAGACCTGGCAGGTGAATTCCAGCTCTTCCTCCGCCCAGGTATCATAGGAACTTCCTCCACCCTCCATCATTCCGCTCGCGCCCACGATCTGCAGGCTGATGCTGGAGTTGATGATCTCCACGGTGCAGGAGGCCGACATGGTCCCGTCCGCCGAGGTGGCGGTGACCACCGCCGTACCCACCCCCCGCTCCTGGATGGACGCCCGTGCGGAGCTCTCGGGAAGATAGGGGCTGGAATGCCTGCCCAGCTCTACCACATCCGGGTCGGATGTGGTCCAGATGAAGCCCGGGTCCCCGGCGTTCTCCGGCAGGCCTACCACTGAGAGAACGCCGGAATAGCTGTCCGCCATGTCCTCTACCCGGTAGCTGTTGCTCAGGGCGATGCCCCCCTTGCTCTCGAGCAGCCCGGCAGCCGCGGCCTGGGCGGGGGTGACGCCCTCCCGGCTGACCAGCTGGTCAGCCAGCCGGTTTCCCCCCTCCGTCAGGGCCCACAGGGCGTTCCAGGCCCACACCGCCGCCGTGCCCCGGGTGAACGGCCCGCCCCGGTTCGGGTCATAGTCGGTGAAACCCAGGCGGTTGCTCAGTTCCCAGGCCGAGTCCCACTGGAAGTCCGTCCCATCCTGGTAGCCCATGGTCCGGAGGATCAGGGACAGGTACTGCGCCGCGTCCAGGGCCTGTCCGCCGCCGAAGGTGGTCTCCGAGGTGCCCGCGGTGTAGCCCTTGTAATAGGCGTAGTTCACATAGGGCGCGGCCCACTCCGGCACGTCGGTAAAGGGCATGACACTCACTGTATTGTGGGCGGAGGCCTCCCGGCCCAGCAGGCGTACCAGCATCACGATGCCCTCCGACCGGGTGGGCGTGCGCTCCAAGGCAAAATCCGGGCTCCCGTCCGGGTTGGTTCCCACTCCTGCAAACAAGCCCATGGCGTGGAGCCGCTCCGCCGCCTGGGCCCCCTGGGAGGCGCTCAGGCGCACGTCCGTGTCATTCACATCCTGGAATTCCGCCGCCGCCCCGGCGGGCAGCGCCAGCCCCGCCGCCAGGGCCAGCGCCAGGAGCAGCGTGGCCAAACGTCTTTTCATCCTCTGCACATCCTTTCTATTCTTCTCTTCGGATCCTAAATTGGCTGATTTTATTATATGGGCCTCCGTTCCGCTTGTAAACTATGCTCCCAGCATAGTGCCGCCTTGCCACGCCGGGCCGGGATGTGCTATACTGGCCTTATCTGATCTCAGAGGCGGAAAAGAGGGACCC
>CALXCU010000036.1 GCA_944386885.1 uncultured Oscillospiraceae bacterium | reverse complement strand
AGTACTTTTGGAGCTGTGTGTGGTCCTCGAAAGTGGTCCGTTTTGCTTTGTAAGGAGCAAGCAAGGAGCACACAAGGAACAAGAATCGCAAGCGAAAACAAAAGCCTTATGAAGCAGGAGATCGTTTCGCAAGGAGCGCATCTCCTGCTTTTTTGAACATTATGCGGTGTTGCCTTAATTTATTGCCGAAGCGCTCAGTGTTCCGACCGGGTGCTTTTTTCTTTACAGGACAAATATTCCGGAATCGAAAAATATAGGAATTCCTTTCATGTTGACAATGAATAAAGAAAGAACGTCGCAAGAATTGCGCTTCCATTATTTCATTGACAGGAAAAAGAGAAAGATAATATAATAACTTAAATTACGGAATGCGAAGAATTTTGGCCCGATGTGAAGGGCGCGGACCTGAAACAGACATGTCTGGACAGCGCGAAACGGTCCCGCCGGGGGACGCCTACTCTGGTGCGCACCGCGCGATGCCTAAGATGGGAGGATTTGAATGAAAAGACGGAAAAAACGCGTATTTCCTTTTCTGCTCTGCCTCTTCCTGTGCCTGGGGCTGCTGCCTGCCGGAGCCCTGGCGGCCTCCACGGTTACGGTAAAGGTAGAGCTGACGGCGGACTACTCCGCCGCCTATGAGGAGTTGGAGCTGCTCAACAGCCTGCGCCGGGAGCACGGCTTGTCGGAGCTGGTCATGGACGAGGCTATGATGGACATGGCCCTGCGCCGGGCGGCTGAGTGCGCCATCTCCTTCAGCCATACCCGTCCCAATGGGGAGCCCTTTGAGACCGCCCGTCCGTCGGGCCCGGCCTATCAGAAGCGTGACATGGGGGAGAATATCCTCTATGCCCTGAATGGAGCGGACGCAGCCACGGCGACTGAAAATTGGTATCACTCTCCCGGTCACAAAGCCAATATGCTCGAGGGCGGCTACGCCGCGGTGGGCATTGCCTGCGTCCGGGATCTAGAAGGGCACACCTACTGGGTGCAGGACTTTACCGAAGCCGCCGGTACGGAGGAGGCCTCCCCCTCTTCCGGACAGGAGCGCATCATTTTCTCGGTGGAGGCCGAAGAGCAGGTCCTTGATGTGCAGTTGAGCACGGCCTCCCTGAACATGGAAGCCGGGGAGAAAGAGCTGGTCTACGTCCGCAACGGCGCTACCCCGGTGGTACCTGATATCATCCGCACGAGCGACGACTCCGTGGCCTCCCTGAGCATGGAAAACGGCGCCGTCTGCGTCTCTGCCGTGGGGGAGGGCACAGCCACCCTGACCCTGGGGTTTGCCGGGCACAGCGCCACCGTGACGGTTACGGTGGCCCGGCCGGTCCAGCTGGAGGGGATGACGCTGGTGCAGCCCGATGGCGGCTTCGCGATTGAGGTGGGTGAGCGGGCCTATACCACGGTCCGCTTCCTCCCGGAGGGGTCGCCCAGCTATCCTGTGACTTGGGATGTGACCGATCCCTCCATCCTCTCGCTGACCCCTAACGGCAGCAGCTGCACCCTCACGGGCCTGGCCCCCGGCACCACCACCTTTACGGTCACCACGGTGGACGCCATTGACGGAGAGCGCTACACCGCCTTCGGCACGGTGACCGTCTACGGGCCGGGGGAGAGCGGCGAGCCCGAGGAGGTGGACCTGTCGGCCTACTATGTAGAGCTGATCCCCGGCGAGCAGGTAAAGCTGATGGCCTATGTCCGGCCCGATCAGGTCAGCCAGGGCGTGACCTGGAGCAGCCGGGACCCCTCCGTGGCCACAGTGGACCAGAACGGCCGGGTCACCGGCAGGGCCAGCGGCGTCACCGACGTCGTGGCCACTAGCCGGGCGGGGGAGCTCACCGCCCGCTGCCAGGTGGTGGTGAGCGACAGCTATGACGGGAAGCCCATCGCCTTCACCGACGTGAAGGAGGGGGATTACTGCTATGATGCTGCGGCCTGGGCCACCTGCCAGAACCTTGAGATTGCCGCAGTGGGCAGCCGGCTGGGGGTGGGCGACGCCTGTACCCGGATGGAGATCGTCCGCTATCTGTGGAAGCTGATGGGCTCCCCCCAGCCCAGCGATATCGAGAACAATCCCTTTACCGATGTATCTGACTCGGTGTCCAACCGGGACAACCGCTGGGCCATCCAGTGGGCGGTGGAGGCGGGGGTCACAGCCGGGACCAGCGAGACCACCTTCAGCCCCAATATGACGGTGACCCGCGCCCAGGCGGTAACCTTCCTCCACCGCCTGGCGGGCCTGCCCAGCGTCACCGGCGCCGCCGGTTTCTCCGACGTGGCCTCCAGCGACTGGTTTGCCGACGCCGCCGTCTGGGCGGTGCAGGAGGGCATCACCATGGGGACCGGAGACAACGCTTTCAGCCCCGGCCGGGAGTGTTCCCGGGGAGAGATCCTCACGTTCCTCTACCGGGAGTTCGGCTGAGCCGGGAATCGAACACCGCGCCCCCTGGGGATTTTCCTAGGGGGCGCGGTCTGTTTACTGCTCGTACCCGCGCAAAAGGCCCAGCAGTTGTTCGGCGTGCAGGGCCTCATCCTCGGCAAACCCGGCGAAGAGCTGGGCGAGCGCCTGGTCATCGCCCGCCATCTCATGGGCATATGCCTGATAGTCCCGTACAAGCTCGGTGGAGTTTTGCCAGGCCCGAAGCACGTGGTCCCGGTTGGTCATGGTAAAGCCGTTTTTGCGATCCATAAGAGTTACCTCCAAAATCTTTCCTGTTTCCAGTCTCCCGTGGCCGGGTTGTCGATCAGCCGCCCCTCCTCCGTAAAGCGCGAGCCGTGGCAGGGGCAGTCCCAGGTGTGTTCCCACGGGTTCCACTTCAGCGCGCAGCCCATGTGGGGGCAACGCCTGGCCGTGGGCGTCAGCAGGCCAACGGCCGCCTCAAAAGCATTGACGGCCAGTTGGGGCCGCAGGATACTCCGGGACGGGGAAAAGACGCGGGCGAAGGGGCTTTCCCTCCCCTGGACCAGGCCGCATAGGAGCATGGCCGCGACCATGGAGGAGGTCATGCCCCACTTTTGGAATCCAGTGGCCACAAATAGGCCGGACGTGCGCGCGGAATAGGGGCCTATATAGGGGACGCCGTCCAGGGTCATGCAGTCCTGGGTGGCCCAGTGGCAGCGCTCCGCCGCGTGGGGATAGTGCCGCCGGGCAAAGTCCCGCAGCTCCCGCCAGGTCCCGCCCTGCTTTCCGGTGCGGTGGTCCCCGCCGCCAATGAGGAGCAGATTCCCGTAGTTCCGAAAAGACATCCCTTTCTGCGCCTCGTCCACATACATCCCGTCCACCTGCGCCGCGCCCTCCAGGGCAATGACATAGGAACGGTGCTGGTAGAGCTTGAGAAAATAGCTGCCGTGCTTGTTTAAAAAGGGAAAATGGGTGGCTACAAGGATCTGTTCTGCCGTGATTTTTCCGTGATCGGTCCGGGCCGTCGTGCCCGCCAGCTCCCGCACCGGCGTATGCTCATAGATGTGCAGGCCCTTGGAGAGGGCGGAGAGAAACTTCAGCGGATGAAACTGCGCCTGGTTCGGGTACCGCACCGCGCCGGCCACCGGGAAGGGCAGGGGCAACTGGGCGGCAAATTCCGCTGGGGCCCCCAGCCGCTCCAGCGCCAAGAGTTCCCGCTCAATCTTCCGGCGGTCGTCCAGGGCGTAGACGTAGGAATCCTTCGCCTCAAAGTCGCAGTCCAGGCCCTGGCACAGCCGCCGGTACCAGTCCAGCGCCGCCTCATTGGCGCGGAGATACTGCCCCGCCCGCTCTGCGCCGAAGGTGCGCAGCAGCTTGTGGTAGATCAGCCCGTGCTGGACGGTGATTTTAGCGGTGGTGTTTTTCGTGATCCCGCCGCCCACCGTCTCCGCCTCCGCCAGCACATAAGGTATGCCGGCTTGATGCAGCAGATAGGCGCATAAAACACCCGTGATTCCGCCGCCGATGACCAGCACATCGGTTTTGACCTCTCCCTCCAGGCGTTCAAAGCCGGTGTGTGCGGCGGTCTGCTCCCATAACGACTCCATGGCCCATCCTCCTCCGATCCCGCGGGTAGCGTTATTGTTTCTCAAAAAGCAGAAATGATTCCTGTACACAGGCAAGCGCTTCTTGACCGAAGATGCGGCATACAGCGCCAAACGATTGCGGCCCCTTGATTTTTGCCCCGCCTTCTCTTATAATAAAAAAGCGACAACCAAGAAGCTCAAATAACCTTGTACGATCAGGGTAAAGCGGTCTTCCGTGTAGTCCAGTACAGCCTTGAGGCTTCCCGCCGCGCACTCCCGGCCCGGCAAGCGCGAAGGCCCTGAATTTTATTTGAAATATGGCCGAAAGCCCCGGAAACACTGTATTTCCGGGGCTTTTTCTCCAAAAGCTCCGGTATTTCTTGGGAAGTGACGACAGCTGTGTGGGCTACTCGAGTACAGTATTGCGGCATACCAGGTTTTTTTCCACGCTATGCAACAGTTTTTTCTATCTGCTTTTGATGATGGCGATTCTAGGGCTTGTTTGAAAAATAAAAGTTGCACAATAGAAGTGGAAATGCGAAACTAGAGGCATGAAACGCTATGAATTAACAAAAGAACAATGGGTGCGAGTCAGACCGCTTCTGCCGCCGGAAGAAACAGGAAAGCGAGGCCGTCCCCGCAAGGATAACCGGATGATGCTGAACGGGATGCTCTGGATTGCCCGAAGCGGCGCTCAATGGCGGGAACTGCCG
>CALXCU010000035.1 GCA_944386885.1 uncultured Oscillospiraceae bacterium | reverse complement strand
ATCACGTCCTGCTGGTAGTACAGGCCGATCTCCGCCTGTCCGGCGGCCACCAGGCTCATGGCGTCGTTGGCGTTGGAGGGGAACTGGATGTTGACCTTCAGCCCCTCCTCGGCGTAGTAGCCCTTGGCGATGGCGTCGTAGAGGAACGCGTGCAGGGCGTTGGGGTACCAGTCCAGCACCACGCTGATCTCCCGCAGATCCTCCCCGCCGCCGGGGGCAGCGCTGGTCCGGGCGCTCTCCCCGCCGGAGCAGCCGGAGAGGAGCAGGGCCCCCGTCAGGGCCAGAGCGGCAATTCGTTTCATAGCTGATCGTTCCTTTCTCAGGTCAGGATTCGCCCCGCCAGCGGACAAAGCGCCGCTCCAGCAGGGCCACTGCCCCTACGGCAGCCATGGCCACCACAGAGAGCAGGACGATGGGGGCAAAGACCCCTGCTCCGTCCAATTGGGTCATCATCCGCCGGGAGAAATAGCCCAGGCCGCTCTTGGCCCCCAGCCACTCCCCAATGGCCGCGCCGATGACGCTCATGGGCACCGCCATCTTCACCGCAGAAAAGAAGTAGGGCAGGGCGCAGGGGACCTTGATTTTGAGGAAGATCTCCCGCCGGGTCGCTCCATAGGTGCGCAGCAGCTCGGCCATCTCGGTCTTGGCGGAGCGCAGGCCGTCGTAGACGGTAATGGTGATGGGGAAAAAGGTGATGAGCACCGTCACCAGCACTTTGCTCCAGATGCCGTAGCCGAACCAGAGCACAAAAAGGGGCGCGATGGCGGTGGTGGGGATGGTCTGGGAGACCACCACCAGCGGGTAGAGCATCCGCCGCACCAGGGCGCTTCCGTCCATAGCCACCGCCAGGGCCAGCCCAAGCACCAGAGAGATGGCCAGCCCAATGGCGGTCACCGCCATGGTCGCAGGCAGATGGACGGTAAAGAGAGGGCCGCGCAGCTCCCAGAGTTTTTGCAAAATCTGGATGGGCGAGGGCAAGATATAGGCCGCGTCCATCCCCATGGCCCCCGCCTGCCAGAGCAGCAGCAGGGCGAAGAGAAAAAGCAGGGCGGGCAGATTGGCTTTGCATGCTCCTTTCACGGCGTCACCTGCTTTCTCAGATGTGCGATGAGCCGCTCCTTGAGCTCCACCAGCTCCGGGTCTTTCAGGCAGGAGCGGTCCCGGGGAAAGGCGGCGGGCACCGGGATCTCCCGCAGGGCGCGGATGGGGGTGGACTCCACTGCCAGCACGCTGGAAGAGAGAAAGAGGGCCTCCTCTACGTCGTGGGTGATGAAGAGGATGGTCTTTTGATGCCTCTGCCACTGGGAGAGCAGCCACTCCTGCATCGAGATACGAGTCAAAAAATCCAGGGCGGAGAAGGGCTCGTCCAGCAGCAGCAGATCGCTGCCCGTGAGCATGGTACGGGCAAAGGCCGCCCGCTGCCGCATGCCGCCGGAGAGCTCCTGGGGCATCTTGTCCCCGCAGCCGGGGAGCCCCGCGTCCTCCAGGGCGGCCTGGGCCCGCTCCCGCCGCTCCCGTTTGGAGCAGCCCCCCTGGATCTCCAGGGGCAGGGCCACATTCTCCCAAACCGTCCGCCAGGGAAAAAGCAGGTCCTTCTGGGGCATATAGCCGCAGGCGCCCTTTCCCGTCCCAGCGGGAACCCCGCCGATGCGGATGGCCCCGGCCTTGAGGGGGAGCAGGCCGTTGATGAGGCGGAAAATCGTGCTCTTCCCGCAGCCGCTGGCTCCCACGATGCAGTGGAAGGAGCCTTTTTCCACCCGGAGGGACAGGTTATCCACAATGTCAAACGCCTCGCCGGGATACTGGTAGGAGACCCCCTCCAGCTCCAGGGCGCTCACCGCTCCAGCGTCCATGCCATCTCCCAAAAGCCCAGCTCATACCGGCTGCAGGTGACGAAGATCTCCTCCAGGCGGCGGTACTTCTCCTCGGTGCAGCCCTGGGCCAGGCCGTCCATGAGGCCCACCAGGGCGGCGTTGGTGGCCTGGTACTCCTCCCCGGCATAGCTGCGCACCCATTCGCCGTAGAAGGGGTGCTCCGCCGCCCCCGGAATGCGGGAGAGGCGCTGGCCGATCTCGGCATAGCTCCAGGAGCAGGCCAGGATGGCGGCCACGCTCTCGGCGGCATCCCCGGCGGCGGCCGCCGCGAGCATGTAGTGGGTATAGGAGGTGTTGGAGAGGGCGGGCTTCACCGAAAAGACCTGCTCCTCCGTAATGCCCAGCCGGGCCATGTAGGAGCGGTGGACCTTCATCTCGCCCCCCAGAATGGCGTCCACATTGGCCGCAAAGGTACGCATCAGCTCAGGGTCCCGGGCTTTGACCACCCCCCAGGCAAACACCCGGGCGTAGTCGAAGAGATAGAGGTAGTCCTGGAGCAGGAACCACTGGAACTTCTCCACCTCCAGGCTTCCGTCCCCAATGCCCTTCACAAAGGGGTGGCTGTGGCAGGCCTCCCACACAGGGCGGGCGGCCTCATAAAGCCGCTGTGTCACGGTCATTTGGCATTCCTCCAGTCCAGACTGATCTCGTCAGCCAGGGCAGAGAGCTCTGGCCAATCGGCGGCATAGGCCTCCTCGGGCACAGCCACCGTATAAAACCCCGCCGTTTTCGCCGTGCAGGCGGCGTAGAGGGCGTCCTCAAAAACGGCGCACGTCTCCGGCGGCGCCCCCAGGCGGCGGGCGGCCTCCAGATACACGTCCGGGCGGGTCTTGCTCACCCCCAGGGTCTCGCAGCTGAGAATAAAGTCAAAGAGATGGTCTACCCCCAGCCGGGAGAGGCAGGCGTGGGAGAGGGGCTCGGCGGTGGCAGTGGCTACGCACAAGCGGGCCCCCCGCTCCTTCAACGCCTCCAGGTAGGTCTTCACCCCCGGCTTGAGGGGCACATCCGAGCGGTAGTGCTCCTCCATCATGGCCTCCATCTCCTCCACGATGCGCTCTGGCGGGTCGGGAATGTGGAAGGTCTCCATAAAATAGGCCGCTCCCTCCAGCATGGTCATGGCCTTGACCATCCACAGCAGGCGCTCCTCTGGGTCGACGCCCTTGCGCTCCAGGTACTCCCGGCCCAGGCCCTTCCAGTAGCTCATGGAGTCCACCAGGGTACCGTCCATGTCGAAAATGCAAAAGGCCTTATCCATGCACCAGTTCCTCCGCCAGGGCCCGCAGGCGCTTGGCCGCTGCGCCCGGGTCGCTCTGGGCGAAGATGGCGGAGACCACCGCCACGCCGTCCACACCGCTGCCCTTGAGCTGGAGAAGGTTCTCTGCGCTGATGCCCCCGATGGCCACCACCGGGATGTCCACCGCATCGCAGATGGCCCGCAGGCCCTCCATGGTCAGGCTTTTGGCATCCTTCTTGGTGCTGGTGCCGAACACCGCCCCCACGCCGATGTAGTCGGCCCCCGCCGCCTGGGCGGCCAGAGCCGTCTCAATGGTGTTGGCCGAGATGCCCAGGATCTTGTCCGGGCCGATGAGAGCCCGGATGTCCCGGCCCTGGATATCGCTCTGGCCCACATGGACGCCGTCTGCGCCGCACTCCAGGGCCACCTCCACCGAGTCGTTGACCACAAAGGGCACATGGTAGCGCGCCGAGAGGACCTTCAGCTCCTCGGCCTCGGCCAAAAAGGCGGCGTGTTCCAGCCCCTTCTCCCGGACCTGGAGGAAGGTGGCCCCGTTTTGGAGCACCTCCTCCGCCACCTCCGGCAGGGTGCGCGCCCCCAGCCAGGCCCGGTCGGTGACGGCGTAGAGCAGCATGGCGCTGCGGATTTCATCCTTGGTAAATTTCATAGCGGACTCCTTGTGTCAATTCTTGTTCCGTCAGGTTGAACACGGCGTCGATGAGATCATTGCGAAAAGTGGCGTTGCCGGTGCCGCTGCGCACCCGGCGCGCCTCGGCCCGCTCTCCGGCCACCCCCATGGCGGCGGCCGCAGCAGCGGCGGCGGCAAAGGGCACCTCCGGCGAGGCCCCGCAGAACGCTCCCATCAGGGCGGTGAGCATACACCCGCTGCCCGTGATGCGGGCCATGGTGGGCGCGCCGTTGCGGAGAAAGAGAGCCTCCTGCCCGTCGGAGAGCACATCCACCGCTCCCGAAAGGGCCACGGCCGCCCCGGTGCGCCGGGCCAGGGTCCGGCACAGCTCCGCTGCCCGGGGAAGGGTCCCCTCGGTGACGGCATCCCCAGCGGAGACGTCCACCCCGCTGCCCCCCGCCTCGCGGAGGGCCAGGGCACGGATCTCCGAGGCATTGCCCCGGATAATGGCAAAGCGGACCTCCGCGAGCAGGCGGCCCGCCGCCTCCCGCCGCAGGGCGGTGACTCCGGCGGCCACCGGGTCCAGCACCACGGGGATCCCCAGGACATTGGCCCGCTTCCCCGCCAGGAGCATGGCCTCCACGTCCCCAATGGCCCCCAGGTTGCACACCAGGGCCTGCACGCCGGAGACCGCCTCCTCCACCTCCCGCACGTCGTGGGCCATGGTGGGGGAACCGCCGGCGGCCAGGACCATGTTGGCGCAGTCGTTGACGGTGACAAAATTGGTGATGCACTGGACCAGCGGGGCCCGCTCCCGTACCGCCCGGAGCCGGGCGGCAAATTCCCTGCGCTCCACCTTCAGCGCTCCAGCTGCTCAAGCATGCGCTTGAGGGCCCCCGAGCGCTTGAGGAGCAGGATGACGGCGACCCCCATCAGGCCCCCCACCACCGTGGCGGGCAGATAGAAGGGGATGTAGTAGAAGGGGCTCTGGGCGTCCAGGCCGTAGAACCGCTTCATGAGGGGATAGGCCACCATGGCGCTGATGAAGCCGGTGCCAAAGACCTCGCCCACATAGGCGGCCAGGAGTTTTTTGGTCTTCTGGTAGAGCAGGCCCGACAGGAAGGCGCCGAAAATGCCCCCCACCACCGCCTGGATGGTCCGGCCGGTGAGCATCCGCAGCAGTCCGGTGATAAGGGCGGCGGCGAAGTTGTACCAGGGCCCCAGGAACACCGCCCCGATCACATTGCAGAAGTGCTGGAAGGGGGCCATGGACGGGAAGTAGACGAAGGTGGACAGGACAAAGCCCAGGCCGCCCAGCATGGCGGTGAGGACCATTTTCCGCACGGATATTCCCGTGTTTTGGGCAGCCAGTGTTTTACTCTGCGTTGTTTTCAAAGCAAAAACTTCCTTTTGTTATGAATTTTGATATTTCCCGGTCTTGTCGTCGATGGTCCACACGCCGCCGGGCTTATAGCTGATCTTCACATAGGCCAGCATGCTGGGCTCCCCGTGGGACACGCAGATGCGGCAGCACTCCTTGACGATGTCCAGGAGCTCTTCCAGGTCCCCCTCCAGGGTCGTCTCAAAGGGCCCCACCACATAGTGCAGTCCGGTGGAGGCCAGATAGGCGATGACCTCGTCCACAATCCGGCGGGTGTCCTCCTGCTCCATCACCTTGGGCAGCACCTGGATGGCAATACTTGCGTTCATTGCACGCTTCCTCCTTCTTTGATGGCATAGTTGTGCTTCAGGGGCCCGCTGCCCTGGCCCAGGTCCAAATGGGCCTCCATGGCGGCGGTGATATACCCTTTGGCCTTCTCCACCGCCCGGGGCAGCGGTTCGCCCAGGGCCAGGAAGGAGGCGATGCCCGAAGAGAGGGTGCAGCCCGAGCCGTGGTTGTTGGGGTTGTCCACCCGGGGGGCGCGGAACCAGTGGGCCTGGCCCTCCAGCCAGAGCAGGTCGTCGGCGTCTGCGCTGCGGTGGCCTCCCTTTACCAGCACGCCGCCGGGCAGGCGCTCCCCGATGGCCCGGGCGGCGGCGAGCATCTGCTCCTCGCTCTCAATGGCGAAGCCGCACAGCCGCTGGGCCTCTGGGAGGTTGGGGGTGATCGCCTCCGCCAGGGGGAAGAGTTCCTCCATGAGGGCGGCCAGGGCGCTGTCCTGCATGAGGCTGCTCCCGCTGGTGGCCACCATCACCGGGTCCACCACGATGTGCTCCGCCCGGTACTCCCGCAGTTTGGCCCCGATGGCCCGGATGATCCCCGCCGAGGAGACCATGCCGATCTTCACCGCATCGGGCCGGATGTCCTGAAAGATGCAGTCCAGCTGGAGGGCGACGAAATCGGGGGACGCCTCCATCACCCCGTAAACCCCGGTGGTGTTCTGGGCCGTGAGGGCAGTGACGGCGCTCATGCCGTACACCCCCAGGCAGGTCATGGTCTTCAGGTCGGCCTGGATACCGGCTCCGCCGCTGGAGTCGCTGCCCGCGATGGTCAGTACTGTTTTCATACGCTTCATCCTTTCCAGTTCCGCTCGGGACAAACCAAAAGGCGGGATGTCCCACTCTCGAGACATCCCGCCTGGTTCAATACGGAATCGGGAGCCCGCCCCTTGGGGGCCGGCTCTGGTTGGCGGTGCGTCCCTACGTTGGCATTACCCAAATCAGGTCAGGTCGAGGGACATACCCTCCTCTCAGCCTTCTCACCGAAAGCTCCCTTGCACACGCCCATTATAAAAGCTCTCTGGCCGCTTTGTCAATTCCTTTCCGGCAAAAAGCTCAGTTCAGATCCTGGAGATCCATCCGGTGCAGCTCTTCCTTCCAGTCCCGCCGGTTTTTGTGGTAGAGCCAGATGCCCCCCAGCACTGCCGTGGGGATGTTCGTCACCAGGAATACCCCGCCAATAGCCAGAAGCTGCTGGGATTCCACCGGCGGCGCGGGGATCTCCTCCTCCACCTCTTCCACCACATGGCCGTTGCCGGCGATAGACTGCGTGGTGATAGTTCCGACCCTTGCGGCAGAAAAGGCCCCCAGGCTCAGCGTGAGGAGCAGGCTGAGAAGAAAGCTCACCCCCGGCAGAATGAGCCCCAGCCGGCCCCGTCCCCGGCGGCAGAGGAACACCTGCAGGGCGATCACCAGCCCCGCGGGCAGCACCACCCGCAGCAGCACCATCGGCAGCCCGATCAACAGCGCCACAGAAATCATGCCTTCCATCGTTACGTGCCTCCTTCCGGCGTGCTCCGGGCCTGCTTATAGGCCGCGATGAGCACCTTCGCCGTATCCAAGTCCAATTTCTCCTCCAGGGCCAGGCGCTTGACGAGGCCCACATAGGGGTCGGCCTGCTCCTGCTCGCTCAGGCGGATCTTCTGGATGAGCCGGTCCAGGCGCAGGCGTACCGTGGGATAGGACACCCCGTACTCCCCGGCCACCTCCTTCAGCGACCCCGAGGCCAGCACAAAGCGCCGGATGAAGGCCAGATCCTCACTCTCCAGCCCGGCCATCCACGCCGGGAGCATTTCGAGCGCCATTGCCGCCCCTCCTTTCATTATCTCAAAGATAAACTTTTATTTTATAAAAGTAAAGACGCAATTTAAATTTTCATAAAATTTACTCTTCCCCTCCGCTTGACAAGCGCGGGTTTCTTTTATATAATGTCAGCCACAAGCGAGGATGGGAAGGAGTACCCGTTTTTCCGGTGCAGAGAGGGGCTGTTTTGGTGCGAGGCCCCCGAGGGAGGGCGGGGAAGGTCGTCCCGGAGCTCCGGTTTTGAAGGAAGTAGGAACCGGCGGGTCCCTCCGTTACCGGGGCCGAGAGCGCCCCCGTTCGTCCGGGGGAATTCAGGTGGTACCGCGGACGCCGTTCGCCCTGAGCCCAGTGGCTCAGGGCGTTTTTGTTTCCCCGGCTCCGGAAGGAGGATGTCGATGCCTGTTCAGATCCAGACCCGCTATGACCAGCGCGCCCTTACCGCTATGGCCCGGGGCCTGCGCAAAACCGTCCGCCGGAAGCACAGCCGCCGCTCCCATATATTCGGATGGCTGGTGCTGATCCTGGCCCTTTTTCTGGGCCTGATGCCCCTGCTGGGGGAGCCGCCGGAGGTGAACGGACTCACCCTGGCTGTGGCCGCCGTCCTGCTGGGTACGCTGCTCTTTGAAGATGCCGTCAACGGCTTTTTCGCCCGGCGGAAGCTGCTGCCCGGCACCGAGGAGAGCACCGCGACGTTCACCGGCGAGCACTATATCACCCGCACCAGGGCCGGCGAGACCACCTGGCCCTACGAGAACATTCAGGCCATTGCCGAGGGCCGGCGCTACCTGGTCCTGGCCTTCAGCAAGCGCCACGCCCAGGCCTTCGACAAGGAGGGGCTTACCCAGGGCTCCCTGGAGGAGCTGCGCGCCCTGCTGGCCGAGCGAACCGGCCTGCCCATCGTGAAAATCTGAGAAACAGGAGTGGATCAACCGATGAAAAAAGAACTGCCCAAAGTGTACGACCCCCGGGAGGTGGAGGGCCGCATCTATGAGATGTGGGAAAAGAGCGGCTGCTTCGAGGGCCACCGGGACCCGGATAAAAAGCCCTTCACCATCGTCATGCCGCCCCCCAATGTGACCGGCCAGCTCCACATGGGCCACGCTATGGACTCCACCCTTCAGGACATCCTCATCCGCTTCAAGCGGATGCAGGGCTACGCCGCCCTGTGGGTGCCCGGCACCGACCACGCCTCCATCGCGACCGAGGCCAAGGTGGTGGAAGCCATGGCCAAAGAGGGCCTGACCAAGGAGAAGGTGGGCCGGGACGGTTTCCCCGAGCGCGCCTGGGACTGGAAGAACCGCTGTGGCAGCCGCATCGTCAGCCAGCTGAAGAAGCGGGGCAGCAGCTGCGACTGGGAGCGGGAGCGCTTTACCATGGACGAGGGCTGCTCGGAGGCCGTGCGGGAAGTGTTCGTCCGGCTGTACGACCAGGGCCTGATCTACCGGGGCAACCGGATGGTCAA
>CALXCU010000034.1 GCA_944386885.1 uncultured Oscillospiraceae bacterium | reverse complement strand
GGCCCTGCGGAAGCTGGCCGGCTCCATCTCCAAGACCAACTGTATCGTCATCTTCATCAACCAGCTGCGTGAGAAGGTGGGCGTGGTCTACGGCAACCCCGAGGTCACCACCGGCGGTCGGGCCCTGCGGTTCTACGCCTCGGTGCGCATGGAGGTGCGCCGGGTGGAGTCCCTGAAGAACGGTTCCGAGATCATCGGCAACCGCACCAAGGTGAAAGTGGTCAAAAATAAGGTGGCCCCCCCCTTCCGGGAGGCCGAGTTCGACATCATGTACGGCGAGGGCATCTCCAAGGTGGGCGAGCTGGTGGATCTGGGCGTGAAGCTGGATATCATCCAGAAGTCGGGCTCCTGGTTCTCCATGGGGGATATGCGCCTGGGCCAGGGCCGGGACGCGGTCAAGCAGTATTTCAGGGACAACCCGGAGGAGGCCGACAAGGTGGAGGCCGAGATCCGCAAGAATGCCTATAAGCTCATGTCCAGCCAGTCCAAGGCCGCCGCCAAGGCTGCCGGCCGGGCGGTGGATGTGAGCGCCGAGGACTTCGACGACGGCGGGGACGAGGCCGGCGCGTAAATGAAACTTTTGAAGCTGGCCCCCTCCCAGCGGGTGCAGGGCCGCTGGCTCCTCCACCTGGAGGACGGCGCCATCCTGCGCGTGGGTGAGGGGGAGGTGGTCTCCTTCGGGCTCTACAGCGGTATGGAGCTCTCCGGGGAGGTCCTGGCGGACCTGACGGCAGCCGCCGCCCTGGCCGCCCTGCGGGAGAAGGCCCTCGGCGCCCTCTCCCGCCGCCCTATGTCCCGGAAGGAGCTCATCGACAAGCTCACCCGGCGGCCCTGGCGGCCCAAACAGGACCCCGAAAAGCCCCAGGACTCCCCCGCCACTCCGGAGCAGGCCGGGGCGGTGGCCGACTGGCTGGAGGAACTGGGCTACCTGAACGACCGGGAGTTCGCCCGGCATGTGGTGCGCCACTACTCCGCCGCCGGATATGGCGTTGGGAAGCTTCGGGATGAGCTCTACCGCCGGGGAGTGCCCCGGGAGCTGTGGGACGAGGCGCTCGCCGGGGCGGAAGACCCGGAGGAGGAAATCGACCGCCTCATCCGCAAGAAGATGCAGGGGGCCGACCCCCGGGACCGAAAAGCCCTCAAGCGTGCCTCCGACGCCCTGGCCCGCCGGGGCTACCGCTGGGAGGAGATCAAGGAGGGGCTCCAGCGCTACGGCGCCGGGCTGGAGGAGGACTGACCCGTCCGCTCCCCTCCCGCTGGGATTTTGCCGTTGACTTTTGGCGAAAATCGTATAAACTTGCCTTTGTACCGGCGGGGCCGGAGCCCAAACCCTGCCCGCCGGAAGATGTGACCGGGGAGGAATCTCATTGAAGCGATATAAAGTGGCCTTTGTCTCGCTGGGCTGCGCAAAAAATCTGGTGAACACCGAGCAGATGATGGCCCTGTGCCGGGACGCCGGCTATGAGGTCACCGGCGAGCCCGAGGGGGCCGATGTGGCGGTGCTGAACACCTGCGGATTCATTGACTCGGCCAAGAGCGAGGCCATCGACCATATCCTGGCCCTGGCCCATCTGAAGGACGAGGGCAAGCTGAAGAAGCTGCTGGTAGCGGGCTGCCTCACCCAGCGCTACCGGGAGGAGATCCGGGAGGAGCTGCCCGAGGTGGACGGCATGCTGGGCACCGGCAGCTATACCGACGTGGCCGCCGCCGTGGCCGAGCTCATGGCCGGGGAGCGCCCCGAGCACTTCGGGGATATCCACCGGACCTATGAGGACGGAGAGCGCATGGTCACCACCGCGCCCTACACCGCCTTTCTGAAGATCGCCGAGGGGTGCAGCAACGGCTGTGCCTTCTGCATCATTCCCAAGCTGCGGGGCCGCTACCGCAGCCGCTCCATGGACGCTCTGCTCCATGAGGCCCGGGAGCTGGCCGGCCGGGGGGTACAGGAGCTCATCGTCATCGCCCAGGATATCACCCGCTACGGCCTGGACTTGAAGGACGGCGCCAGCCTGGCCCGGCTGCTGGAGGAGCTGTGCAAGCTGCCCTTCCACTGGATCCGGCTCCACTACCTCTACCCCGAGGCGGTCACCGACGAGCTCATCGCTGTCATCGCCCGGGAGCCCAAAATCCTCCACTACCTGGATATCCCCATCCAGCACTGCAACGACGCCATTTTGACCGCCATGAACCGCCGCTCCCCCAAGGCGGAGATCATCGCCCTCTTTGACAAGCTCCGCGCCGCCATGCCGGACGTGGTCATCCGCACCTCCCTCATCTGCGGCCTGCCCGGGGAGACGGAGGAGGCTTTTGAAGAGCTGTGCCAGTTCCTGCGGGAGCAGAAGCTCCAGCGGGCGGGCGTGTTCCAGTTCTCCCCGGAGGAGGGCACCTTGGCCGCCCGGATGGAAAACCAAGTGCCCCCCGAGGTGGCCCAGCGCCGGGTGGAGCAGGTCATGGAGCTCCAGGCGGAGATCATGGACGCCTGGAACGAGGAGCGGCTGGGCTCGGTGGCGGAGGTCCTCTGCGAGGGCTTCGACCCCCAGGAGGGCTGCTATGTGGGCCGCACCTGGGCCGATTCGCCGGAGATCGACGGCCGGGTCCTCTTCACCGCCGCCGGGAGGATCCCCGCCGGAACGTTTGTGTCCGTGCGCCTGACCGGGGTCTCCGACGGCGACCTCACCGGTGAGATCGAGGAGGAGGAGCCATGAACCTAGCCAACCGCCTGACCATGCTGCGCATCGCCCTGATCCCCGTGTTCCTGGTGGTGCTCTACCTGGACTTCCCCTATCACCGCTATGTGGCCCTGGCCATCTTTATCCTGGCCAGCGCCACCGACTTTGTCGACGGGCACATTGCCCGCAGCCGCAACCTCATCACCGACTTCGGCAAGTTCATGGACCCCCTGGCCGACAAGATGCTGGTCATGGCCGCCATGCTCTGGTTTGTGGAGGTGGGCCGGATGCCTGCCTGGGCCCTGCTCATTGTGGTGGTGCGGGAGTTCGCCGTCAGCGGCCTGCGGCTCGTCGCCGTGGACAACGGCCGTGTCATCGCCGCTGCCTGGTCGGGAAAGGTCAAGACCGCCTCCACCATGGTGGGCATCTGCCTGATGCTCCTGCCCGTGCCGCCGGTGGTGGATGCCGCCGTCACGGCGGTCATTGTGCTCACCACCGTCTACTCCGGTGTGGAGTATTTTGTGAAAAACAAGGATGTCATCGACTGGAGCCATATCTAAACGCACTGCGCCCGCGGGATTTTTCCACATCCCGCGGGCGCTTGTTTTCTAATTGGAGATTAGGCAGCCTGCTTCCCCGTTCGCCGGTGCTGAGCGCAATCGGCGAGTACATGGGGCAGGGCCCGCAGGAAGAGGAAGGAAGTCATGGCCGCCGCAGCTGCATCGGCAACGGGCTCAGAGAAGAAGGTTGCCTCCGCCCCGAAATAGAAGGGGAGCAGCAGCAGCCCCGCCAAAAACACTCCTTTCCGGAACAGGGAGCAGAAGAGAGCCTGCCGCACCCGGCCCAGGGCGGTGGTCTCGTCCACCAGTGGGTACTGGATAGCCAGCGGGAGGATCATACAGGTGAACATCTTGATATAGCGCACCGAGCGGGCCATGATCTCCCCATCAGAGGTGAACAGCCGGACAAAGAGGGGGGAAAGGGTGTACGTTACCACCATCATTCCCGTGCTAAAGACTAGGCAGAGCCCCACAATGGACTTCAATGCGGTCTTGATCCGCTCCGGCTGCGCGGCGCCGTAGTTGAAGCTGGCCACCGGCTGGGTGCCCAGGGTCATCCCCCCCATGGGCATAGTGATGAGGAGCAGGTAGCTCTGCACAATAGTGGCGCAGGTCACCAGAGTGTCCCCGAAGCCCGGGCCGCCATAGCGCTGAAGCACCGTGTTGAGCACGATGAGCAGCACACTGTCGGTGGCGATGATGAGGAAGGGGGAGAGCCCGAAGAGGAGCACCCGGCGCATCACCGGCCAGGCAAATCCCCCCCACCCCAGGCGCACCGGCACCTTCTTGCTCAAAAGGACGCAGAGCACAAAGGCACAGGAGGCGATCTGGGAGAGCACCGTGGCCACCGCCGCCCCGGCCACCCCCATGTCCAGAGCAAAGATGAACACCGGGTCCAAGATGATATTCAGCACCGCCCCCAGCATCACTGTGCCCATGCCCAGGCCGGAGAAGCCCTGACAGATGAGAAAATTATTCATTCCCGTGGCCAACAGGGCGAAGAAGGTGCCCGCCGTGTAGATGGTGAGATAGGTGTCAGCATAGGAAAAGGTTGCCTCGCTGGCACCGAACCACATAAGCAGCTGATCTTTGGTCAGCAGGAACAGGGCCGTCAGGCCCGACGCCAACAGGATAAGCAACAAAAAGCAGTTGTTCATGATCCGCTGGGCCATGCGCATGCGTCCCTCCCCCATGCGCATGGCCATCAGGGGAGACCCCCCCAGGCCCACCAGATTGGCAAAAGACCCCAGCAGGGTCACGATGGGGCCGCATACTCCAACCCCCGCCAAGGCGGTGGCCCCGATGTCCGGGATGTTGCCGATGTAGATGCGGTCCACAATGCTGTAGAGCACGCTCACCAGCTGGGCCAGCATAGTGGGGATGGCCAGGCGCAGCACCAGCGGAAAGACCGGATCTCGCCCCAGGTCGTTGGTCCGTTTCATCATATCTCTCTCCTCGTCCGTTCCAAAGATTCCAGGGCAGTAGTATAGCCCCTTTTCCCGGCAGCGTAAAGGGGAAAGTTTTTATCGCCAGTTTTAGCACTCATTATAAAAGAGTGCTAACATTTACAATCCATACACAGCTTGTTCATGATTTGTTCATATTTATAGCCTATACTAAGGTCAAACAAAAGGGAGAAATCCCTGGGATAGTCTGATATCTTCCGAAAGCTCCCTCCCGGGTTTAGCAGTTCTAATCTTGAATTGCTAGTTTTTCTCCCAAATCATGGAACTGCAAAGGAGTTTTGACTTATGTTTGGTATGCTTCCTTTTGAAAACAGCAACGACAATTTCTTTGATACCTTCGATAACTTCCAGCGCCGTTTCTTCGGCGAGAACGGCAATGTCCCCGCCTTCCGCACCGACATCCGGGACGAGGGCGACCGCTTTGTCTTAGAATGCGAGCTGCCCGGCTTCCGCAAGGAAGACCTGCACCTGGACCTGAAGGACGGGATTCTGACCATCACCGCCCAGCACCAGGAGAGCGGCGAGGAGCAGAAGACCGGCAATTACATCCGCCGGGAGCGCCGGTACGGCACCTTCACCCGGAGCTTTGATGTGAGCGGCATCGATGAGAGCGCCGTCACCGCCGCCTACCGGGACGGTATTCTGGAGCTGAGCCTGCCCAAGGCCCGCCCCGTGGTGCCCCAGGCCAAGCGCATCGTCATCGACTAATCTGTCGGGAGCCGGTCAGTCCTTGCTGGCCGGCTCCTTTTCTTCCACTGCCGCCCCGAAGGGCGGCCTCCGTCCAACTCCCTTTTTTGAAAGGATGTGAACGCGTATGAACGCGCAAAAATATACCCAGAAATCCCTGGAGGCCATCCAGAGCGCCCAGTCCCTGGCCACCGAGTACGGCAACCAGCAGATCGAGCAGCCCCATATCCTCCTGGCCCTGCTCCAGGCGGAGGGGGGGCTCATCCCCCAGCTTCTGGAGAACATGGGCCTGACCGTGCCCTCCTTCACCGCCGCCGTCCGCGCCGAGGTGGAGAAGCTGCCCCGGGTCTCCGGCTCCGGTCGGGAGCAGGGAAAGATTTACATCGCCCAGGATGTGGACCAGGCCCTCAACGCCGCCGAGTCCACCGCCGCGTCCATGAAAGACGAGTACGTCTCGGTGGAACACCTGCTTCTGGCCCTGGTGGAGCACCCCAACCGGGCCCTGAAGGAGCTCTTCCGCACCTATAACGTGACGAAAGAGGGGATTTTGCAGGCCCTGACCAAGGTCCGGGGCAACCAGCGGGTCACCTCCGATAACCCGGAGGAGACCTACGACGCTCTGAAGAAGTACGGCACCGACCTGGTGGAGCGGGCCCGGCAGAACAAGCTGGACCCCGTCATCGGCCGGGACGACGAGATCCGCAACGTCATCCGCATCCTGAGCCGCAAGAGCAAGAACAACCCCGTCCTCATCGGCGAGCCCGGCGTGGGCAAGACCGCCATTGCCGAGGGTCTGGCCCAGCGGATCGTCAAGGGCGATGTGCCGGGCTCCCTGAAGGATAAGACCATCTTCGCCCTGGATATGGGCTCCCTCATCGCCGGCGCCAAATACCGCGGCGAGTTTGAGGAGCGGCTCAAAGCCGTCCTCAACGAGGTCAAGAAGAGCGAGGGCCGCATCCTCCTCTTCATCGACGAGCTGCACACCATCGTGGGCGCCGGCAAGACCGAGGGGGCCATGGACGCCGGCAACCTCTTGAAGCCCATGCTGGCCCGGGGGGAGCTGCACTGCATTGGCGCTACCACCCTCAACGAGTACCGCCAGTATATCGAAAAGGACGCCGCCCTGGAGCGCCGCTTCCAGCCCGTCATGGTCAACGAGCCCAGCGTGGAGGACACCATCGCCATCCTCCGGGGCCTCAAGGAGCGCTATGAGGTCTTCCACGGCGTGAAGATCACCGACGGGGCCATCATCGCCGCCGCCACCCTCTCCAACCGCTATATCACCGACCGCTTCCTCCCCGACAAGGCCATCGATCTCATCGACGAGGCCTGCGCCATGATCCGCACCGAGATCGATTCCATGCCCACCGAGCTGGATGTGATTCAGCGCAAGATCATCCAGCATGAGATCGAGGAGGCCGCCCTGAAGAAGGAGGACGACGCCCTCTCCAAGGAACACTTGGCCGAGATCCAGAAGGCACTGGCCGCGATGCGGGACGAGTTCAACGCCAAGAAGGCCCAGTGGGAGAACGAGAAAAACGCCATCGGCAAGGTCCAGCAGCTCCGGGAGCAGCTGGAGCAGGCCAATGCCGCGCTGGAAAAGGCCCAGCGGGAGTACGACCTGAACAAGGCCGCCGAGCTCCAGTACGGCAAGATCCCCGAGCTCAAGAAGCAGCTGGAGATCGAGGAGGGCTACGCCCAGCAGGGTAAGGAGGACTCCCTCCTGCGGGACAAGGTCACCGAGGAGGAGATCGCCCGCATCATCGAGCGCTGGACCGGCATCCCCGTCAGCAAGCTCATGGAGGGCGAGCGGGAGAAACTTCTCCACCTGGAGGACATCCTCCACAAGCGGGTGGTGGGCCAGGACGAGGCCGTGCGCCTGGTCAGCGAGTCCATCCTGCGCAGCCGGGCCGGCATCGCCAACCCCAACCGGCCCATCGGCTCCTTCCTCTTCCTGGGCCCCACCGGCGTGGGCAAGACCGAGCTGGCCAAGACCCTGGCCGAGGCCCTGTTCGACTCCGAGAAGAATATGGTGCGCATCGATATGAGCGAGTATATGGAGAAGTTCAGCGTCTCCCGGCTCATCGGCGCCCCTCCGGGCTATGTGGGCTACGAGGAAGGCGGCCAGCTCACCGAGGCCGTACGGCGCAAGCCCTACTCGGTCATCCTCTTCGATGAGGTGGAGAAGGCCCACCCCGACGTGTTCAACGTCCTGCTCCAGGTGCTGGACGACGGGCGCATCACCGACAGCCAGGGCCGGACGGTGGACTTTAAGAACACCATCATCATCCTCACCTCCAACCTGGGCAGCCAGTACCTGCTGGACGGCATCGGCCCCGACGGCGAGATCAGCGAGACGGCCAAGGACCAGGTCAACGGCCTGCTCAAGCACTCTTTCCGCCCGGAGTTCCTCAACCGCCTGGACGAGATCGTGTTCTACAAGCCCCTGACCAAGGAGAATGTCACCCATATTATCGACCTGATGGTGGGCGAGCTCAACGAGCGCCTGGCGGAGAAGCAGCTCAGCTGCACCCTCACCCCCGCGGCCAAGCAGTTCATCATCGACGCGGCCTATGACCCGGTCTACGGCGCCCGTCCCCTGCGCCGCTACCTCCAGCACACGGTGGAGACCCTCATCAGCCGGAAGATCATCGCCGACCAGGTCCAGAGCGGCGATACCCTCACGGTGGACGTGCAGGACGGCGCGCTGGCCGTGGAGAGCAAGACGGTCCTCACCGGCGACGTGGTGGACAACGCCTAATCCAAATCGAGTCCCATGCCGACGAGAGGCGGGCGGGTTTTGAAAACCCGCCCGCCTCTTTTCTGTCCATTAGCACCGCAGGCTCCGGCAGCGGTTCAGGCAGGCGAAGATCTCCTGCCCCCTGGGCCGCGCCAGGAAGGGCACGCCGGCGCGGCTCTCGCACAAGGCCGCCAGGCCCTGGCGGTCCAGAAGGGACTCCAGCTCCTCCACCACCTGGCGCAGCGTCCGCTTCCCGTCCAGCAGGCGCCGCTGCGCGTAGAGCAGGCAGTAGCCCAGGGCGGCTGTCTGCTCACCGTCGGCCAGCTGCTCCACATACCGCAGGTCGATGGTCTCCCGGTTGAGGGACACCCCGTCCCGGCCCAGGGCCTTGAGCTTCACCCGCTCCCCCTCCCGGAACTCCGGCGAGGGCTTTGGCCGGCGGTCAAACCGGGGGGCTTTGGCCGGCTCCAGGGGGGCGCCGGTCAGGGGAAAGGCCTCCGCCTCCCGTTTGGCCAGGGCGGTGATGTCCCGGGGGACATACCGGTCCATCTGAATGATGCGGTCGGCCGCGTGGAAGTAGGCCCCCGAGCTCCCCGCCACCAGGATGGTGGAGACCCCATAGCGGTCGTAGAGCTCCCGGACCCGGTCCAGGAAAGGGGTAATGGGCTCCATGTCCCGATGGATCACCCGCTGCATCAGCTCGTCCCGGACCATAAAATTAGTGGCGCTGGTGTCCTCGTCCATCAGCAGGAGGGAGGCGCCCGCCTCCAGGCTCTCCACCACGTTGGCCGCCTGGGAGGTGCTGCCGCTGGCGTCCTCCGTGTCGAAGGCCGCGGTGTCCTTCCCGTTGGGCAGGCCGTTGATGAACATGGAGATGTCGGTGCGCCGGATGCTCCGGCCATCCTCGGCGCGGATCTTCACCGCGGTGGGGTCGGTGACCACGTACTCCCGGCCGTCCCCGGCGATGTGGTCGTAGACCCCCAGCTCCAGGGCCTTCAGAAGGGTGGACTTTCCGTGGTACCCCCCGCCCACGATGAGGGTGACTCCCTTGGGGATGCCCATGCCGGTGATCCGCCCCCGCCGGGGCAGATCCAGGGTCACCGCGAGCTCCGGCGGGGACTGGAAGGCCACCGCCCCCTCCATAGGTTTGGCGGACACCCCTGAGGCCCGGGGCAGAATGCTCCCATTGGCCACAAAGGCGCACAGCCCCAGCTTGGGGAGCATGGTGCGCAGGGCCTGCTGGTCCTCCGCCAGTCCGGCCACGTCCTGGAGCCGCTTGGCGTCCAGATTGCGGTAGAACAGCGCCCCCTGCACACACCGGGGCAGAAACTCAAAGAGGATCTTCTCCAATTCCCGGGCGTTGATGGTCCGCCCATTGGCCGGGAAGCCCACCTCCAGGCGCAGCAGGATATCCCCCCGCTTCGGGTCCAGGGAGCAGGCGGTGCGCTCCAGCACCTCCTGGCCGCAGCGGCTCACCGCCACCAGCCCGCTCTGCCCGGAGCCCTTGGCCTGGAAGGACACCTGGGCCGCCCGCCGGGCAAATTGGCGGGTCAGCTCGTCCTGGAGAGCCACCCGCCGCCAGGGTTTCTCATAGAAAGCGGGCGGAAAGGCCGCCGTCCGCCCGTCCACCCGGATGCTCAGTTTGGAGGGGGCGGCAAAGGGGTCCCCCTGGACATGGTCGATGGAGAGCACATAGCCTGAGAACTGGTACTCCCCCCTGGTATCTTTATAGGCCGGATAGCTTTTCCGGTCGATCCTGGCCAGCAGGTTTTTTAACTCGCTTGACGTCTGCATGGTTCTCTCCTTTGGCATCGTAGTTCCGTTCAGCCGGTCCTTATCTCTGACCATAGCCGATTTCCCCGCGTTTGTCAAAGGATTTTTGCCCCGGTTCCCTGATCTGTAAAAATACCGGGTGGTTTTTCTGCTTTTTTTGTAAAATCTGAAGATTCTATTTGACAATCACATGATTGTGTGATAGAATCAAATTACCCTAAGGAGAGGAGGCGGCGTTCATGCCACACACACTACCAGGTACCACCATCCCGGTGGACCCGGGGCAACCGGACGCGGCGGAAGCTGTGCTGGCCCCCCTCTTTCTCACGGGGGGTTGATGCTGTCCCAGGTGGCGCAGCTCACCGGGCTCGAGCCCTATGTGGTCCAAAATTGGGTGCGGCGCGGCTTTGTCTCTCCGCCGGTGCGGAAGCGGTACAGCCGCGGGCAGTTCTGCCGCATCGCCACCATCAATCTGCTCAAGGACTGCTTACAGCTGGATAAGATCTGCCGCCTGCTCTCCTACGTCAACGGCGACCTGGACGACGAGAGCGACGACCTGATCTCCGACGCGCAGCTCTACAGCTACATCGCCGCCCTCACGCCCCGTCTGGAGCGGGATGCCCTGCCCAGCCGCGGCGAGCTGCGGGACTGGTGTGCCGAAGTGCTTGCGGACTACCAGGAACAGGCCCCGGGGTCCCGGGAACGGGTGGCCCGGGTGTTGGAGATCGTCCTCATCGCCTGGCTCTCCGGGGTGCTCAAGCGCCGGGCCGGCGGCATGATCGCCCAGCTGGACGAGCACTGAGAAAGGAGGCTTTTCCATGGTGCTCTGGTGGCAATCCCTCTCCCCTGCGGAGCATTTGCTCCTCTACGTGGCCGTTCCGGCCACCCTCATCCTGCTCTTGCAGATCGTCCTGCTCTTCCTGGGCGGGGACGCCCCCGATCTGGACGGCGACGGGGTGCCCGACGGCGTACTGGACGCCGATGGAGACGGCATTCCCGACGGCGGCGGCTCCGGGCCGCTGCACATCTTCACCCTGCGGGGGATCGTGGCCTTCCTCTGCCTCTTCGGCTGGGGCGGGCTGTGGCTCTCCCAGATGGGGCTGCCCCTGCCGCTGGTCCTCTTCCTGGGCGTGCAGATGGGCGTCATCGGCATGGTGGCCATGGCTCTGCTGCTGCGCTGGGTGCTCTCCCTCCAATCTGACGGCACCCTCCGCCTGGAGAATGCCGTGGGAGCGCGGGGGGAGGTCTACCTCACCGTTCCGCCCGGCCGTTCCGGCACAGGCAAGGTCAACGTCCTCATCCAGGACCAGCTCCGGGAGTGCGAGGCGGTCACCGACGGCGACTCCCCCATCCCCACCGGCGCGGCAGTCACCGTGTTGGGCCTGGCCGGACCGGACACCCTCTTGGTAGGGCCCGAGGCATAGTTTTTTCTGTCCCTTCCACATCACGATTTCAGAAAGAGAGGTATCGTATGCCCTTCCCCTTTAATTTGATTCTCGTCTGCGTCGTTGTCCTGGTGCTCTTCTCCGTGCTGCTTTTCCTCATCAAACGCTATAAGAAGTGCCCTTCCGATAAGGTCATGGTCATCTACGGTAAAGTGGGCAGCAACCAGGACGGCTCGGCCCGCTCAGCCAAGTGTATCCACGGCGGCGCGGCCTTTGTCTGGCCGGTCATCCAGGCCTATGAATTCCTGGACCTGACTCCCCTGTCCATCTCGGTGGACCTGGAGAACGCCCTCTCCCGCCAGAATATCCGCATCAACGTGCCCAGCCGGTTCACCGTGGGCATCTCCACCGAGCCCGGCGTCATGCAGAACGCCGCCGAGCGCCTGCTGGGCCTGAAGCTGGGGGAGATCCAGGAGCTGGCCAAGGACATCATTTTCGGCCAGCTGCGCCTGGTCATCGCCACCATGGACATCGAGGAGATCAATACCGACCGGGATAAGTTCCTGGAGGCCGTCTCCCGCAACGTGGAGGGCGAGCTGAAGAAGATCGGCCTGCGGCTCATCAACGTCAACGTCACCGACATCTCCGACGAGTCGGGCTACATTGACGCCCTGGGCAAGGAGGCCGCCGCCAAGGCCATCAACGACGCCAAGAAGAACGTGGCTGAGCGGGACCGGGACGGCTCCATCGGCGAGGCCAACGCCCGCAAGGACCAGCGCGTCCAGGTGGCCCAGGCCGACGCCACCGCCATCCAGGGTGAGAACGCCGCCAAGGTGGAGGTGGCCATGTCCAACGCCCAGCGCCGGGAGAAGGAGGCCGAGGCCACCCGCATCGCCACCGCCGCCGAGAAGATCGCCGCCGCCCAGGCCCTGGAGGAG
>CALXCU010000033.1 GCA_944386885.1 uncultured Oscillospiraceae bacterium | reverse complement strand
TCGTGGTGGACGGCGAGGCCGTGGCCTTTGACGCCTATGCCCTGAAGGACGCCGCCGGCAACGACACCAACTACCTCAAGCTCCGGGACGTAGCCCACGTCCTCAACGGCTCCCAGGCCCAGTTCAGTGTGGGCTGGGACGGCTCCATCGCCCTGACCACCGGCGCGGCCTACGAGGACACCGGCAGCGAGATGGCCACCCCCTTCTCGGGCAACCGCGCCTATCAGAAGAGCAGCAGCGCCGTCACCGTGGACGGCGCGAGCGTGGACCTGGACGCCATCCTCCTCACCGACGACGCGGGCAACGGCTATACTTACTTTAAGCTCCGGGACCTGGGCGCCGCCCTGGGCTTTAACGTGAGCTGGGACGCCGCCGCCTCCGCCATCGTCATCGACACCACCCAGCCCTATCAGGCCTAACCCGGCCCTTTCCGGCAGAAAAACCACTGGCCCGCGTCCCTGGAAAGGGGACGCGGGCCCTGCCGTTTTCTCGGTGTGTATTCAAAAGGCGTTGAGGGGGATGGAGCCGTCGTCGGCGGCCTTCTCGATGGAGCGGACCACCACGTCGTAGCCGTAGCCCTCGTTGACCTGGATGTGGACCCGGTCCCCCACTTTTTTGCCCAAAATGGCCCGCCCCACCGGAGACTCCTTGCTGATGAGCCCATGGAGGGCGTCCTGGCGCATGGTGGTGACGATCTGGTAGGTCTCCGTCTCGCCGTCCTCCTCCACATAGACGGTTACCTTGTCGTACAGGCCCACCGCGTCCGCCCCCGCCCCATCGGAGATGACCACGGCGGTGCGGATCATGTTCTCCAGGAAACGGATGCGGCTCTCGTTGCGGTTCTTTTCCTGCTTGGCGGCCTTGTACTCAAAGTTCTCGCTCAGGTCGCCAAAGCCCCGGGCCTCCTTTACCGCCTCCAGCAGCTTGGGGCGCAGCTCTACCCGGCGGTGGTAGAGCTCCTCCTTCATCATCTGTATGTCTTTGGCCGTGAGTTCATTGTGCATATCGGTTCCTCTTTTCCAAAAAACCGCCGCTTACCCGTTGGGGTAAGCGGCGGAGGCCCTCAGTCATCCCAGTCCGCGTAGTCGTCGTATTCCGAGTTGCAGCAGCAGCCCTTCCCGGGCAGCTTCTCTCCAAAAAATGCGGCGATGCGGTCCCAGTAAGCAATGACACAGCATACGCCGGCGGCCACCGTCAGGGAAAGGGCCACGATCTTCAGCACGAAACGGGCGATTTTCATACCCCGTCGCCTCCTTACCGTAAAATGATATCTTTAGTTTACACGCTTTCCGGGCAAATTACAATGTCTATCTGAAAGTTTTTCCCTTGTAGTTTTCTCGGAAATAGAATATAATAGAGAAACCAATGATTCCCCTGCGTTTGTGCGCTCTGCATCACTTTCAGGACAGAAAGGAAGGGTCCTTTTATGAAGCTGCAAACCGACCGTGGCGAGATCCGCATCAACAGCGAGGTCTTTACCAATATCACCGGCGCGGCCGCTACCAACTGCTACGGCGTAAAGGGAATGGCCATCCGCTCCAAGACCGACGGACTGGTCCACCTGCTCCGGAAGGAATCCATGTCCAAGGGCGTGAAGGTCGTCTACAACGACGACGACACCGTCTCGATCCAGCTGCACATCATCGTGGACAACGGCGTCAATCTGATGGCGGTCAGCCGCTCGATCATGAGCGAGGTGCGCTATAATGTCAGCCGCACCACCGGCGTGACGGTCAAGAGCGTAGATGTATATATCGACTCTATGGTCATCGGGTGAGACCGCCATCGAAAGGAAGGAACAGGGACATGAGAGAAAGCATCGACGGGGCGCTCTTTGCCCAGATGATCATTCACGCCTATGCCGCCATTAACGGCCAAAAACAGCAGATCAACGAACTCAACGTCTTCCCGGTGCCCGACGGGGACACCGGCACCAATATGACCCTCACCATCGCCACTGCCGTAGCCGAGCTGCGGAAGAAGCCCTACGCCAGCGTGGGAGAGGCCGCCGGCGTCAACGCCTCCGCCCTGCTGCGGGGGGCCCGGGGGAACTCAGGCGTCATCCTCTCTCTCCTCTTCCGGGGGTTCGCCAAGGCCGTGAAGGACAAGGATGTCATTGACGGCCGGGACTTGGCGATTGCCCTGGATTTTGGGGTGGCCGCCGCCTATAAGGCGGTCATGAAGCCCGCCGAGGGTACGATTCTGACCGTCTCCCGCCTGGCCACCGCCCAGGCCGCCGCCGCCGCCCGGGAGAATCCCGCCGCCGAAGCCGTATTGGAGGCCGCGATCCAGGCCGGCCATGTGGCCCTGGCCGATACGGTCAATCAGAACCCGGTGCTCAAGAAGGCCGGCGTGGTGGATGCCGGAGGCAAGGGCTTTTTGGTGATCCTCCAGGGGATGCTGGACGAGATACGGGGCGTCCCTATGCCGGAGGAGGGCACCGCCCCCGCCGAAGAGAAGGCCGACTTCTCCGCCCTCACGGATGAGGACATTACCTTTACCTTTGACACTGTTTTTATCGTTCGAAAAAATGACCCTCCGGCCGATCTGACCTCCTTCGAGGCCTATCTCAACAGCATTGGCGACAGCCTGGTCATCGGTGAGGACGACACCGCCTTTAAGGTCCATGTCCATACCGATATCCCCGGCGCCGCTCTCACCGAGGCGCAGAAGTACGGCACCCTGGAGCTGGCTAAGATCGAGAACATGCGCACCCAGTACGAGGATATGGCCGCCGGTAAGAAGCCCCAGAGCACGGACGACCTGGAGATGGACGAGGACGCCCCCCTCCCCGCCGCCTCCGCCCAGGCGGAGGCCCCAGCCGCAGTAGAAAAGAAATACGGCGTGGTGGCCGTGTGTGCCGGCGCGGGTCTGGCCGGGGTATTCCGGGACCTGGGGGCTGACGGGGTCATCTCCGGCGGGCAGACCATGAACCCCTCCACCGACGATATCCTGCGGGAGATCCAAAGGACTCCCGCCGAGACCGTCTTTGTCCTGCCCAATAACGGTAACATTATCATGGCCGCCCAGCAGTGTGTGCCTCTGGCCGGAGAAAAGAACGTAGTCGTTCTCCCCACCAAGACGGTGCCCCAGGGCATCTCCGCTCTGCTGGTGCTGGACCCGGAGGCCGACGAGTCCGCTAACGTCTCCGCCATGACCGAGGCCATCAGCCATGTGGCAACCAGCGAGATCACCTACGCCGCCCGGGACTCGGACTTCGATGGCTTTGCAATCAGCCAGGGGGATTACCTGGCCCTGGCTGAGCACCAGCTCTTCGGTACCGACCAAGATCTCTCCGCCCTGTTGGAGCGGCTGGCCTTGGCCGAGCCTCAGCAGAACGCCGCCTTCATCAATATCTTCTACGGGGAGGACGTCTCCGAGGAGGAGGCCCAGCGGGCTCTGGAGATCTTCCAGAAGGACTGCCCCAACGCCGAGATCACGCTGCTCTCCGGCGGGCAGCCTGTGTACTATTACCTCATCTCCGCAGAATAAGCCGTTTAAAACCGCCGCGCCGCCCCCTCCGGGGCGGCGTGTTTTTCTCAGTAAGGAGGAGCCCCCCCATGTCTGCGCACCCCGCCATCCCGATTCTCTATCAGGACAGCCGCATCCTCGTCTGCCTCAAGCCCCCCGGCGTGGTCTCGGTGGACCAGCCCGGCGGCCTGCCCGCCCTGCTCCGGGCGCAGCTGGGGGACGCGGCCCCCTGCCTGCGGACCGTCCACCGGCTGGACCAGCGGGTGGGGGGCGTGATGGTCCTGGCCCGCTCCCGGATGGCCGCCCGCCTCCTCTCCCAACAGGTGGCGGAGCGCGTCTTTTACAAGGAGTACCTGGCGGTGCTCTGCGGCGTGCCGGGAGAGGACTCCGGGGTGCTGCGGGACCTGCTGGGCTACGATCGGGTCCTCCGCCGGGCCTATGTGGCCCAAACGCCCGGTCCGGAGGTACGGGAGGCCGTGCTCCGCTACCGGGTGCTGGAGGTACATGGGGAAGATACCCTTGCCGCCGTGGCCCTGGAGACCGGGCGCACCCACCAGATCCGCTGCCAGTTTGCCAGCCGGGGGTTCCCCTTGGCCGGGGACCGTAAATACGGCGCGCCCGGGCTGGAAGGCCCGGGCATCGGCCTGTGGTCCTGCCGCATCTCCTTCCGCCATCCTCAGACAGAGGAGTGGGTCTCCTTCTCTGCTCCGCCCCCGGCGGAGGAGCCCTGGACCCAGTTCCCGCCCGTCCCCCCATCCCAGGTGTTTTTCCCCTGAAGCGCCGCCGCGCCCCTCCAGCTCAGGCCGAAGGGGCGCGGTATTTTTCGTATAATGTGATTTTTACTCCGCCTGGGAGATATCCGTGCCGAAATACTGCTCCGAGAGGGCGGTCAGGGTGCCGTCCGCCCGCAGCTCCTCGATGGCCTGGTCCACCGCCTCCCGCAGAGCAGCGGTGTCGTCCCCCTTCTTGAAGGGGATGGCCACTTCGGTGGCCTCCGGGTCCAGGCAGGCGATTTTCAAATCGGCGTCGGGGTGCTGGCCCATGTAGTCGTAATAGGTGACCTCTGCATTCAGGGTGGCGTCGATCCGCCCGGAGAGGAGCAGCTCGAAGGTCTGGGCCAGGTCGTCCACGCCGGTGACCTGGGCGCCGTAGCCCTCGGCCACCTGGGCGTAGGTGCTGGAGATCGTGTTGGCGGTCTGTTTGCCCGCCAGGTCCTCCATGGAGGCGATCGTATCATTGTCCCCCCGGACGATGACCGCCGTGCGGTTGTAGGCGTAGGGCTCGGAGAAATCATAGGCCTGGGCCCGGGTCTCGGTGATGTCCACGCCGTTTAGGACCATGTCATACCGCCCGGCGTCCAGACCGGCCAGCAGGCCGTCAAACTCTCCCTCTACGAAGGTGGCCTCCACCCCCAGTTTTTCGGCGATGGCCCGGCCCACGTCCACGTCGTAGCCGGTGAGGGTGCCGCCCTCGTCATGGTAGGTCCAGGGCGCCCAGGTGCCCTCCATGGCGATGACGATTTCCCCGCGCTCCTGGATCTGGGAGAGCAGGTCCCCCGCCGCTCCGCCTGCCTCCTGGCTGGGGGCGGCGCTGGGCTGTGCGGCGGTCTGAGAACAGCCGGCCAATAGGGCCGCGCTCAGGGCGGCAGCCGTCAAAAGGCGGACCGGTCGATGCAGTTTATTCATGTTTCTGACTCCTTTTCTGTATGCTCCTCCCCGCTTAGGGTGCGCAGGAAGGCCCGTGTGCGCTCCTCCCGGGGGCTCTGGAAAAAAGACTTGGCGTCCCCCTCCTCCACCACTGCGCCCCTCTCCAGGAAGATCACGCGGTTTGACACGTTCCGGGCAAAGCTCATCTCATGGGTGACCACCAGCATGGTCATGCCCTCCCGGGCCAGCTCCCGCATGACCGCGAGAACCTCGCCCGTGAGCTCCGGGTCCAGGGCGGAGGTGGGCTCGTCAAAATAGATGATCTCCGGGTCGGTGGCAATGGCCCGGGCGATGGCCACCCGCTGCTGCTGCCCGCCCGAGAGCTGGCTGGGATAGTGGTCCTCCCGGTCGGAGAGGCCCACCTTGGCCAGGGCCCGGCGGGCAATGTCCAGGGCCTGTCCTTTGGGCATCTTGCGAGCGACAATAAGCCCCTCTGTGACATTTTGCAGGGCCGTCTTGTTGCGGAAGAGGTTATAGTTCTGAAAAACGAAGGCGGTCTTGCGCCGCAGCCGTGCCACATCCTTTTTGGAGATGCGCTCCAAGGGGAAGCGCTCCCCGTCAAAGACCATCTCCCCGCCGTCGGCCCGCTCCAAAAAGTTCATGCACCGCAGCAGGGTGGTCTTGCCCGAGCCGCTGGGGCCCAGAATAGCCACCACGTCCCCCTGTTCCACCCGCAGGTCCACCCCTTTGAGCACCTCCAGGGCCCCGAAGGATTTTTTGACGCTGTGTACTTCCAGCATGGCCATGGCCTTACCCCCCTTGGTATCCGTAGGTTTGCAGCTTCTTCTCCCCAAAGTGCTGCACCTTCGTGAGCACCGTGCAGAAGAGCAGATAGATCAGCCCCACCTCAATGTACAGCGCCAGGGGTTCATAGCTCCAGGCCACAATGCGCTGGGTGACCATAAACATCTCGGTGACCGTGATATTGGCAGCCAGGGAGGTGTCCTTCACCATGGCGATGAGGGAGTTGGCCAGGGTGGGGAAGGCCGTGCGCATGGCCTGGGGCAGTACGATACGCCGGATGACCTGGAGATAGCTCATGCCCACGCACTGCCCGGCCTCCATCTGCCCGGGGGGCACTGACTCCAGGGCGGCACGGATGGTCTCGGCACAGTAGGCCCCCTCGTTGATGGAGAAGACCAGGATGGCCGCCGGTACTGCGTCGATGAGCACCCCCACATGGGGCAGGCCGTAAAAGACCACGAAGAGCTGCACCAGCAGGGGGGTCCCCCGGATCACCCAAATATAAAACCGGGCCAGGTGCCGCAGCACCGGCAGCCGGGCGAACTGCACCAGGGCCACGGCAATGGCGATGATGAGCGCAAAGGTAAAGGACACCGCCGTCAGGGGCAGGGTCATGGTCAAGCCCGGCAGAAGGATCTGCCAGAAGGAGTCCACAAGCAGGCTCCAAAGTCCCTCAGTCATCCAAAAAATCCCTCCATTTGCTTTGTATCAGACGGCAACGCCCCGCTCCAGCCACTTCTCCCGCAGCAGCCGGATGAGGAAGAGCACCCCCCGCACGCACAGCTCGCCGCACATGGCCAGCCACACCCCAACCAGCCCCAGCCGGGGGGCCAGCAGGGCGGCGGCGGTGATGCGCACCCCCCACATGCTCACCAGGTTCAAAATGCTGGGAACCAGGGTATCTCCCGCCCCGCGCATGGCTCCCGCTGCCGCAATGGAAACGGCGTAGAGAGGCTCGGCAAAGGCCTCAATGCGCAGCACCCGGGCCCCCAGCGCCCGCACCGCCGGGTCCGGGGTGAGCAGGCGGAACACCGCCGGGGCCAGGGCGAACATCAGCGCCCCCATGGCGCTCATCAGGAGCACCGCCAGCAGGACCGACAGCCGGGCATACCGGCGGGCCAAATCCTTCCGCCCCGCCCCCAAGCTCTGGCCCACCAGGGTGGTGGCCGCGGCCGACACGCCGTAGCCGGGCAGGTAGCACAGGCTCTCCGCCGTCACCGCCAGAGAGTTGGCCGCGATGGACACGCTGCCCAGGGGGGCCACAATGCGGGTGGAGGCGATCTGGGCTCCACAGAGCACCGTGTGCTCAAAGGCCATGGGCAGGGCGATGCGGGCGGCACTTTTCAGCCGCTGGGGGCTGGGGCGCCAAGCGCCCCGGTCCTGACGCAGGTTCAGCTGAGGAGAGCGCAGGCACACAGCGCCGAGCATGAGCAGGGCGGTGCACCACTCGGCCAGGGCGGTACCCAAGGCGGCCCCCGCCACCCCCAGACCGGCCCCGGGCAGGTGCAGTCCCAAGACCGGCAGCGTCAGGCCGGGGAAGATGAGCAGGGCATTGAACACCACATCCTGGAGACACATCAGGGCGTTGAGTACGCTTGGCGTGCGCATATCGCCGCTGCACTGGAGCATGCTGCCCGCGAGTTGGCGCATCCGCACCGCCGGGATGGCGCAGGCGTAGATGCGGAAATACCAGGACGCGTCTCCCCGGATGGCCGCCTCGCCCCCCAGCCAGGCGGGGAGGGCGCCGCTGATGGCCACGCCCACCGCCGCCAAGAACAGCCCCAGCACCAAGGCGGAGAGCAGCGCCTGCCGCAGCACGTCCCGGGCCTCCCGGTCCCGCCCTGCGCCGGTGAGGTGGGCCACCTGCACCGAAAAACCTGTGGCCGCCGAGATGCACAGTCCCCCCAGCAGCCAAGTAGATGTGGATACCAGCCCGATGGACGCCGAGGCATTGGCCCCCAGGCTGCCCACCATGGCCGCGTCGATATACTGCATGGCCATGGAGCTGATCTCCGCCAAAATGGCCGGCACGCTCCGCCGCAATACCTCGGCCAGCTGTTCCCCCAGGGAACCGGCCAGCTGGACACCCGTCCCGGATATGCTCTGCCGCTCTTTGTTCACATTCCTTCCCCCACCCCGTCTTACGGCAACATTATAATCAGCCCGGCGAAAAATGCAAATACTTTTCTTCAATTCTGCTCCATGCCTTTTATCTATTGTTCCGGACCGCAGGGACACAAGAAAACCGACACCGCCCGAAAGCGGTGTCAGTTTTTCAGAATGGCTTTATGTTCTTGTCCCTGCTCGCAGGTACGCGCCGCAACACCGCCCGGCCCCGTTCAGGGGTGCCCGAAGGCCCGTCGGTGAGGCGGGGCAGGAGCGGTTTCCTGTTTTCGGTCAAAGACGGATCTGTCTCTCCCGCCAAGCGGATCTATTTTTTAGTATACGCAATCCGCGGCGATCTGTCTACAACATTCTTGCGCCGGGCCCCCTTGATGCCCAAATCTCTTACCTCTTTGCCGTCCCAGCTTCGAATTCCGCCAGGGCCACCCGGGCGCCGTGGGCCAGGCGGGAGGCCTCGGCTGCCAAGGCCATCACATGGCTGTGGACCGAGGCGTCAATGGACGTAAGGTTTTGGCCTCCCCCGCCCTGGATGACCTTCAGGAAGTCCAGAACCAGAGGCTGGTCCCCGCCGGAATGCCCCTCTCCAGCGGCCCGGTTGGCAAAGGTCGGAATCTCCTCCGTGGGCTTGCCAAACTCGGTGACTTCCACCACGCCTTTGGATGCGTCGCCCTCCAGCAGGCCCAGGGTGCCCATAACTCGGATGCGCCGGCCCGGAACCCGGGTAAACGCCGTCATGGTAAAATCGGCGGTGGCGCCGTCCTCAAACTCCATCGCCACCGCCTGGTGGTCCACCACATCGTTGTCGCAGTGGTAGACGCACCGGCCGTAGGGCCCTGTGCGCAGCGCCTCATATAGATTCTCCTCGGTGGGCTCCAGCACCACCGCCGTGCCCGGCCAGGCCCCTCCGTTGCTGCGCACCCCGGTGCCCGGGTTCGTAATGTAGATCTTCTCGGCGTCGTAGGGGCAGCTCTCCTTGCATTTGCACCCGTCCAGGCAGCGCAGGGCCGCCCCCTCCGGGGCCTGGTCGGCCCGGAAATGGCTCAACGCGCCCACCGAAGACAGGGAGATGCACTTCTCCCCCATCAGCCACTGGATCAGATCCATGTCGTGGCAGCTCTTGGCCAGGATCATGGGGCTGGTCTCCGCACTGTTGCGCCAATTGCCCCGGACAAAGCTGTGGGCCTGGTGGAAGTAGCCCACATCCTCCACCGCCGAGAGGTGGTAGACCCTGCCCAGCCGCCCGCTGGTGATGACCTCCTTTACCTTCTGGTAGAAGGGGCTATAGCGCAGCACATGGCATACCGCCACATGCTTGCCGCAGGCGTGGGCCTTCTCCCGGATGGCCAGGCACTCGGAGAGCTCCGGGGAGATGGGCTTCTCCATCATCACATGGTAACCCCGCTCCAGGGCTGTAAGTCCCATGGGTACATGCTGGCGGTCCTGCGTGCACAGGAAGACCGCATCCGCCAGTTTGGGCTGGGCCAGCAGGTCCGCGGCGCTGGAATAGCACTGCCCCCCGCTCAGGCCGAAGGTCTCCCGGGCGGCCGCCACCTTGTCCGGGTCTACATCCGCCACCGCAACCACCTGGGCCAGCTCCGGATGATTTTTTACGCACCGGCCGTAGCACTGGCCCCGCAGGCCGTAGCCAATGATTGCAATTTTTAAAACTTCACACGCCATATCACTCACTCCTCGTGTCGTTATCCCTTCAAGCCGGTCATGGCCACGCCCTCCACAAAGCGCTTTTGCAGCACCAGATAGAGGAGGAAGGGCGGCAGAAAACTGATGGTGGCCGAGGCCATCATCCCTCCAACGTTATTGTCATACTGGGTCTGCATGGTGGACAGGCCCACGGTAAAGGTACGCATAGACTCCTTTGTCCCCACCACCAGCGGCCAGAGGAAACTGTTCCAGGTAGCCATAAAGGTAAAGATGACCAGCATAATAATGGAGGACTTGACCAGGGGGAGCATGATCTGATAGAAGATCCGGAAATTGCCGCAGCCGTCGATCCGGGCAGCCTCCATGAGCTCCTTGGGCACGCCCAGCATGGCCTGGCGCATGATAAACAGTCCAAAGGCCCCCGGCAGGGGCAGGATGAGGGCCTGATAGGTGTTCAGCCAGCCCAGATTCTTGATGATGATGTACTGAGGCACCAGGGTCACCTCGGTGGGCAGGAACATGGTCAGCAGCAGAACAAAAAAGAGGATATTGGCCCCCTTGAAGTCCATTTTGGCAAAGGCATATCCCGCCAGGCAGCTGTAGGCCACCGTCAGCAGCACGCCGCCCACGGAGTACACCGCGCTGTTAAACAGATAGCGCAGCAGTTTGTCATTTTGCAGAATATCCCAGTAGTGGTGCAGACTGAAATCCTTAGGGTTAAAGCTGATGGCGAAGCTGCTGTAGGTGTCGTTAAGCGACATGATCACCATGTACACCAGCGGCGCCAGACACAGCGCGCCCAGGGCGAGCAGCAGCAGGTCGGTCAGCAGCTGAGAAAGCGAAAAATGGTTCTGTTTCACAGCGTTCCCCCCCTACCACTCGGATGTTTCCCGGCGGACAAACTTCCGCTGCAAAATCGACAGCACCGCTACGATGAGCAGCAGGACATTGCTCACCGCCATGGCATATCCGGCGTTGTTACTCTTGAAGTTCAGGTTATAGGCGTACATCACCAATGTCATGGTGGAGGTTCCCGGCCCGCCGCCGGTCAGATTGTAGAGCAGGTCAAAGACCTGGAAGGACGTGGTGATCCCCAAAAAGACCACCAGGATGGTGGTGGGCTTGACCAAGGGCAGCGTGATCTTGAAAAATTCCCACCACTTGTTGGCCCCGTCCACCCGGGCGGCCTCGTAATAGATCTGGGGGATGTTCATGAGACCAGCTACATAGATGATCATGTAGTACCCCAGGTCCTTCCAGATCGCAATGCCGGCCAAGGTGGGCAGGGCAGTCTTGCTGCTGCCCAGCAGGGTAGAGGCGTTCAGGCCAAAGAGGGCGAAGAATCCCTCTACCGCAGCGATGTCGCTGTTGAGCAGGGTCTTCCACACAATACCGATGATGGACGCCGAGGTCAGGTAGGGAATAAAGAAAGCCGCCTTGGCAAAGCGGGCAGTCAGGCGGTTTCCCTTCCCCACCACGCAGCAGGCCAGCAGCAGGGCCAGCACCGTCTGAATGGGCACCACGATCACCGCATAAAGGAGCGTATTGCGCACCGCATCCCCCAGCATGACATCTCCCAGCAGCTTCTGATAGTTATAAAGGCCGTTGAACACCGGTGGGGTCAGAATGTCATAGCGGGTGAAGCTCAGCGCCAGCGACAGAAAGAAGGGGACGATCTTAAAGACCAGCAGCGTGAGGGCAATGGGCGCGATATACAGATAGGGGGAGACCCGGCGCAGTCTCCCCCCTACTCTGGCCGCAGCGCCTCCCGCGGGGGCGGGGACGGCGTCCTTCCGCCGGCCCCCGCGGTTTCTCAGCCCGTTCACTCCTTCGCGGCCCAGTACTCGTCCAGCAGCTGGTTGGCATACCGGGCGGCCTCATCCAGGGCCTCCTGAGGCGTCTGGGTCCCCTCGAACATGATCTGAAGCTGTCTCCACAGATATTCATAGATCTCCACGCCCTTGGGACCCACAGTCAGGGTGCGCAGCTTCTCCACATCGTCGGTGACGATGCGGGCCATCTTCTCATCGCCCTGATAGGGCTCATCCCAGGTCAGGGGTGCGCCAGGGCAGGTCTTATGGTATTCAGTCATGAACTCGGTGCCAGTAATATACTTCATCAGCTCCACCGCCAACTCTTTGTTCTCACAGGCTGACATGAGGGTCAGGGAGTCCACCGCGCCGAAGGTAGCGCTGTCCTTATAAGACAGGGCCGTCACATAGTCCCAGTTTAGATCGGGATAAGTCTGGGCAAACGTGGTCCCCTGTACCTGAGAGGAGCGCTTCACGGCGAAGGCCGCCTTGCCGGCGCCAAAAATTTTATCAAAGCAATCGTCGTTGGACAAGGCCAGGGCATCCTCGGGCATATACTGCTTCAGCTCCATGAGAAACTCGGCGGCCTCCAGGCCCGCAGCATCGTTGAAGCGGACCGACTTCAAGTCGTCGTTGAAGATATCGCCCCCCGCCTGCCAGAGCCACATGTACCAGTTGCTGTTGAGGGCGCCGAAAGAAGCGGAATTCCAGCCCAGCGCGAAGCCGTACTGGTCAATTTCGCCGTCCCCATCCGTGTCCTGGGTGGCCTCGGCACAGATGCGCTTAAAGTCGTCCCACGTCTCGGGGGCCTCCTCACCCAAGCTGTCCAGGATGTCCTGATTGTAGTAGATCACAAAGGGCACGCCGGCCACGATGGGCAGGCCATAAGTGCCGCCAAACATCTCCGTCTGCTCCAGATAGATGTAGTTCTCATAATCCTCGTCCGTCAGGTAGGGGGTCAAATCGTCAATGGCCTTGGCATCAATAAAGGTAGGGTACATCTCGGCGTACATATAGCCAATGTCCGGGCCCTCGCCGGCATTGATAGCCATCGTGTATTTTTCCTGATAGTTGGTCCAGGGAATAATCTCCAACGTGACTGTACAGTTATGTTCCTCCTCAAATTTTTCCAGCATTGGCCGCCAGCTGGCCTCCGTGTCGTCGTCCAGAGGAGGCACCCAAACCAGCAGCTCCGTGGATTCCCCCTGCTGGGTTTCCTCCTGGCCCTGGCTATTTTCGGAAGGTTGCGCTCCGCTGGTTCCGCCCCCGCCGCAGGCGGAGAGCAGAGAGAGCAGCATGGCCCCGGACAGCCCCAGTGCCACTAGATGGCGAATACACTTCATTGACATCAAATCCTCTCATTCTCTTTGGTTCGCAAAGCGGTCTCGTTCCCTCGGTTTCCGAGGGAACGGCAAAGGGATCCCTTTGCCGCCCTGTCAAAATCATGATAACATGGCAATATTCTGTCGTCAAATTTGCTTCCTAAATTTAAACCGCACAGTCTTATTGGCTTTATCTATAAAGTACCGAGTGAATTGTCAAACTGTACCGTTTAGGATGAACATCTGTCTGTTATCTATTTATAGAAATTTTTATATTTTTACACAATCCATATTGTTCTTTTCGATATTTTTACTTTTCGGTGGAATCCAGCCATCTTTTGTGATATAGTACATAGGCTCCTATTTCTGTCCAAAGTTGCAGAAATCGCTTTCATTTTAGGAAAGGATGTTAAAAACATGCGAAAGAAATTGCCTATTCTTGCTTTGACCCTGGCGCTGCTCCTCTCCGCCTGCGGTCAGACCGCCTCTGAGCCCTCCGCCACTCCTGCGGCCTCCCCGGAGGCCAGCGTTCCTGTGGAGAGCGAGACGCCTCAGGCCCCTGAGCTCTCCGGCACCATGAAAGTGGTGGCCACCAGCGACGCCTATGGCCCTCTTTTTGACGCCTTCACCGCCGATACCGGCGTGGAGGTGGAGGTGCTCTCCATGTCCTCCGGCGAGGTGCTCTCCCGCCTGCGGGCGGAAGGCGGCACCCCCTCCGCCGATCTGTGGTTCGGCGGAGGCGTGGACTCTTTTATGAGCGCCAAGGATGACGGCCTGCTGGAGCAGGTGACCTTTGACGCCGCCGATGAGCTGGACCCCGCCTATAAGGACGCCGACGGCTACTGGTACTCCAAGGGCATTACCATTGTGGGCTTCCTGGTGAACAACACCCTGCTCAGCGAGCTGGGCCTGGAGGCCCCCCAGACCTGGACCGACCTGCTGGACAGCCAGTACGCCGGCGAGATCATTATGTCCAACCCCGCCGTCTCCGGCACCAACTACGCCGTTGTTAACGCTATCCTCCAGACCATGGGCGAGGAGGAGGGCTGGAACTACTTCGAGGCCCTCAACGATAATATCGCCTACTACTCCCGCCGCGGCTCTGACCCCTCCAACCGGGTCATCAGCGACGAGTATGCCATCGGCATCACCTACCTGGACGGCACCATCGACGCTCTGGTGGAGCAGTATGACGTGACCGCCATCTATCCCACCGACGGTATCCCCTGGGTGCCCGAGGGCGTGGCCGTGTTCAAGGACGCCGAGAATGTGGAGGCGGCCAAGTACTTTGTAGAATGGCTCTTCAGCAGCGACGAGCACCTGACCCAGCTGGCCGAGATCGACCAGAAGACCGGCGTGAAGATCATCAAGCCGGACATGGAGGGCGTGGAGCTCAGCTTTGACACCTCTATCCTGATGGAGGAGGACCTGTCCCTCTTCGGCTCTCAGCGGGAGGCCATTCTGGAGCGCTTTGAGGCCCTGATGGGCGACAAGGCGGCCGATGAATAATCCGGTTCATACCGGCTCGACGAGGGCGTCCCTGCGGGACGCCCTTGTTCGGGTTGGAAACAATGGCGCCGACCGCCTGCTGCTTTTGATGCTGCTGGGGTCCATCTGCCTGTTCGTCTTCTGGCCCATCCTGTGCATCCTGCTGCGCAGCTTTGCGGGGGAAGGCGGGCCCACTGCACAGGCCTATCAGGAGGTGTGGAGCGGCTACCGCGCCAACCTTTTCAACAGCCTCTTTGTGGGAGCTTTTACTGCCCTGTTCTGCACCCTCTTTTCGGTATGTACCGCCCTGTTTATCTCCACGCGGCGGGGCTGGGTACGCCTGGCGTGTATGGCAGTGCTCCTCATCAGCATGGTCTCTCCCCCCTTTGTCTCTTCCCTGGCCTATATCCAGCTCTACGGGCGGCGGGGGTGGATCACTTACCGTCTGCTGGGCCTCACCTGGGACCCCTACAACTGCTGGGGCGTTATCTGGATGCAGAGCATCTCCTTTGTCCCTCTCAACGCCCTGTTCCTCATCGGCCTGCTGTCCAAGCTGGATACCGACAGCCTCCAAGCCGCCCGGGATTTGGGGGCACAGCCGGGAGCCATCCTGCGGGACATGGTCCTACCCCTCCTGCGCCCGGGCGTTTTGGTGACCCTGCTGCTCTCCTTCGTCCGCTCCCTGGCCGACTTTGAGACGCCGGTCATCATCGGCGGGCGGTTCAGCACCATCGCCTCGGAGATCTATTTACAGCTGGTGGGCTACTCCGATCTGGAGAAATCGGCCGCCATGAATATGTTCCTCCTTCTGCCTGCGGTGGCGGCTTTCTTCCTCTACCGGCGCCTGATGCGCCGCTCAGACCAGCTCTTTCTAGGCAACAGCCGCTCCCGGCAGGGCGGGCTGTCCCTGGAACTGCGCCGCTGCGGGGCGGCTGGGGTGCTGTGCACCACCGTGAGCCTTCTCTTCTTTCTGATGATGGTCCTCCAGTACGGGTGCATTTTCCTCTCGGGCTTCCTCAAGCGCACCAAGGGCGTGTACAGCTTCACGCTGGATTACTGGAACACTCTCTGGAGCCGGGATGCCGCCACTATGGGGCGCAGCGTGCTCTACGCCCTGATCGTGGCCCTGGCGGGCACCCTGTTCGCCATGGTCTTCGCCTACTACATGGACCGCCGGCGGGTGCCGGGGCGGGGCCTCTTCGACTGTCTGGTGACGCTGCCCTACATGCTGCCGGGCAGCTGCTTTGGCATCGGTTATATCCTGGCCTTCAATCATGAGCCCCTGAAGCTCACGGGAACGGCGGCTATCGTCATCCTGAACATGCTCTTCAAGCAGCTCCCCACCACGACCAAGATCTGCTCCGCCTCCCTGGCCCAGGTGCCCGAGTCTCTGGAGCGGGCGGCCCGGGACCTGGGCGGCTCCCGGCTCTCGGTCCTGCGGGATGTGATCCTTCCCGGCCTGCGCCCCGCCTTTCTGAGCTGCTTTGCCTACAATTTTTCCAGCAGCATGACCACTGCCGGGGCCATCCTTTTCCTCATCAACCCCGGGAAAAAGCTGGCCGTCTTCCAGCTCTTCGACGCGGTGTATACCGGCAATTATGCGCTGGCCTCCCTGATGGCCAGCAGTATCATTGTCATCGTCCTGGCTGTGGAGGGCCTGGTCTATTTCATCACCTGGAAGGGGGCTTCCCGCCGTGTATCTTGAACTCTCCCACTTACAAAAGTCTTTCGGTGACCGGGCGGTGGTCCAGGACCTCTCCCTCTCTCTGGAGCAGGGGGAGCTGCTGTGCATCCTGGGGGCTTCCGGCTGTGGTAAGACCACCACGCTGAATCTGATCGGCGGCTTCCTCCGGCCCGACGGAGGGCAGATCCTTCTGGACGGGCAGGACATCACCCATCTCCCGCCGGAACGCCGGCCGGTGACCACCGTGTTCCAGTCCTACGGCCTGTTTCCCCACATGACCGTGCTGCAAAACGTCATGTACGGCCTGAAATTCCGCTCTATGAAGAAGTCCGAGGCCCGGGAGAAGGGCCTGCGCTACCTGGAACTGGTGGGCCTGTCGGACTACGCCGGGGCCCGCATCTATGAGATCAGCGGCGGGCAGCAGCAGCGGGTGGCCCTGGCCCGGGCCCTCATCGTGGAGCCCAAGCTCTGCCTGCTGGACGAACCCTTCTCCAATCTGGACGCCGCCCTGCGCGTTAAGATGCGCCGGGAGCTCAAGGCCATTCAGCGGGAGCTGGGGATGACCATGGTCTTTGTCACCCACGATCAGGAGGAGGCCCTCATCCTCTCCGACCGGATGGCCATTCTGGAGGGAGGCCGCCTGCGCCAGTACGGCCGCCCCCTGGACATCTACCGCCACCCTGCCGACGACTTTGTCTCCCGCTTTCTGGGCCTGGAGGAGCTGGTCTGGCGGGAAGACGGTTCTCTCTTGAAATTCATCCGCAGGCCCGACCCACAGGAGGCGTAATCCGATGCTCATTGACCTGCATCTGCACGAAAAGACCTGTTCCCCCGACAGCTTCCTCTCTCTGGAGGAGATCGTGAACCGGGCCCGGCAAATGGGCCTGGACGGGGTGTGCATCACCGACCATGACAGTATGGGCCTGCGCGCCCAGGCCGAGGCCTACAGCCGGGAGACCGGCTTCCCCATCTTCGTGGGGGTGGAGTACTTCTCCCTTCAGGGGGATATCACCGCATGGGGCATCGACCGCTTCCCCGGCCACCGGGTGGACGCCCAGGTCTTCGTGGAGCAGGTGAATGCGGCGGGGGGCTTCTGCGTGTCCTGTCACCCCTTCCGCAACAACAACCGGGGGCTGGAAGACAACCTGCGCCGGGTAAGGGGCCTGCACGGGGTAGAGGTCCTCAACGGCAGCACCGACTTGGAGGCCAACCGCACCGCCCTGCGCTACTGCCGGGAGCTGGGTCTCCAGCCGATCGGCGCCAGCGACGCCCATACCCTCGCCCAGGTGGGGAAATACGCCACCTGGCTGCCCGCATATGTGACCGCGCTGGAAGATTTTGTCTCCCTGCTCCGCCGTTCTTCCACCCGCCCCGCCATCTGGAACGGCACGTCCTACGACGTAGTGGACACTTTCTAAGCATGTTTTCAATGGATGCGGACAGGCACGGCTTACACCGTGCCTGTTTTTTTGTACATCCCCCTCTTGACTCTTCCGCTGCGTCAACTGATACACTCTTCTCAAAGGAGGGAACGCCAGATGGAATATTCAATTCAGGCCCTTGCGCGCCTGTCCGGAGTGACCACCCGCACTTTGCGCTGGTACGACCAGATCGGCCTGCTCAAGCCCAGCCGGGTGGCGGAGAGCGGCTACCGCTACTACGGCCCGGCGGAAGTGGACCGGCTCCAGGACATTCTCTATTACCGGGCCCTCGGAGTGGGGCTGGCCCAGATCCGGGCGTGCCTGGACGCCCCCTCCTTCGACCGTCTCGCCGCCCTGCGGGGGCATCTGGCCGCTCTAGAGGCCCAGCGGGCGCGGCTGGACGGTCTCATCCACTCGGTGCAGGACACTATTTGTGCCCAAGAAAGGAGCGAGATCATGAACGACGAGCAGAAATTTGAGGCATTGAAGCAGAAGATCGTGACCCGGCACGAGGCGCTTTACGGCCAGGAAGCCCGGACGAAATACGGCAACCCAATGGTGGACGCCGCCCGGCGCGCGGTGCTGGACCTGACCCCGGCGCAGTATCGGGAGTGGAACGAGCTGGGCGAGGAGATTCGCAGGCGGCTGGAGGCCGCCGTCCAGGCGGGCCTCTCCCCGGAGAGCGAGGAGGGCCGGACGGTTACCGCCCTCCACCGCCGCTGGCTCACCGTTACGGGCAGTCCCTACGACCCGGCCAAGCACCGGGGCATTGCGGCGCTCTATGTGGACGACCCGCGCTTTACCGCCTACTACGACCGGGCGGTCCCCGGCTGCGCCCGCTTTCTGTGGGACGCCGTGTCCTTCTGGGCAAAATAACCGGAACGGCCTGCGGCGGCCCAGGGGATGATTCCTCCGGGCCGCCGCTCTTCTCCTGCCGGCGCGCTATTTCCCTTGCAGTCCCCGGTAAAAGGCCCGGGCGCCTGCCAGGTCCTGCTCATCGGGGTGCCCCTTGGCGGTGCCCCCCACCAGCCGGAACGGCCCGAACGTATCGTAGCCCCGGCAGCCGTACTCGCCCAGGAGGAGCGATCCCTTCTCTCCGGCCAGCTTGGCCAGGGCCTTGACCCCGGCCCCCTTCCACAGGCCGTAGGTGTAGACGAAGAAGACCTTCTTTCCCTCCGGCAAGTGCTCTTCCAGGAACCGGCCCACCGACGGGTGGGTCTCAAACCCATAGATGCCCGAGGCAAAGCCGATTCGCTCATAGCCCTCCAGGTGAACCGCCGGGGCAGCGGTAATATCGATCAGGTCCGCGTCCCCCTCCAGGGCCATAGCCTCCACCACCTTCCGGGTGTTTCCGTGGTGTTTGGAATAATAGCAGATTGCAGTCCGCTTCGCTGCAGAATCGATCATCGTATGCGCCTCCTGTCACTCGC
>CALXCU010000032.1 GCA_944386885.1 uncultured Oscillospiraceae bacterium | reverse complement strand
GATCACCACGGTAGGCATGCCCATTTGGGTCTCCGACCTGTCCAGCAAAGCGGAATATACCAAAAATCTGAAGACATTTCAAACCTGCAACACCGTGGGCGGGCTCATCAGCGCCCCCCTGCCCGGTATCATCGCCGACGCCACCGGGAACTATGGACTCTACTATCTGCTTCTGGGCGCTTGCCTGCTCTTCGCCATGGTGGTCATCGCCGTCATCTACCGGGGGCACACCCAACCTGTCCGAAATGGGGAGACCGCCGGCTGATCCAAGGCCCGCCCGGTTGAACGCAAAAAAGGACACGGCTAGTTTAGCCGTGTCCTTTTTCATGACGCCGTGTCCCTTATCCTGGCGTCCGTCGCGCCGGATCGTAGGCATAGAGCACACGTGAGAGCTCCGCGGCCGTCTCCTTCATGTCGGGAATGAGCCCGGCGGCAATGCGTCCAGGCATCCGGGCCGTGGGGCCGGAGAGGCTGATCGCAAACGTAGCCGTTCCCGGCGCGGAAAAGACGGGTACCGCCACACAGGTCAGGCCGATCTCGATCTCCTCGTTATCCATGGCATATCCCCGGGCCCGGGAGAGGGCCATTTCCGCCCGAAAGGCGTCCGGGTCCGTAATAGTATTGAAGGTGAGCGCTTTCAGCGGCCGCTTGAGGAATTCGTCCAGCTCGCCCTCCGGCTTAAAGGCCAATAGGCACTTGCCCACACCGGTACAGTGCATGTAATTCTTGGTGCCCATCTGGGTGTTGATATAAATAGAGCTGTCGGCCTCCACCTTATCCAGATAGACCACGCTCCCGGCAGATTCCACCGCACTGTGGACTGTCTCATGGTATTTTTGGGAGAGGGCCTCCAGATAGGGCCGGCTGGCCCGGATGAGGATATTATTGAACTTCATGGCATTGACCAGGGACAACACCCGCAGGCCCAGGGTATACTTCTGGTTCTCCTCATTCTGCTGCAAATAACCCAGGGCGGAAAGGGTATTCACCAGGCCAAAGGCAGTGCTCTTGTTGAGCTCCAATGCCTGGGCAATTTCTTTCAGGCTCAGCTCCTCGGTTTTGGCCTGGAAAAGCTCCAAAATGGAGAACGCGCGCTCCACCGATTGGATCATCTTTGTGGTAGCCATTTTATCACCATTCGATTCCAGTTTCACCGTAAATTATAGACAAATCCAGTTCTTCTGTCAAGACGAGCCCATTTCTTTTGTCCCAAAGGGCCTTAAAAAGCGCGCTCTCTCCCAAGAGAGGGAACGCGCTCTCTTGCTGCGCCGTCTTAACCGGAGACCAGGTTCTTGGGCTGCCCGGCCAAAAAAGCCGCCAGGTTGTCCACAGCGGTTTCGATGATCCGGCGGCGGCACTCTACCGTGAGCCAAGCGCTGTGGGGCGTAATGAGCAGCCGCGGCGCCCGAAGCAGGGGCGAATCCTCCGGCAGGGGTTCCCGCTCCACCACGTCCAGGGCCGCGCCCCCAAGACGCCCTGATTCCAGGGCTTCAATGAGGGCATTTTCCTCCACCAGCGATCCGCGGGCGGTGTTGAGCAGGAGGGCCCCCGGCTTCATCCAACCCAAAACCTCCTGGTTGAAGAGGTGAAAGGTCTCCGCCGTCAGAGGGCAGTGAAGGCTCACCGCATCGGCCCGGCGGCAGAGCGCCTCCAGTGAGAGGGATTCCACCCCCGGCAGGGTGCGGCGGCCGCCGGTATTGGCCACGACCTCCATCCCAAAGGCAGCCGCCCGCCGGGCCACCGCCTGTCCGATCCGTCCCATGCCCACGATGCCCAGAGTCTTGCCCAAAAGCCCGGTCTGGGGGTAGGCAAAATAGCAGAAGTCCGGGCTGCGGGCCCAGTCTCCCCGGCGGACACTGGCATCCTGGGCCTCAATGCCATGGCAGAGGGTGAGGAGCATGGCCATCGTATACTCGGCCACCGCCTCGGTACCGTAGTCTGGCACATTGGTCACCACTACTCCCGCCCGGCGGGCGGCCGCCACATCTACGTTGTTGTACCCGGTGGCCGTCACACCGATATAGCGCAGGCGGGGGCAGCGCTCCAGCACACCCCCGGTGATGGGGACCTTGGAAATCAGGGCGGCCTCCGCCTCACCCAGATAGTCCTCCGGCCGCGGGGAGGGAGGGCGGTCGTAGATGGTCAGCTCGCCCAGATGCTCCAGGGCGCTCCAGCTTAGGTCGCCGGGATTGACAGTATATCCGTCGGCAATGACGATCCGCATGGCAGAGCTCCTCCTTTATTCTTTATTGCAGAACTATCGTATCAAAATTTTTGTTATCCGTCAAGGAAAACTTGCTTTTGACAAGCTCCAATCGCAGCTCTTACAAGGGAAAGAAGAGTGTTTCTTCTTGATTTTCCCCGCTATATTCTCTATTTTAACGAATAGAAAAGGGATTGACAAGCGCTGACCGGAATATTACAATGATGGCGCAAGATTGTTCTGCATAATAGAATATAATTCTATAAATTAAAAGAACCGCGAGATGTGAAAGGAGATCGTTGAGCATGGAACTGCGCAGCAAGAAGATTCTAGGTGAGGAAGACAGCGCCTTTGCCCGCTCCCTCTTCAAGTCCATGGGTTACACGGACAGCGAGCTGCGGGAGGGCAAGCCCCTCATCGGCGTTGCCAACACCTGGACCAACCTGGTGCCCGGCCATTTCAATCTGGACAAGGTGGCCGAGTATGTGAAAAACGGCATCTACGCCGCCGGCGGAACCGCCGTGGAATTCGGCACCATCGCCGCCTGCGACGGCGTGGCCCAGGGCCACGAGGGTATGCACTACATCCTCCCCTCCCGGGAGATCATCTGCAACTCGGTGGAGATCATGGCCCAGGCCCACCGGCTGGACGGCCTGGTGCTGCTGGCCTCCTGCGATAAGATCGTCCCCGGCATGCTCATGGCGGCCGCCCGTCTGGACATCCCCTGTATCATCTGTGTGGGCGGTCCCATGTTGGGCGGCATCGAGTTTGACGGGCGCAAGAGCGACCTGACCTCCATCTCTGAGGCCCTGGGCATGCTCTCAGCCGGCAAAATCCAGGCGTGCGAGTACGCCGCCCTGGAGAACACCGCCTGCCCCGGCTGCGGCTCCTGTTCCTTCCTGGGCACCGCCAATTCCATGTGCTGCGTGGCCGAGGCCCTGGGCATGACGCTCCCCGGCGGCGCCCTCATCCCCGCTGCCTATGCCGCCCTCCTGCGCCAGTCCTTCGAGTCCGGCCGTGCCATTGTGGAGCTGTGCAAGAAGGGCATCACCGCCCGGCAGATCATGACCAAAGAGGCCCTGCGCAACGCCATCAAGGTCACAATGGCCATCTGCGGCTCCACCAACGCGGTGCTTCACCTCTCCGCCATCGCTCTGGAGGCCGGGCTGGACATGAACGTCGTGGAGGAGTTCGAGACCCTGAACAAGACCACCCCCCAGATCGCCAAGGTCAACCCCGCCGCGAAACCCGATATGGAGGCCTTCTACCGGGCCGGCGGCATCCCCAGGGTGGAGCAGCGCCTGGGCAAGCTGCTGGACACCTCGGTCCTCACGGTCACCGGCAAGACCATGCAGGAAAACCTGGACGCCTATGTCTACGAGTATCCCGAGGATCCCTCTATCATCAAGACGGTGGAGGAGCCCTTCTCCAAGACCGGCGGCGTGGCGGTCCTCCACGGCAACCTCTGTCCCCGCACCGCCGTTACCAAGCCCGGCGCCATTGATCCGGCGATGCACCACTTCGTGGGGAAGGCCAAGTGCTACAACAGCGAGGAGGAGGCTGAGGAGGCTATCCTGGGCGGTAAGATCCAGGCCGGCGACGTGGTCGTCATCCGCTACGAGGGCCCCAAGGGCGGCCCCGGCATGCGGGAGATGTTCAAGGCCATGAAGTACATGTACGGCGTCGGCCTAGGCAAGACCGCCGCCCTGATCACCGACGGCCGCTTCTCCGGTACCAACAACGGCTGTTTTGTTGGCCATATCTCCCCTGAGGCCGCCGAAGGCGGACCACTGGCCATCGTGGAGGATGGAGATGAGATCCTTATCGACGTGGACGAGGGAAAGCTGGAGCTCCACGTCTCCGAAGAGGAGATCGCCCGCCGTTTCGCCAACTGGAAAATGCCCGAAAAACACATCCCTAACGGCTATCTGCGCCTGTATGCCAAGGTGGCCAGCTCCGCTGACAAGGGCGCCATCATCGAGTGCTGAGAGGACGTGGTGGAATGGCAGAATTTTTGACTGCGGTGGTGACCGCCTTTGACGGCGGAGGGAATCCCGACTGGGAGAGCAACCGCCGCCTGTACGAATCCCTCATTGCCGGGGGCAGCGACGGCGTCGTGCTGCTGGGCAGCACCGGTGAGTTTTTCTCCCTGGATCTGGAGACGGCCAAAGCCGTCACCCGCTTCGCCCTTCAGACCATCGCCCATCGGATGAAGGTCTATGTGGGCGCAGGCCGGACCATCCCCGCGGAGGCCGTGGAGCTGGGCCGGTACGCCATGGAGCAGGAGGCCGACGGCGTGGTGCTGGTCTCCCCTGACTACTTTCCTCTCTCCGACGCCAGCGCAATGGCCTACTTCGACGCCACTGTACCCCAGATCCCCGGGCCGGTGTACCTCTACAACTTTCCTGCTTGCACCGGCTACGACCTCACGCCCCAGATGACCCTGGCCCTGCGGCGGAAATACGCCAACATCGCCGGGTACAAGGACACCGTGCCCAACTTCGGCCACACCCGGGCCCTGCTGGAGGCCATCCTCCCCGAGTTCCCCGAGTTCCAGGTTTTCAGCGGCTTTGATGAATTCTTCCTGCACAATCTTATGTCGGGAGGTGCGGGGTGTATCGGCGGCCTGCCCAATCTGGACCCGGCCCTCTTTGCCCGCTGGAAGCGGGAGGCGGAGGCCGGCGATTGGAACGCCGCTGTCGCGACCCAGCGCACAGTCAACCACATGATGGCCTTTTTCGACATCTGCAGCCCCTTTGTCACAGCGGTGAAATACGCCATGCACCGCAAGGGCATCCTGGACCATGCCGACTGCCGCGCACCCATCGCTCCTGCCACTCCTGAACAGGCGGCCAAACTGGACGCGCTCATGGATGCGTTAGGCCTGTGATCCTGCACAGAGAAAGAAGGTAAATTATGGAAATCAGTACCTTTGGTGCGCTTTTTGGCCTGGTCCTGGCCATTGCGCTCATTATCTTCAAAGTCCCCGCAGCCTACGGCATGATGATCGGCGCCCTGGTGGGCGGCATGATCGGCGGGGCCGGCCTGGCCGACAGCATTACCTATATGATCTCCGGCGCCTCCGGCATGGCTTCCAGCATCCTGCGCATCATGGCCGCCGGCGTGCTGGCCGGATTCCTCATCGAGTCGGGTTCGGCGGACACCATTGCCCGAACCATCGTCCAAAAGCTGGGCAAGCGCTTCTCTCTGCTGGCCATCGTGCTGGCAGCCTGGGTACTCCAGGGCGTTGGCACCTTCGGCGACGTGGTGGTGGTTATCATGGCCCCCATTGCCCTGGAGATCGCCGTGGCCACCAACACCTCTAAGGCGGCCGCCGCTCTGGCTCTCATTGGCGGCATCCACGCCGGCAACGTCATCTCCCCCAACCCCAATACCATCAATCTGAGCGACGGCTTCGGCATTCCCATGACCTCGGTCATGCTTGCCGGCCTGATCCCCGCCATCTTCGGCATCCTCGTGACGTACCTCTTTGTCATGATGCTCAAGGGCAAGGGCCCCATGGTAGAGTCCGGCGAGATTGAGAGCACCCGAAACATCGCCAACCTGCCATCCTTTCCCCAGGCCATCGCCGGACCCCTCGTGACCATCCTGCTGCTGGCCATGCGGGCCCTGGTCGGCGTCACCATTGACCCCATCCTGGCCCTTCCGGTGGGCGGTATTGTGGGTTCCATCGCTGTGGGCAAGCCCAAGGAGATGGTCCGCTACGCGGAGGTGGGCCTTGGCCGGATGAGCGGCATCGTCCTGCTCCTCCTTGGCACTGGCACCATCGCCGGCATTGTGAGCAACTCCGAGCTGAGCAGCGCCATTATCAGTGTGGTGGATGCCGCCGGACTGCCCGGCTACATCCTGGCCCCTCTGGCCGGTATCACCATGGGCGCCGCCACCGCCTCCACTGTCTCGGGTACCAGCGTGGCCGTGCAGGTCTTTGGCGAGACCATTCTCAGCTACGGCGTCTCTCCCGTGGGCGCGGCTGCCATGATCCACACCGGCTGCCGCTGTTTCGACGGCCTGCCCCACGGCTCTTTCTTCCACATCAGCGCCGGTACGCTCCGCTTCTCCATCAAGGAGCGGCTGAAGATTTTCCCCTTTGAGTCCCTCATCGGTTGGGCCATGACCATTGTGGCCACTATTCTCTACGGCGTACTGGGCTTCAGCTTCTGAGAATTTTCTTTCTCTTGCCCCCTCTCATCCCTTTCCGGCCCCTCTCCCGCCCTTTGCGCAGGAGAGGGGCCCTTTCTCGTCCGGTATGGTTGACTTTTCAGCCCGGAGAAGCTATCTTTATTATAATCAAAATGCCGCAGGAGGAGGTCAGGTCATGTCCCGCTGCACCATCACATTTCTCACCAATGCAGGCCTCTCCCTGACCCTGGACGGTGTGCGCGTCTGGGTGGACGCCCTGCCCCAGGGGAGCCCGCCCCCCTTCTCCTCCCTCTCTCCCGCCCTCTGGGAGCGGATGCAGCAGCACCCGGATGTACAGGCCCCTGACCTCATCTGCTTCACCCACTGTCACAGCGACCACTTTTCCCGGGCCTTGGCCGCCCAGGCCAAGGCCCTCTGGCCCCGGGCGCGGCTGCTCCTTCCGGAGCTCCATTTCCCCGAGCAGGTCCTCTTCCAGGGGGCGGCGGGATGCTTCCCCTTCCGGGGCCTGGAGCTGCGGTTCCGGCGGCTGCCCCATGAGGGAGCGGAGTACGCCGGGACGCCTCACTATGGCCTTCTCCTGTCGGAGGGTTCCTTCCGCCTGCTCATCGCGGGCGATTGCGCGGTGGCCAGCCTCGAGCTGGGCGCCTGGATTGGGGCCGGTCCGCTCCAGGCGGCAGTCCTGCCCTTCCCGTGGCTCACCCTGCCCCGGGGGCAGACCTTTCTCCGTCAGTCACTCCCTTCCGAGCAGTTTTTCTTTTGCCACCTGCCCGCTCCAGAGGACGACCGGTTCGGATACCGCCGGGCGGCTGAGCGGGCGGCTGAGCGGGCGGCTGAGCAGTGGTCTTCCCCGCCGGAGATCCAGCTCCTCCTGGAGCCGTTTCAAACCCTGCGCCTCTAAACCAAAAGCAGCGAAGCCAGTGGCTTCGCTGCTTTTTTCCGGCTCATTGTCCCCGCTGGGGCCGTCAGATCTCGCCAAAGCCTCCCTCGATCAGGGCGGCCAGGTCCTCCACCGCCTCCCGCTCGTCGGGCCCTTCGGCCATCAATTCCACCGTCTCCCCCTGGTGAATCCCCATGGAGAGTAGAATAATGATGGATTTTGCATTTCCCTCCACCTGGCTGTCCGGGCGGTGGAGCAGGATCTTTGAGCGGAATTGTTTCGCCCGCGCCACCAGTTCCGAGGCCGGCCGGGCGTGCAGGCCCGACGGATTCCGTACCGTCACATTTTTGGCATACATGGTCATTCCTCCTGGCAAATCAAATGGTCAAACCAGCCGCGCAGATATTCTTCAGCCTCCTGCGCGGTGGAACAGGCGCATACCGTTTCGGCAATCTCCCGGGCCTGTTCGCAGTCGATTGCGCAGACGAGTTCTTTGATCGGGGCCAACGAGGCCGCCCCCATGGACAGCCGGCGGATCCCCAGCCCCAGCAGAACCGCCGCCGTCAGCGGATTTCCGCCCATCTCACCGCAGACCCCAACCGGCTTCCCCTGCTGGGAAAAGGCCCGGACCACCATTCCGATCAGCCGGAAGACCGCCGGATGAAAGGTCTGATAGTACTGCCGCACCTCCGGATTTCCCCGGTCCACCGCCGTGGTATACTGGACTAGATCGTTGGTGCCGATGCTGGCAAAGTCCACCTCCTGAGCCGCCTTGTCCGCCAGAAGGGCAATCGAGGGGATCTCCACCATAATGCCCACCTTCATCCCCGGCGCATAGGGGATGCCCTGGGCTCCCAGCTCCTCCCGGGCCTTCCGGAGGGCCTCCTTGGCCCGGCGGATGTCCTCGATGCTGGCCACCATGGGGAACATGAGCCACAGGTTCCCAAAAACGGAGGCCCGCAGCGCCGCCCGCAGCTGGGTATGGAAGAGTTCCGGCCGCTGGAAACACAGCCGCAGCGCCCGATTGCCCAGGAAGGGATTGTCCTCCTTGGGCAGCTCTAGGCACTCCAGGGGCTTATCCCCGCCGATATCCATAGTCCGCAACACCACGGGCCGGTCTCCGTAGGCCAGGAGGACCCTGCGGTAAGCCTGAAACTGCTCCTCCTCATCCGGGAGCTGGTCCCGCCCCATGTATAAAAACTCCGAGCGGAACAGCCCCACCCCGTCGGTATACCGGGCCGGCTCCAGCTCCTTTGGATCGGCAGAGGCGATGTTCAGCTCCACTTCGATCCGCACGCCGTCCCGGGTCACCGGCGTACATGCCAGATACTGTTTGGCTCGAGCCTGCCGCCGGAGGACCTGCCGGCGCTTTTTCTCATAGGATGCCCGCTCCTCCTCGGACCACTCGGTGCGGATCGTGCCCTCCACCGCGTCCAAAATAATCTCCTGTCCCGTGTGCAGAAGGCGGCAGATCTCCCGCACGCCCAGCACCGCCGGAATCTCATGGCTGCGGGCAATGATGGCGGTGTGAGAGGTACTCCCGCCCACCTCCGTCACAATGCCCAGCACATGCTCCCGGTCCAGGGCGGCCGTGTCCGAGGGGAGCAGGTCCTCTGCCACCAGAATCACCGGCCCCGGGAGCCGGGAGAGGGATGGCTCTTCCGCCTCGCCGGCCAGGCCGCGCAGCAAGCGGCCGCACACATCCCGCAGGTCCATTTCCCGCTCCCGGATCAGGGGATCGTCCATCTGGGAGAGCAGGGCGGCATAGGCGGTAAATACCCGCTCCACCGCCTGCGGGGCGGAGAGCCCCTCCTCCCGGATGGCCTCCCGGATCTCCCCATCCATCACCTCGTCTGTCAGGAGCTCCAGATGGGCGCCAAAAATGTCCGCCTTCTCCTGATCACCTGCGGACAGGAGGCGCTCCCGCAGGGTCTCCAGTTCCGCCCGGGCGGCCAGACTGGCCGCATCATACGCCGCCGCTTCTTCCGCCGGAGTCCCCGCGGAATAGGCCTCTATCTGGGGCCGGGCGCGCTGATAGAGGTATACCGTTCCGATGGCAACTCCCTCCGAGACAGCTGTTCCCGAATAGTTCACTGCATTTGCCTCCCTTCTTGTTCCACACTCCCGCACAGCAGCGGCAGCGCGATCTGCTCCACACAGGCGCGGACTCCGTATTCCGTATTGGCCGGGACCCTATACCGGGCCGCCTTTCGGACTGGCTCCTGGGCGTTGGCCACTGCCACTCCCCAGCCCGCCCAGGCGATCATATCCAGGTCGTTCAGGCTGTCTCCCACGGCAATCACATGCTCCCGGGGAACCTGGGCCAGCTCCGCCACCGCCCGCAGCGCGTTTCCCTTGCTCACGCCGGGACCATTGACCTCCAGAAACACCTCTTCACTCAGTACCACGGTGAAGGCGCCGGCCCCTTCTGTCTGGATCAGCCGCGCGCACTGGGCCATGGGCTCCGGCGGCCCAGCCAGTACAAACTTGTTCCAGGGGCCAGGGATCTCCTCAATCGCCCGGGGCGTTGGCCGGTAGTGCTCCCGGTTCCAGGTGACCTCATGGATGTACTCATTTCCCCGCACCAGGTAGGCCGCGTCCTCCTCCCCCTGGAACACCAGCGCGCCCACTGCCGGGAAGCGCTCCAGGGCCCGCCGCAGCAGTTCATCCGCACCCGGCTCCAGCGTGCGCCTCCAAAGGGCACGGCCCGCCCGGACATCATAGATGCAGGCCCCGTTATAGGTCACGATGGGGACGTTGACCAGCTCCATCAGCTCCCCGTAGAGCAGGGCGCCCCGGGTGGGGCGCCCCGTGGCGATGGTAAACAGTCCGCCCGCCGCCACATATCTCGCCACCGCTTCCAGGCACTGGCGCGGCACTCGGGCCTCGTCATCCAAACATGTTTTGTCCAGATCTGTGGCCAAGAGGATCTTTGTCATAGGTCTGCGTCCCCTTTCTCCTTTTCTCCTGCGCGGGACCCGCAGGTCCCGCGCAGGAGAAAGCGCTTGCGTTACTTTCCGAACAGCGCGTTGAAAACCGCGTAGAGGAGGTCGGGCACCAGCTCCTGGCCCATAACCAGAGCAGAGGTATGCTGGATACCCTCGGCGTACACATAGCCGGACTGCATCGCCAAAATATCGTGGATGTTAGTCATGGCGGTGGCAATCAACAGGATCACCACACCCTGGATGATAGCCGAGACGATGCCGCGGAAGATGTTGTCCTTCGCCGCCACCGGGCACCAGCAGAACCAGGAGGTCAGCACCGCCAGATCTGCGATGGGCAGCACCCGGTTGCCCGGGACGATGGCCGCCAGAACCAGCATGATGGGGATCATGATTACGCCCACCACGATGACGCTGGGGCGGCCCATCAGGATACCGCCGTCAATGCCGATATACAGATCCTTGCCCTTGAGGAACTTCATGTTCTGCGCCCAAGTCTGGGTGTACTGAGCGATGGTGGACAAGCCTTCCATCAACAGAGAGACCATCTTGGGCAGCAGCAGCATAACCGCAGCGATGTTGATAGCCGTGGCAATGATCTCCGCTGGGCTCTGCCCCGCCAGCGCGCCCAGCGCCGCGCCAATGATCAGGCCGATAAACATAGGATCGCCGAAGAAACCAATCCTCTCCTTGAGATGCTCCGGGTCCGCATCCAGCTTGTTGAAGCCGGGGATCCGGTCGTAAATTTTATCCATGAATTTGGCATAGGGCATCCAGAAGATGGCGCAGGTGTGGGGGAAGCTGATGCCCGGATAGATGTGCTGGGTCACGGGAGCCGCATAGTCGGCCAGGCGGAAGGTAACGGCCGCTGTGATCAGGGCCGCGATCAGGCCAAACACCACATTCTCCGTAGAATAGTATACCATGGCGCCGGCCAGCATGAACCCCCAGTAATTCCAGATATCCACGTCCAACGTGCGGGTAAAGCCCACCCCGATCAAGATCAGGTTGAGCACAAATACGCCCACAAAGATCAGAGGGGCGATGGGCACCGCCCAGGAGAAGGAGCCAGTCACCGGCCAGCCTACGTCAATCACGTCCAGATTCAGGTTGAAGGACTCCACCAGCGCGTTAGAAATGGGACCGATGTACTCCGCCAGATGGTCCATAACCATAAAGGTGCCCACAAAGCCGCAGCCCACCGTGATCGAGGCCTTGACCAAGGCGCCCAGGGGGACGCGAACCACCAGTCCGATGATGAATACAAAGATAGGCATCATGCAGGCCGCGCCCAGGTTTTGCATGAAATCGATAACAGATTGGATGATTTCCACAGTCGTTTCCCCTCACTTTCGTCCGATTGGTTTCTCTGCTTACTTGTCCAGCTTCTGGATCATCTCATAGAGCTCATCCAGCGTCTTATCCCTCCCCACGCCGGTAAAGATGCTCATGCCGTCGTGGTGGAGCCCCTCCCGCATCTGGAAGGGCGGCTGGCCCACCGTGTACACAAAGTCTGGATCCCAGGATTTTACCTTGTTTTGGAGCTCGTAGAAGGTACACTTTTGGATCTCATAGGAGACTTTTTTCTTGTCCAAATAACTGGAGATCATCATCTGCAGCATACTGGACTGGGCGATGGCCGCGCCGCAGGCCACCACGATTTTCACTTTCCGGTTCATCTTTACGCTCCTTTCTAATTCCACTTGGCCGCAGAGCCGTTAAAAATATCGCTGAATTCTTCGGGGGTGCCTGCCGTCAGGAGACTGGCCAGCACATCCTCATCCGAAATAACAGCCATGAGCTTCTGGAGCAGGCTCAGCTGCTCCCTTGGGTCTTTCAAAGCCAGGAGAAAGACCAGTCTGACATCCAAATCATCCTCCCCGGGGACGCCGCCGCTCTGGCAGAACACAACCGGTTCCGTCAGGCGGCAGGCGGCGATATGGGGAACCACCACGTTATCCCCCTTCAGTGCATGGGGGATGGCTACCCCCACCGGCAGCGTGGGCAGTCCCGTGGGCCACTGCTCCTCCCGCTCGATCACATCCAGGAGATAACTTGGCGTGATATACCCGTTTTCTACCAGGGAGAGTCCTGCTTTCTGGACTGCCTCCCGCCAGTCCTGGGCTGTGACATCCAGCCGCACACACCGCATATCCAACGCTATGTCATGACAGATTTCCATACCATTTTGCTCCCTATCGTCTCTAGAATGGCACTCGCGCGGTCTCTCACCTCTCACCTCCTCACCCTTCTGAAGCGCGCTGTATGAGCTTAAGCAGCTGCTCCTTTGTGCATGCCTGAAAAAGCTGTTCCCGGATATCGGGATCCGAGAGCATTCGAAACAGCTGCATCAGCGCATTCATATGGCGGTTTCCGTCCAAGACCGAGAGGGTGAACACAATCCGCACGGGATCGTACCGCTTGTTATGAAAGCTCACCGGACGGCGCAGGCTCATAAAGCTTACGCCCAGTTTACGGCACCCCTCGGTGGGTGCGGCATGTGAGATCAGTGCGCCGGGAAACATGACCATGGCCGGTCCATATTCCAGAATATTATGAATAATGGCATCTTTATAGCGCCCGGCCACATATCCGTACATCTCGAGCGGGACTGTCCCTTTTCGCACCACCTCCTTCCAGTCCCGGCACTCCACGTCCATCTGTACCAATTTGGGCAGGAGCAACTCTGCCAGGGAGGGCTCTCTGGTATTGGCGTCAAGAAAATTGCTGCGTTCCGAAGTCTGGATCATTGTGGCAAGGAATTCCATTTTCATCTGGTCCAAATTCGTGGCCGCACCGTGTTTTTTTGCAATCCTGGCCAGCGTATCGGCGGTCTCCAGATAGCGCTCCGGGGGCCGCTCCTGCTTTTTGACATCCATCAGGTGCGCAATCTTTTCATAGTCTGCATGGGTAAAAATGGGATTTACCTTGATATACCGCTCCTCCGGAAGCCGGGGAAGGTCTACCGTACTGACAATATAGTCATAGTGGAGCTCCCCCTGCTCAGTCAGCTCCAGGACATTCCGGCCCGAGAGCACCGCCGCAATCTCTATCTCAAAAGACCGGCTCAGCTGAGAGGCGACTACCTGGGCTGTGCCGTACCCGGAACCGCAAGCCACTACCACCCGGGGCCGGCGGGGCCGCTGGCCCTCCTGCTGGTCCAGAGCCGCCAGGAAATACAGCGCCAGATAGGAGATCTCCTGGTCGTTCACCGGTGCACCGCAGTGCCGCTCCAGCGGTTTGGCTGCCTCTTTGGTGTACCGCAGCAGCTCTCCGTGCTTTGCCGCCAGCTCGTCATAGAGCGGATTGACAATTTTCCGGTGATAGCGGATGCGGTAGACCGTTGGGATCATATGGGTCATCAGGCGCTCCACCAGATCGCTTCGGGCCGCCCCAAAGCTGATGTGATAGAGTTCTTCAATCTTGTCCACCATTTCTTCCGCTACTGCAATGAAGCGGCGGGAGCGGCCCGGGTCCCGCCCCAGCGTTCCCTGACCCCGTTCAATGCTCTTGGAAATCAGGAGCTGCTCCGTCAATTCCTGAGCGTCTCCAGTGGTGTAGGTAATCCCCACGTTTTCTGCCAGCAGGTCCAGGAGCAGAACGGCCGCCTCCGCCTCTTCCACATGTGGTCCGTTCTCCTCTCTCCGGCTTCCCTCCTCCTTCCCCGCATGCTCCGCCAGGCGCCGCTGGGCCAGGATCGCTAAGAAAAAAATCAGATTTCCGAAGGACTCGTCATCAAAGACCCGATTTAAAAAGGCCTCCGCCTGCTTGGGAAGGTCGCGGATAAACGCCCGGTCCAGCCCCTGGAAGAGCTCATCTAGGATGAGCCCCGTGATTTTGTGTTTCAGGGGCGCTTGATAGAGATAATTTTCATATTCGGTCAGAGAGATGGTCTCGTCCAGCCGCTCCAGGCAGGCCCGGCGGATCGCCGTCTCATCTCCCTCCGCCCGCAGACCCATCCGGGACCGGCGCACCAGCTTCAGTCCCCGCGCCGTCATCCACTGCTCCACCCGCTCCAAGTCTGTCGAGATGGTCCCATAGGAGACGGTCAGACGCTGCGCCATTTCCAGGATGGAGACATAGCGGCTCCTGCCCACCAATAGGCAGACCTCCAAAAACTGCTCCCGTTCTGCGGAGCTGAATTTGTACTGGTAGGGCGTCTGATGTGCCAAAAATTGATCCATCACTGCCCCCGTCTGAGCTGTCTCCTCCAAGAGGACTCCGCTCCCAAATTTCCGCTCCAGCAGGGGGAGTCCCTTTTGGGTCAGGAACCGGTCGATCAATTCCAAGCTGTAGCGGACCGAACGTTCCGTCTTTCCAGTCCGTACCGCCAGATCCTTGACACTGATATATGTTTTTTCGTTATGGAGAAGATTTAAAATTTCCAGGCAAGTATGATTCAGCTCCATAAAGCACCTCTCTGTTGTATTCAGTATAGAGTCCGTTTTTTTCCTTCACAAGATGCACGGAACACAGATTGCGGCAAAACAAAACTGAAAAAATGGCGTAATTGTCTAATTCAAACATTCTATTTTTCTCTATTTTGTCTATTTTAACTATCAATGATTCCAAAGCCTCTTGAAACACGAAAGCAGCAGATGGAATGTCCCCTCCGCTGCTTTCCTATTTATGTACTATTTTACATTCAGCCGGGCGGTTGAGTTCCGCATGACCAAGCGCGGTGCACAGTCGACCTGGAACCGCGCTGCGGAGAGCCAGTGCCCCCGGCTTTCCGGCGTGATGCGGTGCCTGAGCAGATCCATGGCCGCCTGGGCCAGCACATCCGGGTGGTGGTCCACACTGGTCAGGGAGATCCTGGACACCCCGGCAAAGAGCAGGTTGTCAAATCCAACGACAGAGATCTCCTCCGGGACACTTCTCCCACTGTAGAGCAGCCCATCCAGCGCGCCGATCGCCTGCATATCATTGATCGCGATCAGCGCCGTGCAGCCCGGAAAATACCGCTCGGGATACCGGGCCAGGCGGTAGCCCGCCCGGTAGTCGTCTCCCTCCCCCAGTGTTCCGCCATCCAGCTCCCCACCGTCAGGAAGCCTGGTCAAAACGGTCAGCTGATCCTCCAGGCCGTGGGCCGCAGCACACGCTGTGATCCCTTTAATTCGGTTGATCCGGGCCAGGTTTCGGTCCGGCTCCGCCGCCAGCACCGCAATCCGCCGGTGCCCTAAGCCGATCACATGTTCCGCAGCCAACACCCCCGCCTGGTAGTTGTTCAGTTCAATGAGATCCAGGCGGGATCCCTTCCGTTTGTCGCAGATGGCCAGGACCGGCAGGCGCAGATTCATCTGCTGGGCAAAGGCTTCATCCTCCGGGGGATAGAGATAGATGGCTGCCAGATGGCGCTGCCGGACCGCCAGCTCCAGAAATGCCCGCTCCTCTTCCGCCCGGTGGTGGGTACAGCACGCCAGCAGGTGCAGATGCTCCCCCGCCGCAGCCCGCTCCAACCCCTGAAGCATGTAAGGGTAATAGGGGTTGGTCATACTGCCCGCCAGCACCAAAATCGCCCCGCTCTTTGGCTGGCCCTTGGAACGGGTCCGGGCCGGCTTGTCATAGTGAAGCTCCTTGGCCGCCTCCAGGACCTTCTGCCGCGTTTCCGGCGGGATGGAGCCGTGGTCCGCCTGATTGAGTACCAGGGAGACTGTGGACTGGGAGACGCCTGCCAGGCGCGCCACATCGCGCATGGTCGCTTTTTCCGGATGCATCATACTCCCTCCTCTTGCCGTCTTCTGCTCTATTATAAAGTCCAAGCGCAAATCACGCAATCTTTTTTACTAAATTTTAAAAATGAAATTACTCAAAAACGCCTGTTCAATCTCCCAATTTTGTTGGTTTATTTTTGGTTATTTCAGCAAATTCTTCCTCATATTATTGATAAAACTCGGCTTTGTCTTTCAATTTTTGTGCAAATTCTACCGGTTTATTGACAGATTCGCGCAGAGAAGGATATCATTTTTACATCCGGAACCGCCATTAAAATTAGTAATGAATTATGAATCAAAAAGGAGGGGCGGACATGGAACAGTTTCCCGGGAAAGAACGGGCCCTGGGCATGTATCAAAAGATGTTTCTCATCCGGACGTATGAGGAGCGGATCTACTATCTGTTCCTGGAGGGCATCATGCCCGGCACGATCCACCAGAGCCACGGCGAGGAGGCCTGTGCGGTAGGGATGCTCTACGATCTGCGGCCTGACGACTGGATGGCCAGCACCCACCGCCCGGCGGGGCACGACCTGGCCAAGGGCGTGAGCGTGCGCGCCATGATGTGCGAGATGTTCGGCAAGGCGGAGGGCTGCTGCGGCGGTCACGGCGGGGCCATGCACACCGGCGACATCCGGGTGGGCGCCATCCCCGCCAACGCCATTGTTGGGGGCAACCTGCCCATTGCTGCCGGGATCGGCCTGGCCTTCCAGATGCAGAAGAAGGACAACGTCTGCGTATGCTTTTTTGGCGACGGCGCCTCCAACGAGGGCTCCTACCATGAGACCATGAACGCCGCCGGGCTGTGGAAGCTGCCCGTGGTCTTTGTCTGCGAGAACAACCTGTACTCCGCCACCACCTCCATCAAGCTCACCTGCGTGCTGGAGAACGTGGCCGCCGACCGCGCCGCCGTCTACGGCATTCCCAGCGAGGTGGTGGACGGCAACGATGTTCTGGCCGTCAACGCCGCAGCCGGACGGGCGATTGCCCGGGCCCGCTCCGGAGGCGGACCCACCATTCTGGAGCTGAAAACCTACCGCCACGGCGGCCACTCCCGCAACGACGCCTGCGGCTACCGCCCCAAGGAAGAGGAGGCCTACTGGTTTGCCCGGGACCCGGTCCACCGCTTCCGCGCCAGGATTTTGGAGGAGGGCGCCGCCACAGAGGAGGAGCTGGTCCAGCTGGAGGAGGCCGTCCAGGCAGAGGTGGAAGAGGCCGTGGAATACGCCAAGGCGGCCCCCTTCCCCCCCAATGAGAGCGCTCTGGAGCATGTATTTTGGAAGGAGGAGAGCTAATGGCAGTCCTGTCCATCGCGGAGGCGCTCAAGCGCGCCATCCAGGAGGAAATGCGGGCCGACCCCACAGTCTTCGTCATGGGTGAGGACGAGGACATCCCCGGCGGCATGGGCGGCGCGTTCACCGTCACCAAGGGATTGGCCGACGAGTTCGGCTTTGAGCGGGTCATCAACACCCCCATCTCGGAAATTCTCATCGCCGGTGCCTGCGTGGGCGCGGCCATGGCCGGGATGCGCCCGGTGGCTGATCTGCAGTACGGCGATTTTTTGTTCTGCATGATGGACCAGCTGGTCAACCAGGCCGCTAAGATGTGCTACATGTCCAACGGGCAGGTGAAGGTGCCCATGGTCATGCGCGCCCCCTGCGGGGCCACCAACCGGGGCGCCCAGCACGCCCAGAGCTTGGAGAGCTATTTTACCCACGTCCCCGGGCTGAAGGTCATCTGCCCCTCCACCGCCTACGACGCCAAGGGCATGATGAAGCAGGCCATCCGGGACGACAACCCGGTTCTGGTCTTTGAGCACAAGCTGCTCTACGGCGGCAATCGAAAAGAGGCCGGACAGCTCAACGCCGTGGGCGAGGTGCCCGAGGAGGACTACACCGTCCCCTTCGGGAAGGCCGCCGTCCGCCGCGCCGGGGGCGACATCACCATTGTGGCCAATCTGCTCATGTGCTATAAAGCTCTGGAGGCCGCCGAAGTGCTGGAGCGGGAGGGCATCCACTGCGAGGTCATCGATCCCAGGAGTCTGGTCCCCTTCGATTACGAGACAGTACTCGCCTCTCTGGAGAAGACCGGGAAGCTGATGATTGTCCACGAAGACCACTATAACTGCGGCTGGGGGGCGCAGCTGGCCTCCTATGTGGCCGAGCAGGCCATCACCCTTCTGGATGCGCCCGTGGTGCGCATCGCCACCCCGGATGTGCCCATCCCCTTCTCGCCCCCACTGGAGCGGTTCGTCATCCCGTCGGCGGAGCGCATTGCGCAGGCCGCCCGGGAGCTGGCTAAACTGTAGAAAGGAGGGCAGACAAATGCTTCAGGAGATCAAAATGCCCAACGCCGGTCAGACCACCGACGAGGCCACCATTGTCTCGGTCCCCGTCCAGGCGGGGGATCGCATCAAGCGAGGAGACGTCCTGGTGGAGGCCGAAACCGACAAGGCCATTCTTCCGGTGGAGAGCTATGCGGCCGGTGTGATTCTGGACGTCCTGGTGTCTGAGGGCGACCTGGTCCATGCGGGCGACGTGCTGATGGTAGTGGGTAAGGAGGAGGACCGGGCCGCCTATCGCCGGGGTAGTTCGGAGGTTCCCTCCGCCCCCGCCGCTCCGTCCCCGGACGTGCCGGAGGCAGGCGGGGACGACTATCTGCCCATCCAGGGCGGTGTCTCCGCCGTGTACGCCCCCGAACCGGCTGCCAAGCCCGCCGCCATGCCCAACGCCAAGCTGCTGGCCCGGGAACTGGGAGTGGAGCTCTCCGGCCTCACACCGCAGAACGGCCGTTTCCTGACCCGGAAGGACATACAGGCAGCTGCTCCCGCTCCCGCCGCACCTGTGGATGAGCCGGACGCTCAGCTTCTCTCCCTCAGCCGCACCCGTCAGGTCATCGGGCGGCGGATGCTGGAGAGCGTACAGACAATCCCCAGCTGGCAATGCGTCAGCGCGGTGGATATGTCGGCCTGCATGGAGCTGCGGCAGCTGTTTCTGGAACGGCGCGGGATCAAGCTGTCCTATAACGACTTGATCGCCAAGGCCGTGGCCGTGGCCGCCCGGAAGTATCCTCTGGTCAACGCCCGCTATGAGAAGGACGGGGTGCGGATGAGCCGGCACACCAGCATTGGCCTGGCGGTGGCCTCGGAGGACGCCCTTCTGGTTCCAGTGGTGCGGGACGTAGATCTCCTGGGCCTAGAGGAAATCTCCGTCCAGTACCAGGCTCTGATCCAAAAGGCCCGGGAAGGCCGCCTCTCTCCCGCGGAGTGCAACTGCGGCAGCGTCACCATCTCCAATCTGGGGATGTACGGTGTGGAGCAGTTCTGCGCCATCGTCAATCCGCCGGAGAGCTGTATTCTGGCGGTAGGCGGCATTCACACGGAGCCCGTGTGGGATGGGGCGCAGTTCCAGCCGGTGCCCCGGATGCGGATCACCGGCTCCTATGACCACCGGCTCATCGACGGCGCCTATGGCGCGCAGTTCCAGCAGGAGCTCCAGCTGCTTCTGGAACACCCGGCCCTGCTGCTGGCGTAAAGGGGGAGTGGATGAATGAATTCCTTTGACGTGCTGGTCCTGGGCGGCGGCCCGGGGGGCTACTCCTTCGCCATTGCGGCGGCCAAACGGGGGCTCTCGGTGGCCCTCTTTGAAAAAGAGCGCCTGGGCGGCACCTGCCTGAATGTGGGGTGCATCCCCACCAAGTACTTGCTGGACAAGGCCCAGCTGCTCGCGCGCATCCGCACTCTGACCGGACAGGCCATCTTCCGGGAGGCGGGCTCCTTCAGCTTCCGGGCCATCCAGCGGCAGCGCCAGGCCGTCACCGGGCAGCTGGTGGGCGGCGTGACATCGCTGCTCTCCGCCGCCGGGGCTGAGGTGGTGCATGGGGAGGCCCGGCTGGAGGGCCCCGGCGCCGTGACCTGCGCCGGCCGTTCCTACTCCGGAAAGGCCGTGGTCATCGCCACCGGCTCCTCCCCGGTGCTCCTCCCTGTCCCCGGCGCGGAGCTGGCCATGGACAGCACCCAGGCCTTGGAGCTCCAGGCCCTCCCCCGCAGCATGGCCGTCATTGGCGGCGGCGTGGTGGGGCTGGAGCTGGCCAGCGCATTTGCCGCCTTTGGGACCCGCGTTACCGTGCTGGAGATGCTCCCCGCTCTCCTGCCCGGGCAGCAGCCCGAGGCCGTCCGCCTGGTGTGCTCCGGCCTGCAAAAGCGGGGAATCTCCCTGGTCACCGGCGCCAAGCTGCTGCGCCTGGAGGCCTGCGCCGCGGGCCGGAGGGCCGTCTATGCGCACAACGGGAGTCCGTGCTCTGTGGAGGCGGAGGCCGTCCTCATGGCCGCGGGCCGGCGGCCCAATCTCTGCGGGATCGACGCGGAGGCCCTGGGTTTGACCCTGGCCCCCAACGGTGCGATTCAAGTGGACGGGAACCAGGAGACCAGTCTCCCCGGCGTCTATGCCATCGGAGACGCCGCCTTTGGCCATCCTCTTCTGGCCCACGCCGCTTACGCCGAGGGGGAGGCCGCCCTGGCCGCTATTCTGGGCACGCCCCGCCCCGTGGGCGATACCCCCATTCCCAGCTGCATCTACACCACGCCATGCTTTGCCACCGTGGGCCTGAGCGCACCTGCGGCCCAGCAGGCCGGGCGGGCGGTGGTGACCGGCTCCTTCCCCTACGCCGCCAACGGCATGGCCTTGGCCGAGGGAGCCTCCGGCGCAGTCTATGTCGTTATGGACCGGGATGAGAAGACCACCCTGGGCGTCACCATCGTGGGCGAAAACGCCGCTGAACTCATCACCATTGGCGCTCTTGCGGTCACGCAGCACCTCACCCTGGCGGACTGGGAGCGGCTCATCGTCCCCCACCCCTCCCTGGCGGAGATGCTCCGGGAGGCCGCCTTGGACGCCTTCGGCCTGGCCGTCCACAAGCGTTGAACGGAACAGGAGGGAAGAATTGTGAATACGCTTTTACAGGAAAAAACGGCCCTCGTCACCGGAGCAGGCCGGGGAATCGGCGCGGCCACCGCTCGGGTTTTAGCCCAGCACGGGGCCCGGGTCATTGTCAGCGACCTGGACCCAGTTACCGCCCAGGCCACCGCTCAGGAGATCTGTGCCCGGGGCGGAGCCGCCCGGGCCCTGGAGTGGAATGTGGCCGATTTCCCCCGCATCCCAGAGAAGGTGGCCCAAGCCGCCTCCTTCTGGGGCCGGATCGACATTTTGGTCAATGCGGCGGGCATCACCGGCACGGCCGCTATTGAGGATATCACCCCGGAGGGCTGGGACCGCATGATGAACATCGACCTGAAGGCCCTCTTCTTCTGCACCCAGGCGGTCTTTACGCGGATGAAAGCCCAAAATTACGGCAAGATCGTCAATATTTCTTCTCTGGCGGCCCTTCGGGGCGGCCGCAGCTCCGATGCCTCCTACGCCGCAGCCAAGGCCGGGGTGCTCAACCTTACCAAGTGCTTCGCCCTCCAGGGCGCACCCTTCCAGATCACCGCCAACGCCGTCTGCCCGGGCAACATCCTCACGCCCATGGCCCGGGACCTCTCCTGGTCTCAGAAGGACCCAAAGTCCTACATCCCCCTGGGCCGCTATGGGGAGGCCCAGGATGTGGCCAACGCCGTCCTCTTTTACGCCAGTTCTCTATCGGACTATGTAACCGGGGACGCTATGAATGTCAACGGCGGGCTCTATATGTAATTGGAAACGCCATCCGTTTGGACGACAAGGCCGGATTCCGAGCTCTAGGGGAATAGGGGCGGCCCAGAACTTCGTTTCTGGGCCGCCCCTGTTTGATTCCTTGTCCGGCTAAAAAGTCCATTCCCGCAATTTAGGGCTTGACTTGGAGTGTACTCCATGTGTTATGGTTAGGTCTGTAAGCGCGGCCGGTTCTCTGCGGCGGGCCGGACCTCTAGTTTTTGGAAAAGGAGTTTTCAACCATGAAGCAGACCACCCGGAAAAAGTGGATCCACGACCTGGTCCTCTCGGCCATGTTCCTGGCCCTGTGCCTGGTCCTCCCCTTCTTCACCGGCCAGATCCCCCAGATCGGCAGTATGCTCCTGCCCATGCACCTGCCTGTATTCCTCTGCGGCCTCATCTGCGGCTGGCAGTATGGCGCAGTGGTGGGCTTCGTCGCCCCCCTGATGCGCATGACCCTCTTTGGGATGCCCCCGCTCCTGACGGCGGTGGCCATGGCCTTTGAGCTCTGCGCCTACGGCGGCATCGCCGGGTTCCTCTACAACCGCTCCCGCTGGCAGTGTGTGGTCTCCCTGTACCGCGCCCTCCTGGCCGCCATGGTGGGCGGGCGCGCCGTATGGGCTGCGGTCCGGGTCCTGATGACCGGCGTGGCCGGCGAGCCCTTCACCTGGCAGATCTTCCTGAGCGGCGCTTTGCTCAACGCCATCCCCGGCATCATTCTCCAGCTGGTGTTTATCCCCGCCGTGATGGTGGCCCTGGACCGCACCGGTATGGTCCATTTCCACCGGCCGCATCCGAAGGAGGCCAGCTCCACCGGAAGCCGTCCCAACTAAACCGCCTCTCTCCAGGCCGGACCGGCAAAAAATGCTTGACAGGGCCGGTCCGGCCTGCTATACTAATTCAGTACAACAAAGCAGAACGGTTCCCGTCCTCACCTCCAGCGTTTGAGCGAAGAGGTTCACATGGTCAAAAACCACACGCCGGTTCTCTCCGGCGGGTTTTTCATGCGATGCGGGTGCCGGTCTGGCAGCCGCTTTTTTTGCGATTATCTAGAGAATGGGAGGTGCTGCCGTATCAGCAGCAAGGGTCATCAAATCAACGAAGAGATCCGCGACAAGGAGGTCCGCCTGGTCTCCGCCACCGGCGAGCAGCTGGGTATCATGTCCGCCCGGGAGGCGCTGCAGCGGGCCATGGAGGCCGACCTGGACCTGGTCAAGATCTCCCCCACCGCCGTTCCCCCGGTCTGCAAGCTCATGGACTATGGCAAGTACAAGTTCGAGCAGACCAAGCGGGAGAAGGAAGCCAAGAAGAACCAGCGCGTCGTGGAGATCAAGGAGATCCGCATGTCCCCCAGCATCGACGTCAACGACTTCAATGTCAAGCTGCGCAACGCCCAGAAGTTCCTGGGCGAGGGCAACCGGGTCAAGGTCACCGTCCGTTTCCGCGGACGTGAGATGGCACACACCGACATCGGCCGGAACCTTCTGGTCAAATTCGCGGAGGACTGCGGCGAGGTCGCCACGTTGGATAAGGAACCTAAGCTGGACGGCCGCCACATGTCCATTTTCCTCTCCCCCAAGACCGCCAAGGAGGGCAAGAAGTAACCCTCCCCCGGCCACTACGAAAACAGTAAAGGAGATCACCACCATGCCTAAGCTGAAAACCCACAGCGGTGCGAAGAAGAGATTCAACCTCACCAAGACCGGCAAGGTCAAGCGCGCCCACGCCTACAAGCGTCACCTGCTCAACGGCCACGGTAAGACCACCAAGCTCAAGCGGGGCCTCCGCGCCGGCGCTTATGCGGACAAGACCAACGAGCCCGCCATCAAGCGCATGATCCCCTACAAATATGAAATTTACTCATTGATATAGGAGGCTAACCGAACATGGCTAGAGTCAAAGGCGCGATGATGACGCGCAAGAGAAGAAATAAGACCCTCAAGCTGGCCAAGGGCTACTTTGGCGCCAAGAGCAAGCA
>CALXCU010000031.1 GCA_944386885.1 uncultured Oscillospiraceae bacterium | reverse complement strand
CATGGAGGGCCGGCCGGTGTCCGGCCCCTGTGCATTTTTCAAAAAGGGGCGCGCCGCTGTGCGGCGCGCCCCTTATGTTTGTACGACGTGCTCAATACCCCTCGCCCTGCTGGCCCTGGACCAGCTTGACAATCCGGGAGGTGCCCAGCCGGTCGGCGCCCAGGTCCAGGAAGTCCTGGGCGTCCTGGAGGGTGGAGATGCCGCCGGCGGCCTTGATGCGCACGCCGGGGCCGATGTGCTTGGCGAAGAGGGCCACGTCCTCTTTCGTGGCTCCGCCGGTGGAGAAGCCGGTGGAGGTCTTGATATAGTCCGCGCCGACCTGGGTCACCAGCTCACACATCTTCACCTTTTCCTCCTGAGTGAGCAGGCAGGCCTCCACGATGACCTTGAGGATGCGGCCCTGGCAGGAGGCCTTCACGGACTTAATCTCCTCCAGCAGGTCGTCCCAGCGGCAGTCCTTCACCCAGCCGATGTTGATCACCATGTCGATCTCATCCGCGCCGTTCTGAATGGCGTTCTCCGTCTCGAACACCTTCACCGCCGTGGTGGAGTAGCCGTTGGGGAACCCGATCACCGTGCAGATCTTCAGCCGGTCTCCCAGATAGTCACTGCACTGCTCCACATAGCCCGCGGGGATGCACACCGAGGCGCAGCCGTACTTCACCCCGTCGTCGCACACTTCCCGAATCTGTTCCCAGGTGGACTCCTGCTTCAGCAGTGTGTGGTCCACTCGGGACAGGATCTCTTTCAGTTCCAATGCGTTCCCTCCTCCGTGTCTGTTGTTCACATTTATAAGCCCGATAAGATTTTTCAGTTTGACTATACAGGAATCTCTGCTACAATAAATGTACCAGCTGAATTCTATATTGTATTCTATCCGATCCAGCCGTCTTTGTAAAGGGCCCGGGCGGATTCCATCCGAAATTCGCCGTTTTCCGCAATTATGCGGCCCTTCGCTTTCGCTTTTGGATGTTTTGACAGATTGTCACAGCAAAAACTATCTATTTTGACATATCTATTTTTCTTGCTTAATACGGCAAAAAAGCATATATTTTATTTATCACGATATTTGTACATTTATGATGGAGGCAAATGGCCACTTCGTGGGTTTGCATTTTTTTATGGTCTCTATTGTTAAACTCTTGACACACTTGCCTCCCTCCCCACGCTGTGATCCTACATTTTCAAGGAGGTCTGTACCATGGCACTTGTACTGTTGGAACAGCAGGGCAATGTGGGCGTTTTGACCATCAACCGCCCCGAGGCCCTCAACGCTCTTAACTCCGCTGTTTTGGACGAGCTGGATGCCGCCATCACTGCGGTGGAGCAGAACAGCGAGATCCGCGCCGTGATCCTCACGGGGGCCGGACGGTCCTTTGTGGCGGGCGCCGACATCGCCGAGATGAAGGAGTTCTCCTCCATCGACGGCAGACGCTTCGGCGTCCGGGGCAGCGGCATCTTCCTCCGGCTGGAGAATCTGGCCAAGCCGGTCATCGCCGCGGTAAACGGCTTCGCCCTGGGCGGCGGCTGCGAACTGGCAATGGCCTGCGACATCCGCATCGCCTCGGAAAAGGCCAAATTCGGCCAGCCCGAGGTGGGCCTGGGCATCACCCCCGGCTTCGGCGGCACCCAGCGCCTGCCCCGCATCGTCGGCGTGTCCAAGGCCATGGAGCTGATCCTCACCGCCAAGACCATCGGTGCGGCGGAGGCCAAGGAGATCGGCCTGGTCAGCCAGGTGGTCCCCCCCGAGGAGCTGATGGATACCGCCATGGCGCTGGCGCAGGCCATCTGTGCCAATGCTCCCATCGCGGTGGCCGAGTCCAAGCGGTGCATCCGCATGGGGATGCAGGCCGACATCGCCACCGCCTCCGCCTTCGAGTCCGAGGCGTTCGGCGTCACCTGCGGCACCCAGGACAAAAACGAGGGCATGGGCGCGTTTCTGGAGAAGCGTGCGGAGAAGCACTTCCAGAACAAGTAAGCGCCATGCCCGCGCCCGGGCCCTCGTGGGGCCCCGCAAGGCGGGGCGGCGCCTGCGCCGTCAAGCGTTTTGACGAAGTCAAAACCTTGTGATCGGCGGAATTCACTTCCGGCGATCGAAATGAGATCCTCGGGGTCCCCGCACGGCGCGGCAGCGCCGGGTGGGACGGGCATGGGCGTGTTTCTGGAGAAGCGCGCGGAAAAGCGCTTCCAGAATCGGTGAGTATCCCCTCTCCGCCTGTTGGGCGGAACTTTCTGGTATATCCTAGTTGGGCGCAAGCCCGATCAAAATCTACAGGAGGGAACCAAACATGAAAAAAGTCGTTGTCATCGGCGGCGGCACCATGGGCCTGGAAATCGCCCAGGTTTTTGCCAAGTCCGGATTCGATGTGGTGGTCCGGGACATCTCCGATGCCATCATCCAGGCCTCTGAGGCCCGGCTGGTGAAGGGGCTGGACAAGAAGATCGCCAAGGGCAAGCTGGACGAGGCGGGCAAAAAGGCCATCACCGACAAGATGACCTTTACCACCGACCTGAATCTGGCCGCCGACGCGGACCTGGTGGTGGAAGCCGCCATCGAGAACCTGGACATCAAGAAGAGCATCTTCTCGGAGCTGGACAAGATCTGCAAGCCGGAGACCATCCTGGCCTCCAACACCTCCTCCATCTCCATCACCGCCATCGCCTCCGCCACGCAGCGGGCGGACAAGTTCATCGGCATGCACTTCTTCAATCCCGCCACGGTGATGAAGCTGGTGGAGGTCATCCGGGGCGCTCACACCTCTGACGAGACCTGCCAGGCCATCGTGGAGCTCTCCCGCACCATCGGCAAGGAGCCGGTGGAGGTAAATGAGGCTCCGGGCTTTGTGGTGAACAAGATCCTCATTCCCATGATCAACGAGGGCATCGACCTGGTGTACACCGGCGTGGCCAGCGTGGAAGGGGTGGACACCGCCATGAAGCTGGGCGCCAACCACCCCATGGGACCCCTGGCTCTGGGCGACCTGATCGGTCTGGATGTGTGCCTGGCCATCATGGACACTCTGTATGAGGAGACCCACGATCCCAAGTACCGCGCTTCCCTGCTGCTGCGGAAGATGGTGCGGGCCGGCACGCTGGGCCGCAAGACCGGCAAGGGTTTCTACGATTATTCCAAGTAACATAATATAGGAGGAACAAAAAGTATGGACTTTCATCTGTCGAAAGAGCACGAGATGATCCGCAAAATGTACCGTGAGTTTGCGGAGAACGAGGTCAAGCCCCTGGCCGAGGAAGTGGACGAGACCGAGGAGTTCCCGGTGGAGACCGTCAAGAAGCTGGGTAAGCTGGGTATGATGGGCATCTACTTCCCCAAAAAGTACGGCGGGGCCGGCGGCGATGTCCTCTCTTACGCCATGGCCGTGGAGGAGATGAGCAAGGTCTGCGGCACCACCGGCGTCATCATCTCCGCTCACACCTCCCTGTGCTGCGCCCCCATCTATGAGCACGGCACCGAGGAGCAGAAGATGAAATATCTGCCCAAGCTGCTCAAGGGCGAGTGGATCGGCGCCTTCGGTCTGACCGAGCCCGGCGCCGGCACTGACGCCCAGGGCCAGCAGACCACCGCGGTGCTGGACGAGAAGGGCGAGAACTGGATTCTCAACGGCTCCAAGATCTTCATCACCAACGCCGGCTATGCCAATGTGTTTGTGATCATCGCCGTCACCGGCTTCACCACCAACAAGCGCGGCAAGCGGGTGAAGGAGATCTCCGCCTTTATCGTGGAGCGGGACTTCCCCGGCTTCTCCGTGGGCAAGCACGAGAAGAAGATGGGCATCAAGGGCTCCTCCACCTGCGAGCTGATCATGGAAGACTGCATCGTGCCCAAGGAGAACCTGCTGGGCAAGATCGGCCAGGGCTTCAAGATCGCCATGCAGACCCTGGACGGCGGCCGTATCGGCATCGCCGCGCAGTCTCTGGGCCTGGGCGAGGGCGCTCTGGAGGAGGCCATCAAGTACTCCAAGGAGCGCGTCCAGTTCGGCAAGCGCATCTCCCAGTTCCAGAACACCCAGTTCCAGCTGGC
>CALXCU010000030.1 GCA_944386885.1 uncultured Oscillospiraceae bacterium | reverse complement strand
CTGGCCTACGGGCGGCACTTCCCCTCCATCAACTGGCTCACCTCTTACTCGGAGTATATCGCGGACCTGAAGCCCTGGTACGACGCGCATGTAAGCCCCCAATTCATGGCCGACCGCCAGCGCATCTTCACCATCCTCCAGGAGGAGGATCAGCTCCTGGAAATTGTCAAGCTCATCGGCTCGGACGTGCTCCCGGAGGATCAGAAGCTCACGCTGGAGACGGCCCGGCTCATCCGGGTGGGCTTCTTGCAGCAGAACGCCTATAATATCATCGACACCTTTGTGCCCCTGGACAAGCAGTTCCGCATGATGGAACTGATCCTGGAGCTCTACGACGGGGCCAAAAAGCTGGTGGACCGGGCCATCCCCTTCTCTCAGATCAAGGCCACTGGCATCTTTGACTCCCTCTCCAAGATCAAATACGAGGTGCCCAACGACGATCTGAGCCGCTTTGACGGGTACCGCGCCGACGTGGCCCAGGCCCTGCGCCAAGTAGACCAGGCCAACCAGTGACACAGCGAGGTGATTGACAATGCGACTGGAATATATCGGCCTCTCGGAGCTCTCGGGCTCCCTGGTGGCTCTGCGTGGGGTCCACGGTGTGGCCTATGATGAGACCGCCGAGCTCACCCTGGCCAATGGGCAGCGCCGCTTTGGGCGGGTCATCCTCATCGACGGCGACCGGGTCGTCCTCCAGGTCTTCGAGGGCACCCGGGGCATCGCCCTGGACAATGTGCGCACCCACTTCACCGGCGAGCCCATTACTCTGCCCCTGTCAAAGGAGATGCTCGGCCGCGTCTTTGACGGTGCGGGCCGTCCGATTGACGACTTTGGAGAGCTCTACCCCGAGGAGTGCCGGGACATCAACGGCTCGGCCATCAACCCCGTCTCCCGGAAATACCCCCGCAACTGCATCTATACGGGCATCTCGGCCATTGACTGCAACATGACCCTCATCCGGGGGCAGAAGCTGCCCATTTTTTCCGGTTCGGGCATGAAGCACAATGAGCTGGCCGCCCAAATTGTCCGCCAGGCCCGGGTGGGCGAGGGAGAGGGCGATTTCGCCATCGTCTTCGCCGCCATGGGTGTGAAGAACGACACCGCCGACTTCTTCCGCCGCAGCTTTGAGGAGGCGGGAGCCCTCCAGCGGGTGGTCATGTTCCTCAACCTGGCCGCCGACCCCATCATTGAGCGCATCCTCACCCCCCGCTGCGCGCTGACCGCGGCGGAGTACCTGGCCTTCGACAAGGGCTATCATGTGCTGGTCATTATGACCGATATGACCTCCTACTGCGAGGCCGTGCGTGAGTTCTCCTCTTCCAAGGGAGAGATTCCCTCCCGGAAGGGCTTTCCCGCCTACCTCTACTCGGACCTGGCCTCCCTCTATGAGCGGGCGGGCATGATTCAGGGCCGCCCCGGCTCGGTAACCCAGGTGCCCATTCTCACCATGCCCAACGACGACATCACCCACCCTATCCCTGATCTGACCGGTTACATCACCGAGGGGCAGATCGTCCTGGATCGGGATATGGATCAGAAGGGCCTCTATCCCCCTATCGCGATCCTGCCCTCCCTCTCCCGCCTCATGAAGGACGGCATTGGCGAGGGCTTTACCCGGGCAGACCACCCGGCCCTGTCCAATCAGCTCTTTGCCTCCTACTCCAAGGTGCAGGACGCCCGAAGCCTGGCCAGCGTCATCGGTGAGGATGAGCTCTCCGAGACCGACAAACAGTACCTTCAGTTCGGGAAGGCCTTTGAGCAGCTCTTCATCCAGCAGAGCATGGCCCAGCGCCGTTCCATCCATGAGACCTTGGACCTGGGGTGGAAGCTGCTGACCATCCTGCCCAAGAGTGAACTGGACCGGGTGGACGATAAGACCCTGGAGGAACACTATGTGCCCGGCGCCTGGAAGAGCATCCTCCCCTCCGGCCTGGAGCCGCACTAGCTCCCCGCCCTGAAAGGAAGTGAAGTCCCATGGCCGCCATTCTACCCACCAAAGGCAACCTCATGGCCTCCAAGCGCTCCCGCGCCCTGGCCGCCACCGGCTATGAGCTGATGGACCGCAAGCGCAACATCCTCATCCGGGAAATGATGACCCTGCTGGACACCGCCAAGGAGGTCCAGGGCCAGATTGACACCGTTTTTGCGGAGGCCTACGCCGCCCTCCAGAAGGCCAACCTGCGCCTGGGCATCTGCGACCAGATCGCCCAGGCGGTGGCTGTGGACGATACGCTGGAGATCCAGTACCGCTCGGTCATGGGCGTGGAGCTCCCCCGCCTGCCCGACCGCAGCCCGTCCCCCCGGCTGGAGTACGGCTTTGACACCACCGGCTCAGTTCTGGACGAGGCCTATCTGAAATTTCACCAGGTCAAGGATCTCATCCGCAAATTGGCCGAGGTGGAGACCTCCATCTACCGCCTGGCGGTGGCCATCCGCAAGACCCAAAAACGGGCCAACGCCCTGCAAAATATTGTCATTCCCGGTCTGGACCACACCATCCGCGTTATTTCTGAGGCGCTGGAGGAGAAGGAGCGGGAGGAGTTCGTCCGGCTGAAAGTCATCAAGCGCCAGCAGAGCTCCTAAGAGAGGAACACCCCCGGCCGCAGATGCGGCCGGGGGTTGTTTTTTCGCCTCCCGCCAGACTTCAATAGGTGTGCTGGCACACCTTTTGGATCATGGCCTGGATGGATTTCAGATCCTCGAAGGTCTCCGGCCGCTTCCGAGGGTCCCGCAGCAGCGCCGCCGGATGGAAGATGGCCGTCATCTGTACGCCGGCCTTCTCCACCCACTGTCCGTGCTCCTTGGTGATTTTGTAGTCGGAGCGAATGAGCTTCATGGCGGCGATGCGCCCCAGACAGACAATGATTTTGGGCCGGATCAGGGCCACCTGGTTGCGGAGGTAGCCGATACAGGCATCCTGTTCTGCGGGCAGGGGATCCCGGTTCTTGGGCGGGCGGCACTTGACCATGTTGCCAATGAAGATCTTGGAGCGATCCAGGCCGATCATGGCCAGCATCTCGTCCAGGAACTGTCCGCCCCGGCCCACAAAGGGCCGCCCGGTCTTGTCCTCCTGCTCGCCGGGGCCCTCTCCGATGAGCATGACCTCCGCATCCCGGGCCCCCTCGCCAAAGACTACGTTCGTGCGCGTCTCTGCCAGGGGGCATTTCTGGCAGGCCATGCAGGTCTGATAGAGTTCGTCCCAATTCTGCACTCCATGCCCTCCTCTCTTCTTTTTTCGTTTTATCATACCACGCTGCCGGGCCGATGTACAGTGCAAACACCCGCGCCCTCTTTCCCAAAGGGCGCGGGTGCGCATTTTGCCGCCAGAAAAACAGCGGGCTTACTTCCTCAGCTGGGAAGCGGGCTTTTCCTGCCCCTTTGTAATGCGTACCACCAAGCCGGACAGGGCCAGCAGGGCAATCAGGTTGGGCAGGGCCATGACGGCGTTGAAGAAGTCAGACAGGTTCCAGACCAGGCCCAGCTTCATCAGGGAGCCGATAACCACGCAGATGACCACCAGAACGGAGTAAACCTTCACAGCCTTTACGCCGAAGAGATACTTCACGTTTTGCTCGCCAAAGAAATACCAGCCGATGATGGTGGAGAAGGCGAAGAAGAACAGGCAGATCGCCACGAACATGTTGCCGATGTTGGTGCCAAATACCGTGCCGAAGGCGATCTGGGCCAGGGAGTCGGCCATATCGTCGTTGCCCGTGTACTGCGCGTTGACACCGGTGGTCAGAATGACCAGCGCAGTAAGGGTCAGCACCACAAAGGTGTCGATGAACACGCAGATGATGGCGATGTGGCCCTGATCCTGCGGCTTCTCCACCTTGGCCATGGCGTGGGCATGGGGAGTGGAGCCCAGGCCGGCCTCGTTGGAGAAGAGGCCGCGGGCCACGCCGTAGCGGACGGCCTGCATCATGCCGATGCCCACGCTGCCGCCGACAATGGCCTCCGGGTCAAAGGCGCCCACGAAGATCTCATAAAACACACGGGGAAGGGACGTGATGTTGAGGACAATCACAATGAGGCTGCCGACCAGATAGCAGACAGCCATCACGGGAACCAGCTTCTCGGTGACAGAGGCGATGCGCTTCACGCCGCCCATGAAGATGAACGCGGAAATCATCGCCAGAATCACGCCCACCGCCACAGGGGGCACATGGAAGGCGGTGGCGAAGGCGTTGCTGATGGCGTTGGCCTGCACCATGTTGCCCATCAGGCCAAGGGCCAGAATGATAGCCACGGCGAAGAAGCCGGCCAAAAACTTGCCAAAGGCGCCCTGAAAGGCGGCGCGGATGTAGTAAACGGGACCGCCGATCACATTGCCGTCGCCGTCCCGGGTCTTAAAGTGCTGGGCCAGCACAGCCTCCGAATAGATGGTAGCCATGCCCAGGAAGGCCGCCACCCAAATCCAGAACACGGCGCCTGGGCCGCCCAGCAGAATGGCAGTGGCGCAGCCCACGATATTGCCGGTGCCCACCTGGGCGGCAATAGAGGTAGCTGCCGCCTGGAACGAACTCATGCCGTCCTTGTCGGCTTTTTTGCCCGACAGGCTGAAGCCGCCGAACATGCTCCGCCAGCCGGTGCCGAATTTGCGGATCTGGATAAAGCCCAGGCGGATGGTCAGATACAGGCCGGTGCCGACCAGAACCACCAGCAGGATGCTGTTCCAGACAAAGTTTGCGGCATTGCCCGCCCATACGGTCAAGGTGTCTATAAATGCTTGCATAACAAAACCTCCCTTTCTCTCTCCCCTGCGGCGGGGCGCAGTCCGGGAAGGAGCGGGCGCTCACACCTGCGTCCGGCTCCGGGGCTGCCTCCCCCGCATGCATGGAACCTCTCGCCCGCCGCACCGCGGCGGATGCGTCTCCCACGGGAAACCCGTGCCGAGACCTTTTTCAGGACAAGAAAAACGGAGCCCGGTCTTTTTTCCGACCCGCTCCGTCAAAGCCGCCCCGCTGGGCTCAAACTCCGTTCTTTTGCCTGAGAGACCGGCGGCTTTCGCCGCCTTGCACCTTCGGCCCCCGCACCGGGCGGGCTTCTCCAGAGCGTCCCCCATTGTCCTTGCAGCACGGACAGTTCCAGTCTCGAGCCCGGAACACCGTTTGAGGGGGACTCGTTATTCCCTTGTCGTGCTCTTATCATAGCGCAATTTTGCGCATTCGTCAAGCAAAAAACTTCTATTTTTTCCGAGATACCATGCGATTTTTTTCTCAGTTTTAAAACCAGCCCGTCTAATTTTTGGTACCCCATACCTGTTTTTTCGCTCTTTATATGTCTCTTGCTGAAAGACGTTTTTGGATGAAAAATGCCGCCTGCCTCCTTTTTTATCCAGAAACAGGCGGCATAGAGGCCGGTCTTCTTTACATTTTTTCCGGGGCGCTGACGCCGATCAGGTCCAGGCAATTGGCGATGACCAAGCGCACTGTGTCGGCCAGCTTCAGCCGGGCGGAGAGGACCTCATGGGCCTCACCCCGGATATAGCAGGCGTTATAGAAACGGTGGAAGTCCCCTGCCAGGGCGAGGAGGTAGCGGTTGATATGGCTGGGATCGTAGTCCCGCACCGCAAAGTGGATCTCCTCCGGCAGCTGGGCCAGCTCCTTAATAAGGGCCCGCTCCTCCTCACTGGCAAAGAGAGCGGCATCCACGCTGGCGGCGGCGGGCACCGCCTCCCCCTCCCCGGCCAGCCGGGCCACCAGGGAACAGATCCGGGCGTGGGCATACTGGACGTAATAGACCGGGTTCTCGCTGTCCTCCCGGACGGCCAAGTCCAGATCGAAGTCCACCGGGCTGGTGGAGGCCCGGGAGTTGAAGAAATACCGGGCCGCATCTACGCTCACCTCGTCCAGCAGGTCGTGCAGGGCGATGGCCTTCCCCGAGCGCTTGGACATGCGCACCGGTTTGCCGTCCTGGAGAAGGTTGACCAGCTGCATGAGCACCACCACCAGGCGGTGGGAGCCGTCCAGGCCCAGGCCGTCCAGGGCCGCCTGAAGCCGGGCCACATGGCCGTGGTGGTCGGCGCCCCAGATGTTCACCGCCAGATCAAAGCCCCGCTTGTTCAGCTTGTTGCGGTGGTAGGCAATGTCGGCGGCAAAGTAGGTGTAAAATCCATTGGCCCGGCGGAGCACGTCGTCCTTCAGGTCCAGCTTGTCCACCTGCTCCTCCGTCTTGCCGTCCCGCAGGTACTTCTCCCGCAGGAGCTTGCTGGTGTTCAGCCACAACGCCCCGTCCTTCTCGTAGGTCCAGCCCCGCTGGGCGAGCATCTCCACCGTCTCAGCCACATAGCCGCTCTCGTGGAGCTCCGACTCAAAGAACCACTGGTCATACTCGATCTTATAGCGGGACAGGTCGGCCTTCATCTTGGGGATGTTGACCTCCAGGCCGTAGGCGCTCATATCGGCCAGCCACTTCTCCTCGGGGGCGTCCCGATAGCTGTCCCCGTACTTCTCATAGAACCCCTGAGCCAGCTCCTTGATGTCGTCCCCGTGGTAGCCGCTCTCCGGGAAGGGGAAGCCCTCCTCCCCCAAGAGGAGCTGCATGTACCGGGCGTGGATGGACTCGGCAAATTTATGGATCTGGTTGCCCGCGTCGTTGACGTAGAACTCCTTCCAGGTCTCAAAGCCCGCCCGCTTGAGGACGTTGGCCAGGGAGTCCCCCAGCACGCCGCCCCGGGCGTTGCCCATGTGCATGGGGCCGGTGGGATTGGCGGAGACAAACTCCACCATTACCTTGCGCCCCTTGCCCTCGCCGCTCTGGCCGTAGGACATCCCCTCTGCCTCGATATCGCAGAGCACATCGCCATACCACTTGGAGCCCAGGAAAAAGTTCAGGAAGCCGGGGCCGGCAATCTCGCAGCGCTCAAAATAGCTGCCCGCCAAGTCCAGACGCTCGGCCACCGCCTGGGCGATGGCCCTGGGGGCCATGTGCATGGCCTTCGCCCCCGCCATGGCGAAGGAAGAGGCGTAGTCGCCGTTTTTGGAGTCCTTGGGGATCTCCACCGTGGCCTTGACCTCCACCCCTCCGGGGAGGACCCCCTCGGCAGCGGCCTTCTCATAGGCGGCCTGGGTCAGGGCAAACACCTGCTCCCGGGCCGCTTGGATCAAATTGGACATGGTCTGTTTCTCCTCTTTTCTTTCGCAATTAACACAGGGCGCTCCGGGCGCCCGCCTCCCGCACTGAGATCTCAAAGGTGTTCATTCCCGTCACCGCATGGTCGATCTCAATGTCATAGGCGATACGAATATCGCCCCCCCGCTGGTCGATCCGGGCGCTCATCTCCCGGGTATTTACCCCCACCGAGAGGGACCCGTAGGGCGTATGGTACAGGGAGACGTGGCGTCTGCCCCGCTCAAAGACCATCTGGGAGTTAAACTCCCCCAGGCGCATCAGGGTAACCCGGTTCTCCTCAATCTGGAAGGTCGTCAGGGTCCCCTCCATCCCGGTAACTTCGCTCTCCTGGTAGCTCAGGGTGAAGCTGTCCTCCCCGTCGCTCTCCAGGCGGCCCTCGGTCACCAATTCAATGGTCTCGCTCTCCCGCTCCGGGCCGGACTGTACACCCTTGATGGAAATAATGACGTTGTTCTCTTGGTTTTCCCGCATGGCCAGCCGCGCCACCTCCATTTTCTGCTGTTCCGGGCCCTCCCGGGCGGAAGGGTCCCGCAAATTACGTGCAGAATATTATACATGCAAACCGGGCGGCCTGTAAAGCCCCATCTCCCCGCTTTTTCCCGAACTCGGTTCTCTATTGGGCGTGGTTGCGGATGCCCAGGCGGTGGTTGAGGATCTCCTGTTCCAGCTCAATCTGCCGGGCCTCCCCGGCCACATCTTCCTGGAGGAAGATGGAGGCCAGGCGGGCGAAGTCCTCCACGCTGTCGCTGACGAAATAGCGCCGGGTGCCCGCTTTCCGCCGGGCCAGGGCATCCGTCTCCTCCAGACGGCGGGCCACCGCCCGGGCACACTCGGCCCCGGTATTGATGAGGACCACTTCCGGTCCCATGAAGTCCCCGATGACCTCCTCCAGCAGGGGATAGTGGGTGCACCCCAGCACCAGAGTGTCCACTTCAGCCTCTTTCAATGGGGTCAGGTACTCCCGCACCACCGTCTCAATGACAATATCCCCCCGGTGGAAGCGCCCGTTTTCCACCAGGGGCACAAAGAGAGGGCAGGCCCGGGAGACGACCTGGGCGCCCGGGCGTGCCCGGGCAATGTGGGCCTCATAAGCCCCGGAGCGGATGGTGGCCTGGGTGCCGATGAGGCCGATGCGCCCGCTGCGGGTGCGCGCCGCGGCGGCCTGCGCCGCCGGTTCCACCACCCCCAGGACGGGAATGGGGTTCTCCGCCGAGAGCATATCCAGCGACGTGGTGGACACCGTGCCGCAGGCGATGACGATGGCCTTCAGGTCAAACGTCCGCAGGAAGGCCACATCCTGCCGGGCGTATTTTAAAATGGTCTCCTTGGAGCGGCTGCCATAGGGCACCCGCCCGGTATCTCCAAAATAGACGATGTCCTCCTGGGGCAGCAGGCGCTTGAGCTCCCGCACCGCGGTGAGCCCCCCCAGTCCCGAGTCGAACACGCCGATGGGTTTCTGGTCCAAATTCGGTCCCTCCCGGCCGCTTTCCGGCCTCTGGAATTCGCGCCCGCAGGCGCTTCCCCCTAATGATATGCGAAATTCCCTGGAAAGACAAGGATTTTTTTGCAATCCCCGCGGCGGCGCCCCCTTGGCAAAAAATCTTTCCCCCAAAAACGGCCAAGCCGTTTGACAAGCGGGGCAAACATACTATAATATAAGGCAAGCGCGGACTGCCGCGCCACCGTCATGACAGCGAGGAGGTTTGTGCGCAATGAAGCTGGAACTGACGACTAAGCAATTCCGCCGTCTGCTGGATATGGCCTATATCGGGAACTGGATCCTCAACTCCACCCGGGGGGACGACCGGTTCAAGGACTATGACGAGGTGGAAAGCCTCCTGTTCGCCAAGGCCCGGGAGGAGGGCATGGGCGTGCTGGCCGAGGACTGGCAGGGAGAGGTGGTCCCCTCCCGCGCCTTTGCCGAGGGCGGCATTCACGAGGCCATTATGGAATACGAGAACAACGTCTTCTTCGACATCCTGGCGGAGGACTTGGCCCGTCGGGACATGGACGACGTGCCCATCGACGAGAGCAACTATGACGAGCTCACCCGGCGCATCGACGCCTACATCGCCGAGTTCGATCAGCACGGCACCGACAACATTCTGGTGGACAGCGATACCCTGCCCTGACCCGGAACTCCCCGCCCGGAGAGCTTATGGCCCTCCGGGCGCATTTCGTCCCCCGCAATTTGTCCGCCCCGGCCTGTACAGGTCCGGGGCGCTGTGTTATAATGAAACGGATTGAATGTAGAGAGGGGTTTTTACACATGAACCGGATCGGTTTCGACAACGCCAAATACCTGGAGATGCAGTCCTCCCACATCTCCGAGCGGATCGCCCAGTTTGACAATAAGCTCTATCTGGAGTTTGGCGGCAAGCTCTTCGACGATTTTCACGCCTCGCGCGTGCTGCCCGGCTTTGCGCCTGACAGCAAGATCCGCATGCTCAAGGAGCTGCGGGACCGGGCTGAGATCGTCATCGCCATCTGCGCCAGCGACATTGAGAAGAACAAGGTCCGGGGGGATCTGGGCATCACCTATGACGTGGATGTGCTCCGCCTGATCGACGCCTTTCGCTCCCAGGGGCTGTATGTGGGCAGCGTGGTCATCACCCAGTATGCCGGGCAGTCCGCCGCCGACGCCTTCCAGCGCCGGATGGAGCGCCTGGGTGTGAAAGTCTACCGCCACTACCCCATCGCCGGCTACCCCAACAATGTCCCTCTCATCGTCAGCGACGAGGGGTACGGCAAAAACGAGTACGTGGAGACCTCCCGTCCCCTGGTGGTGGTCACCGCCCCCGGCCCGGGCAGCGGCAAGATGGCCGTGTGCCTCTCCCAGCTCTACCACGCGTACAAGCGGGGCGTTAAGGCCGGTTACGCCAAGTTCGAGACCTTCCCCATCTGGAACCTCCCCCTCAACCACCCGGTCAACCTGGCCTATGAGGCCGCCACCGCCGACCTGGGCGACGTGAACGTCATCGACCCCTTCCACCTCCAGGCTTACGGCGAGACCACTGTCAACTACAACCGGGATGTGGAGATCTTCCCCGTCCTCTCGGCCATGTTTGAGAAGATCATGGGGGTGTGTCCCTACAAGTCCCCCACCGATATGGGGGTGAATATGGCGGGCAACTGCATCTTTGACGACGGGGCCGTTCGGGACGCCGCCCGGCAGGAGATCATCCGCCGCTACTACACGGGCCTGTCCGACCGCCGCCAGGGCAAGGCCGACGACGCCCTGGTCTACAAGCTGGAGCGGCTCATGCAGCAGGTCAAAGCCACCCCTGACCAGCGCCCGGTCATCGCCGCCTCTCTGGCGGTGGCCGAGGAGACGGGCAACCCCGCCTTTGCCATCGAACTGCCCGACGGAGAGGTGGTCACCGGCAAGACCACCGAGCTGCTGGGCGCCTGCTCCGCCGCCCTGCTCAACGCCCTCAAGCGCCTGGCCGGCATTGAGCACGGAAGCCACCTCCTCGCCCCCGCCGCCAGCGAGCCCATCCAGACCGTGAAGGTCAAGCACCTGGGCTCCGCGAACCCCCGCCTCCACTCCGATGAGACCCTCATCGCCCTGGCTATCTCCGCCGCCGCCGATCCCGCCGCCGCCCAGGCCCTCTCCCAGCTCTCCAAGCTCCGGGGGTGCGAGGCCCACTCCACCGTCATCCTCTCCCAGGTGGACACTTCCACCTATTCCAAGCTGGGCATGCACCTGACCACCGAGCCCCAGTATGAGACCAACAAGCTCTACCACCGCTGAGCCCCATTTTTCTGAAATTTTTCCCAAAGAAAGTGGAACTTCCCTCTCCCAGGTTCGTCTAATTCCATAAGAGACGCGGAGCAACCGCGGAAAAAAGGAGGATCTGTGTGATGAAGCGACTACTTAGCACTTTGCTCAGCCTATCCCTGCTGTGTACCTATGCCCTCCCGGTCTCGGCCGCCCAGGCCGGGGCGGCCGATGAGCGCCTGACCCAGGTCACGCTCCAAGTCAAGGAGACCCTGGGCATCGGAGATGCGTTTGACCAGTTCTACGGCAACCTGGAGGAGTCCTACCAGCCCTACTGGTCCCTCTCCTGGAGCAATGACGACACCTCCATCGACGTCACTGCCGGGGAGGACGGCAAAGTCTACTCCTATTCCTACTCCTCCTGGGAGAACGAGCCCTCCGGCTCCGGGGCTCTGCCCGCCCTGCCCGCGGTAAGCCGGGAGGAGGCCGCTCAGACCGCCCAGGATTTCCTGGACCGGGTCCTCACCGCCGGAGAGAGCGTGATCTGGGACAAGCCCTATTACCGGATCGGCTCCGCCTGGTATAACTTCTCTGGAACCCTCCTCTTCAATGGTCTTATGACCCCTTTCACTTTCAGCGTCGATGTCTCGGCCTGGGATGGCTTGGTGCGGAGCTTCTACCGCTCCGACCAGGGGGTGCCCGTCTTGGGGGACATCCCCTCTTCCCGGCCCAGCGCCGCCCTTTCGGAGGCCGGAGCACTTCTGAAGAGCGTCCTCTCCCTCCGTCTGGAGTATGTCCAGGATGAGGAGGGCTCTCCCGCCGTACTGCGCTACCTGCCCGATGACCGGGACGAATACTATGTGGACGCCCAGACCGGCGAACTGGTGAACCTGGCCGAACTCTATGAGCAGGTGGACACCGCCATGGGCGGCGGAAGCTCTTCCGATGGCGCCGCTGAGAGCGCCCCCTCCGCCGATGCCGGCCTCTCGGAGGCCGAGCAGGCGGGCATCGCCCAGCTGGAGGGCGTTCAGAGCCGGGAGGAGCTGGACGGGCTCCTCCGGGAAGAGGACGCCCTGGGCCTCTCGGGCGCGGAGCTCTCCTCCTTCGCCTACGACGTGGACCCGGAAAATGAAGACGTTTCCGCCCGGCTGCTCTACACCCGTTCCCTGGACGAGGGCTTCTGGCGGCGTACCGTGACGGTGGACGCCCGCACGGGGGACATTCTCTCGGTCTCCTCCTCCCGCCCCTGGAGCGAGGATGAGACGCCTCATGTGACAGCTCAGGAGGCCCAGGAGGCCGCCGTGGCCTTCCTGAACGCCCACTTTGGGGAGCAGATGGCGCTCTCCGCCCTCTATGACCCCAGCGGCACGGCGGCGGATACCTACTCCTTCCGCTACGCCCGGCAGGTGAACGGCTACTTCTTCCCCGACCAGTCCCTCCGGGCGGAGGTGGACCCCCAGGACGGGACCATCTCCTACCTCTACCGCCAGGGCTGGGATGCGGACGTGACCTTCGACTCCGCGGAGGGTGTGATTTCGCCCGAAGCAGCTCTGGACGCCTACTTTGACGCCCACACCGTCACCCTGGCCTACCAGCTGGTCCCCGTGGCCCTGGACCCCTCCGCGCCGGAGGCCGCCCCCCTCCTTGCCTACGGCATGAACTACTGCTACGAGCTCAAGCTGGCTTATCTCCTGGACATTGTCACGCCCATCCGGGGCATTGACGCCAAGACCGGTGAGACGGTGGGCTGGCCCAGCTCCTCCTCCGACATTACTTACAGCGATCTGGACGGCTGCTGGGGTGCAGAGCAGGCTCAGGCCCTGGCCAGCTACGGCGTAGGCTGGCTGGGCGGCAGCCTGCGTCCCTACGACGCCCTCACTCAGCGGGACCTGGTGGCCCTGCTTCTGAGTGTGCGCAGCTACTCCTTTGACCCGGAGCAGGATGACGCCGACGCGCTCTACCAGCGGGCCTATGACTATGGCTTCCTCACCCCGGAGGAGCGGGAGGACGGCAAGGTCCTAACCCGGCTGGAGCTGGTGAAGATGGTGCTGGACGCCTCTGGGTACGGCCCTGTAGCCCGGCTGGAGGGCATCTACCGCTGCGATTACACCGACGCCTCAGAGATCCCGGCAGATTCCCTGGGCTATGCCGCCCTGGCCCAGGGTCTGAGCCTGGTGGCGGGGGATGACATGGGCTGTTTCGCGCCCAGCCGGAGCGCCACCCGGGTGGAGGCCATCGCCATCCTCTACCAGTACATGAACCGCTGACCCAAAAACAGAGCACCGCCCCGCCGTCTAAATGACGGCGGGGCGGTGCTCTATGCCCTTATTCCATAGGGTAATCAAAGTAGTTAAAGTAGTCGTTGAGAGACTGGAATTGATTCTCGGGCATATCCCAGATGTGGGTCTCCTCGTCCCGCTGGAGCTGTACCACCACATTTTGGGCCTCAAAATAGCCGGCCTCAGGGAGCTTTTCCCAGAAGAGGTCAAGGATCGTCTGGGCGTAGGCGGCGTCGTAGGCGTCATAAGCCGGGTCGCCGGGCTCCCCCGTGGACTCCAGCGCCTCGGGATGCTCTGCGAAATATTCCGCATGGAAGGAATCCAGGACTTCCTCCAGGGCGGCGTCCACCCGCTGGTAGATATCCAGAGGCTCCACTACCACTACAATCGAGTAGGATGCTGCATCCCCATCCCGAACTGCGTCCTGGACCTCGAAGTTGGCCTCGGCATACATAGCCTGGTAAAGGGCCCGGATCTCCTCCCGCAGCTCGTCCGTCACCGTATCGATGGCATAGTAGGCGGCGAAATTCTCTACGTCCACATCCAGATTGCTGCTGTAGATCTCCTGGGCCTCCTCCTCCGTGCTGTCCACCAGGGCCAGGTAGTCTGCGTCAAACTGTCCCAGGTAAGTCTGGTCAATCAGCCCCCGCACATAGACGGTGGCGTCCTCAGCGCTGACGCCGCCCGGCGCACAGGCGCACAGCCCCGCCGCCAGCGCCAAGGCCAGGACGGGAATAAGCACTTTCTTCCGCATTCCTTTCATTGGTTTCCCCTTTCTTACGCCTGGCGCCGCCCCGGGCGGCGCGGTTTCCCCATGATTATACCAAATCCCCGGCCTTTTTCCAAGAAGCACAGGCGAAAAACACAGTACCTCTCCCTCTTTCCCAGCTCTTGGGCAAATATTCATCTTCTCATTGTGCATCATTGGTCAAAAGAATTTGAAAGCCGTCGGGAGCTGTGGTAAAATAGGCCCTGGAAATGATATGCGGCCATGTGAAAGAATGGGGGAACTCCAAATTGGAATTGAAACTGGAACAGAAGCAGAGCCAAATCCTCTCCCCGATGATGATCCAGTCTATGGCGGTCCTCCAGATGGGCTCCCAGGAGCTTTTGGACTTTGTGGAGCAGACCGTGCAGGAAAACCCCGTACTGGAGGCCGAGGAACATTTTGAGCGCCAGCGGGAGGCAGGTGATGCGGGCGACCTGCTCCAGCGGAAGCTGGAGTGGCTGGAGAGCAGCGACCGGCAGAACAGCTTCTACTACCGGCAGGACGACGAGGACCGGCCTCTGGACCCTTTTGGTGCATCTATGGACTGGGAGGATACGTTGTACGGCCATCTGCTCTTCCAGCTCCAGGGGATGGACTTGAAGGAGGACGTGCGCGCCGCCTGTATTTTTTTGGCAGAGAGTCTGGATGGAAACGGCTGGCTGGACGAGCCCTTGGAGGTCCTCGCTCAGGATTCCGGACGACCTCTTTCCATCTTAGAGGAAGGGTTGCAGCTCATCCAGTCCCTGGATCCGGCCGGAGTGGGGGCCCGCTCCCTTTCGGAGTGCCTCTCCCTCCAGCTGCTACGGGAGCACCCCCAGGACCTGCTGGCCCTGCGCATCGTCCGGGACGGGTTAGAGGCCCTGGCCCGGAATCAGTATGGCCTGCTGGCCCGGCGCATGTCTGCCGCCCCGGCGGCCGTGCGCGCCGCCTGCGACCACATCCGCTCCCTCAACCCCCGGCCCGGGGCCGGGTTCACGGTCCGCGAGGCCCCCTCCTACATCACCCCCGACTTGGTGGTGGTCCGCCAGTACGATCACTTTGAAGTGATCCCCAACGACCGTTTTTTCCCCTCCCTGCATCTCAATCATACCTACACCCAGATGCTTCAGGAGCACCCGGAGCCGGAGGTGCAGGACTATCTCTCCGGCAAGGTCCGCCAGGCCAAGTGGGTCATCGGGGCTATCGAGCAGCGGCGCAGCACCCTCCTCTCCTGTGCCCGGTGCATCCTCAAAGCTCAGGAGGCTTTCTTCCGGCTGGGGCCCAGCCATCTTGCGCCCCTGCTTCTCTCCGATGTGGCCGCTGAGATGGGGGTCCATGAGTCCACCGTCAGCCGGGCTATCAAGGACAAATACCTCCAGTGCGACCAGGGTGTCTACCCTCTCTACTATTTCTTCTCCCGGAAGCTGGGGGAGGAAGGGGAAGAGGGTGTCTCTCCCAGCGCTGCCAAAGCTCTGCTCCGCCGCCTGGTGGACGAGGAGGACAAGCGCCGTCCCCTCTCCGACCAGAAGCTGTGTGAGCGCATGGCAGAGGAGGGCTGTCGCCTCTCCCGGCGTACCGTGGCCAAATACCGGGAGGAATTGGGCATTCCCAACACTTCCGGGCGCAAACAGTACGATTGAATCTGGAGCCGCTCCGCCAAGTTTGGCAGAGCGGCCTTTTTCTGCCCTACCGGCGGACCAGTGGGATCTCTGTCCGGTCCACTGCATCCAGATCGTTGATGTAGCGCCGGGTCTCAGCGGCGATGACCCCTGACAGAAGGAGTACCGCCACCAGGTTGGGGATGGCCATGAGCGCGTTGAGAATGTCCGCGATGGTCCACAGCAGGTTCAGGTCCACCACCGGGCCGATTACCACCACCGCCACGAAGACCAGTTTATAGGCCAGCACCGTCTTGGGCCCCCACAGATACTGGGCGCAGCGCTCTCCGTAATAGGACCAGCCCAGGATGGTGGAGTAGGCGAAAGTAATAATGCCAACGGTCAGGATGACCGGTCCCAGCACAGGGATCTGCCCAAAGGCTGCGGTGGTCATCTCGCCGCCATTTTCAATGGCATCCATGATACCGTCATGCTTCATCACGGTGGAGACCAGCACCAGTCCGGTCATCAGGCAGACCACCACCGTGTCCCAGAAGGTTCCCGTGGAGGAGACCAGCGCCTGGCGCACCGGATTTCGGGTTTGGGCCGCCGAGGCCACCAGAGGGGCCGAACCCAGGCCGGATTCATTGGAAAAGAGCCCCCGGGCCATGCCCGCCTGGGCCGCAGCCAAAATCCCCCGGCCCACCAGGCCTCCCGCCACCGCTTCCGGCACGAAGGCCGTGCGCAGGATGGCGCCAACGGCAGGCAGCAGGAAATCCCGGTTGATCCACAGGATTGCGATGCACCCCGCCACATAGAAGAATGCCATGAAGGGCACCAGTTTCTCACATACCCTGGCGATGGACGCGATCCCCCCCAGGATGACCACCGCTGTCAGTACGCCCCCTACCACGCCGACAGCGATGCGCGGAATGGAAACAAAGGTAATGTTGGTCTCCATTACCTCGGCAATGGCGTTGATCTGCGTGCCGCAGCCAATGCCCAGAGAGGCCACCGCCGCAAAAAAGGCGAAGAGCATCCCCAGCCACTTCATATTTAACCCCCGCTCCAGAGCGTACATGGCGCCGCCCTGCATCTTCCCGTCGGGAGTGCGCACCCGGTACTTGACGGCAATGAGGGATTCACCGTACTTGGTCGCAATGCCGAAGATCCCGGTGAGCCAGCACCAGAACACCGCCCCCGGGCCGCCCAGGAAGATCGCGGTACCAACCCCCACGATATTGCCTGTGCCGATGGTGGAGGCCAGGGCGGTGGTAAGCGCCTGGAACTGGCTCACGTCGCCGGGCGCATCCCCATCCCTTGTCACCGAGAGCCGGATCCCCGTGAAAAGCTTGCGCTGGATGAGCCCGGTCCGGAAGGTCAGGAATACATGGGTCCCGAAGAGCAGGATCATCATGGGAATTCCCCAGATAACGGCATCCAAATTCTCTATTATTTTTATAATATTTTCCATTTCTATGCCTCCTCTCCCCGATTTTGGGTAAAAAACACCCCAGCGGCAGAATACACCCCGCCGCTGGGGCATTTTCTTCCTCTGTTTAGCGATTCAATTCGCCGGGCGGCCAAATCACCGCAGCGTAAAGCAAAAGGCGCCTGCGGCACGTTTGCAGCGCAGGCCCGGCGGATATGCCGCCGGGATTGCCCGCCCACAGCACGGCTGCTAGCCGGGCGGCCAAGTCATATCCCGTCCCGCCAGCACATGGAAGTGCAGGTGATGGACGCTCTGGCCGGCCTGCTCGCCGCAGTTGGAGACCACCCGGAAATCGGTGATGCCCAGGTCCTTGGTCACCTGGGAGATGACCTCAAAGGCGTGGGCCACCACGGCGGAGTTTTCCGGGGAAATCTCCCCGCAGGAGCCGATGTGGGCCTTGGGGATGACCAGGAAGTGGGTGGGGGCCTGAGGGTCAATGTCGTAGAAGGCATAGACCTGCTCGTCCTCATAGACCTTGTTGGAGGGGATCTCCCCCGCCGCGATCTTGCAGAACAGACAATCGCTCATGTTTGCTTCCTCCTTTCCAAAGATGTGAGATGGTTTATACGAATTGGTTGCGGACCGGATCATACCGGCAGCCGATGGCCGCCAGCTTCTCGGTCAGCGCCGCCTCGTCCACGTCCTGCTCGGCGCAGAAGTCGGCCAGGCTGGGATTCTGGTCCCGCAGGCGCATGTTCACAAAACTGAGCAAAATTTGGGGGTCCTTGGGCAGCATGACTTCCTCCTATCCCGGGCTCTCCAGGCCCAAGACATCATAGTATTCCTCCGAAAAGCACAGGCAGGCGGGGTCAAAGGCCCCCTGAAGGGTCCGGACCCTCTCCCAGGGGTCAGCGGGCTCCAGCGCAAAAGCTTCAGCCACTCTGGCCAGAGCCGCCTCTTTCCGGCGGCGCAGGTCCTCCATTCCCTCCCAGGACCGTCCCGCCTCCTCCGACAGCAGGTTCCGGAAAGTCTCCTCCGGGAAAAAGGCCAGCTGGCTCAGCGGATTGGCATCCCGGCACCAGAGCACATAGGACAAAAAGGCCCGAAAGTCCTCCCCCACCGGCAACACATAGGTCCCCGGCTCTCCCAGAGAGGGCTCCACACAGAAGACCCGCTCGTCCCCCGGCAGGAGGACGAAGTGGACCCCGTCACAGCCCAGGCCGGCAAAGCCCTCCGCCCCCACCGGGGTACAGAAGCAGGCGCTCTCCGCCCCCGCCGGCTCCAGGCCGATGGCGGAATGGTCCACCTCCAGGGACTGAAAGATCTTCAAATCGTCCCGCGTCAAGGGAATTCCTCC
>CALXCU010000029.1 GCA_944386885.1 uncultured Oscillospiraceae bacterium | reverse complement strand
GAAGTACAGCTCCCCCCGGCGGGTCTTTTCGGCGGTATAGGCCCCCTCAAAATCCCGCAGCAGGGCGAAGAGCCCCCGCATGGCCGGGTAGACCGCCCGCAGGTCGGAGAGCAGGCCGGCGCTCTCGTCCGCAAAGCCCTCGGCCAGCTTCTCCATGCGCTTTTTGCAGCGGCTGCGCAGCTCCTTCACCTGCTCTGTCTCGGGGATGCCGGCGGGGACCTTCTTCCGCCCCGGCGTGGGGAAGGGAATGGGCAGCTGCGCCCGGGCGGCGTCCCAGCCCAGATGGGCCCCGGCGGCAAAGCGGCGCAGCCCCTCCAGGGTGGCCGAGAGGCTGGGGGCATAGTTGGCGTTGAAGGCGCTGTCGCAAGCGCACAGCTCCAGGGCGGAGGCCATCTGTCCGGCCCAGTACTCAGCCTGCCGGATGGCGTTCCGCAGCAGCAGCCGCCCCCAGGGGGTGGCCCCGGCATCCTGCACGCCCTCCAGGGCAAAGGCGCGCTCCTGCCCGTCCAGCCAGGCCGCCGGGTCCGGGTGGCTCTGGACCCGGGTCCGGATGTCCAGGACGATGTTCAACAGCTTGCTGTCGTCCCGGCCGGCGGACATGGTGTCCACCAGCTCGGTGAAGTCGTCCCCCTCCTCCAGGTCCTCATAGCGCGCCTCCAGCACCCCGGTGAGCACCTCCAGCATGAGGAGCTTGGCCTCGCTCTCATCCAGCAGGCGGAAATCCGGATTCAGGTCCAGCCGGTGCCCCTCCTCCCGCAGGAGCTGGGCGCAGAAGGCGTGGACCGTGGAGATCTGGGCCTTGTAGACCAGGGCGGCCTGGCGGCGCAGGCGGCCGTCCTCCGGATTCCGGGCCAGGCGCTGGGAGAGCTCCTCCACAATGCGCCCCCGCAGCTCGGCCGCCGCCGCCCGGGTGTAGGTGATGACCAGAAAGCGGTCCACATCCACCCCTTCCCGCTCCACCCGGTCCAGCAGGCGCTCCACCAGCACCCGGGTCTTCCCCGAGCCCGCCGCCGCCGACACCAGGAGCCCCCCGCCCCGGTTCTCGATGGCCGCTTGTTGTTCGATCGTGGGCTCAAATTTCATGGCGCACCCCTTCTCTCCGATTCTGCTTTGGTTCCGCTCCGGTCATTCCCACTTCCGGGCGTGGGCCTCGCTCCAGGATTCCGGGTCCCCCAGGCCCAGGCGGGCGGCCCGGTACACCGGCTCCTGCCCTGCCCGGCGCTGGGCGCAGTAGTCCTTCAGCAGCCTCAGGGCCTGCCCGCCCAGGAGCAGGATGGCCGCCAGATTCACCAGGGCCATCAGGCCCATGAGCACGTCGGCCAGGGACCAAACGGTGGAAAAGTCCATCTGCGCCCCCACAAACACCGCCGCCACACAGGTCCAGCGGAAGACCTTCAGCCCCCGCTTGGAGTCCCGGATGAATTTGAAATTGCTCTCGGTGTAGGAGTAGTTGCCCACCAGGGAGCTGAAGGCAAAGAGGAAGATGGACACCGTGATGAAGGCCGGGCCCGCCGCCCCCACCTGGGCCGAGACGGCGGCCTGGACATAGCCCATGCCCTGGAGGGCCTGGTCGATGGGCACGCCCGAGAGCAGCAGCATGAAAGCCGTGGTGGAGCAGATGAGGATGGTGTCGATGAACACCGAGAGGAGCTGTACCAGCCCCTGCTTGACCGGGTGGGATACGTCGGCGGCCGCCGCGGCATTGGGGGCCGAGCCCATACCCGCCTCGTTGGAATAGAGGCCCCGCTTCACCCCCTGCATGATGCAGGAGGCCCCCAGCCCGGCGAACATGGCCTTGGGGTCAAAGGCCTGGGAAAAAATCAGGCCCAGCATGGCGGGCACCTGCCCGATGTTTTTCACCGTGATGAACAGGCCCAGGGCGATATAGACCGCCGCCATCACCGGCACCAGGCCGGAGGTGATGGCGCTGATGCGCTGCACCCCGCCGAAGATGCTGGCCGCCGTCAGGGCGGCCAGCACGCCGCCCACCACCAGTGGCCAGACGCTCTGGCTGTAGCCCGGCAGGTAGTACTCCAGGGCTGAGCCGGCGTTGAAGGCCTGGAGGGCGTTGAAGCCATAAGCAAAGCAGGCGATGAGCAGCACGGCGAAGATCACCCCCCACCGGCGGCTGCCCAGGCCCTTTTGGATATAGTAGGCCGGGCCGCCCACCCAGTCCTCCCCGCGCTTCTCCTTGTAGAGCTGGGCCAGGGTGCTCTCCACAAAAGCCGAGGCCGCCCCCAGCAAGGCCAGCAGCCACATCTAGAACACCGCGCCGTACCCCCCCACGGCGGTGGCAGCGGCGATGGCGGTGGCCACCCCGGCAATGTTGCCGGTGCCCACCCGGGAGGCGGTGGAGATCATCAGGGCCTGGAAGGACGAGATATCCCGCCCGTCCCGTTTCTTCTCCCCCAGGACCCGCAGGGCCTCGGGCAGCAGGCGGAACTGCACCGCGCCGGTGCGCAGCGTGAACCAAATACCGCTCACTGCCAGCAGTCCGATCAGAATATAGGTGTAGAGGAAGTCGTTGACTCCGCTCAGAAGGGTCTGAAACCACTCCATGGGCGCTCTCCTTTTCTTAAATAGATGATCCGGTTCCGGACTGGTCCTTCTTCTCCAGCCCTCTCCAGAAGTCTTCTCCCCCCACAGTGGGGAGGTAGCGCCTGCGGTCGCCCCCCCGGCCCTCCTCAAAGTGGCAGGCGGCGGCGTAACGGCACCACAGGCAGGCGTTGTGCTGGCTCCCCCGCCAGAAGGGGTCGGCGGCGATGTTGCCCGCAGCCAGCTCCGCGGCGATCTCCCGCAGTACGGCGGAGACGTGCCGCTCCAGGCGGCCCAGGCGCTCGGCAGAGACCAGGACCTCGCCGGTGATGGCCCCCGTCCTGGCCGAGATGCGCACCGGCAGGAAGCGGATGCCCCCCGCCCCCGGGTGCTCCATGGCGGAGAGGACCTCCGCCTCGTCCAGGATGAGGCCCTTGCGCCGCAGCTCCTGGTCCACCGCCTTGCGCCGCTCCCCCTCGGTCATGGCCCGGCTTCCGGCCACCACCGCCTCCCGGGCGGGCAGGTAGAGCACCCCCGCCGGGACGATCTCCCGGCCGCCGAAGCGCGCGCGGCCCTCCTCCTTGAGGGTGAAGAGGTAGAGGAGCATCTGCAGGCCCATGCCGTTCCACACGTCGGTCAGGTCAAAGGACTTCCGGCCGGTCTTGTAGTCGATGACCCGCAGGTAGAGCTTGCCTGCGCTGACCCAGCCGTCCACCCGGTCCACAAAGCCTGAGATGCTCACCGTCATGCCGTCCACCGTCAGGCGCACGGGCGGCAGATCCTTCCCCGCGCCAAAGCCCAGCTCAAAGGCGATGGGCTGAAAATCGGAGACCGAGAGCTCCTCCACCACGTTCTCCACCACCGCGTACACCGTGCGCAGCAGCCGGGCAAAGAGGTAGCGGAAGCGGGCGGTCTCCTTCTCCAGGCCGCCCAGGTTTTCCCGCACATAGCGCTCCACCTGCTCCCGCACCAGGGCCCGCAGGTCCTCCTGGGGCGTCTCCCGGGGCACGGGAGCGGTCCCGCCCCGGGTCAGTTCCTTCAGCACCCCGTCCAGCACCGCGTGGAGGAAGGTTCCGTACTCGGGGGCATGAAACCCGGCGCGCTCCCGGGGGGCCGCCTTGAGGCCGTACTCCATGAAATAGGAAAAGTGGCAGGCCTTGAACTTGTCCATGCGGGAGGCGGACATGGGGGCCGCATGGTGGTAGAGGGCGGACACCGCCGCCGGGGACAGCCGTCCCCGCTCCAGCCGGAGGGCCGCCTCCATCCGCTCCACCTGGGGCGCCCACTCCGGCAGGGCAGCCAGAGCCGCCCGGGCCGCCGGGAAACGCCCGGCCTGCTCCAGGGCGGGCCGGGGAGCGCACAGCCGGAAGGAGCCGTCCCCCTCCCTCTCCGCCTTCAGCCCGGGGAAGAGCCCCCGCAGGCGGCCCACGAAAAAGGCGGGCCGGCGCTCCTCCCCGCCGCTGCCGGCGGCGGGCCAGCTGATGACGCAGC
>CALXCU010000028.1 GCA_944386885.1 uncultured Oscillospiraceae bacterium | reverse complement strand
TTTAGAAAAGTCATCTCTCACTCATTCCGTCGCTCCTCCTCTCCAAATCGCAACCGCTTGCGCTGGGTTGCGGTTTGGTTTTGGCTGCAAACCTGAAGCAGCGGCATCTATAGTGTTGCGATGTTCCAAATCCCGAAGCCCTGCGGCGCAGGCGCTTCGGGATTTTTTGTTCTCTCGCAGAGAAACGCTGTAAAAACGCCGAGCCCCGCGGAGTACTCCGCGGGGCTCGGCGCGTGTTGCTATCGGGACGGGAAGAATCAGTCGAAGACCGTCTGATCCTCCACGGGGGTCTCAAACGCCTTCAGGGCCTTCTCCACCAGCTTGTAGCGGAGATCAAACTCCTCCTCATGGGTGAGGGCGGGGTTGCCCAGGGGGTGAGGAATGGCGATCGTGGGGATAATGCGGTTGGCACCCACCGTCAGGGAGATGGGGGTAACCGTGCACATGTGCACCACGGTCACGCCGGCGCGCTCAATTTCCTTAACCATCGTTGCACCGCAACGCGTGCAGGTGCCTCACGTGGAGGTCAGGATCGCGGCCTTGATGCCGGCGTCGCGCAGCTCCTTGCCAATGGCCTCGCCGAACTTCTTGGCGCTGGCCACGGCAGTGCCGTTGCCGACGGTGGTGAAGAAGTAGGGGTAGATGCCGCCGATCTTGCCTTCCTTCTCCATCTTGCGCAGGACGTCCAGGGGCAGGACGCGGTCGGGATCCTCGTTGGCGTAGACCGGGTCGTAGCCGCCGTGGGCGGTCTCGTGGTCCTCAGCGGTCAGGTCCTCGAACTTGCTGATGTCATAGCGGCCGAACTTGGAGGCGGAGGAGGACTCGATGTGGTCGGGGTTGCCCTTGGGCACGATGCCGCCGGAGGTCACCAGAGCGATGGTGGTATGCGCCAGATCGGTGATGGCGGGGCCGGGAGCCACACGGTCAAAGGAGGGCATGGGGAACTCGGTGGTGTAGGGCTTGCCGGCCAGCTTGGCCAGGAGCATCTTCACCGCGCGGGTGGAGCCGCGCTCCTTCTCGAAGAAGTTCACGCGCAGGCCGTTGGGCATATAGCCCTCCTCGGCGGAGGCGCCGATCTTCTCACCCTTGGCCAGCTTCAGGGCCAGGGACGCCATCTTGGGGGCGGCGTCGCGCATGCCGGCGGCGCTGTTCTTGGTGGCGATGATAGAGACCTTGTTCTTGAACATGTCGGCGCCGGGGTTCTCGGCGTACATGCCGGTGACGACGGGCAGGTTCAGCTCGTCCTTCACCGCGGCGGCCACGGTGCCGCAGGCCACGCCGTAACGGCCGGCGTTGAAGGCGGGACCACAGATCACCACGTCGGGCTTGGCGTCGGAGATCATCTTGAGGACCGTGGCCTTGGCGCTCTCCAGGTTCTCGTTGAAGTAGGAGTCACCGCAGATGACGGTGCCCACGATTTCAGCCTCGCCCTTAAACGCGGCGTTCAGAGCCAGGCCGGGGCCCACGGCGCCCTCCCGGTACTCGGGGGCGTAGTCGGCCTTCTCTTCGCCGCCGATCTGGGCGAAGAACTGGTTGATATAGTGAACAACTCTCAGACTCATTACCGTTCCCCTCCTTATCTAGCGCTGAGCTTGTTGAAGCCCATCTCGTTGGTGGCGCCGGTGATGACCTGCAGCTCGGCGGTAATGGATCCGTCGGCCTCCAGGGCGCCGTCGAAACCGCCGGCAATGATATTGGCCGCCTCGGGATGGCCGATGACCTTGTCCATCTTGGGCAGGTGGATGACCATGTTGGCATTGCCGCCGGTGACCACGGCGTCGGCAGCGGCATCGGCATCCGCCAGGGACTGGGATGCGCCGTCGCGGCCAGCGTACTCATCGGTGATGATGACAGTCTTGATGCCAGCGGCCTCCAGCTTCTTGCAGTTCATGATCAGGTCGGTATCGGGGTTGCCGAAGCCCTCCTGGGAGACGATGGCACCGTCCAGCTCCAGGAAGGAAGCCAGCTTGGTGGACCAGTCGGAGGAGCGCTCCTTGTCGGCCAGGTAGACGTTCTCGTTGGTGATGATGACACCCACGAAATTCAGGGTCTTGCCGTGCTGCTCCAGCAGGTCGTGGATGACGGGGTTGTTGAGGTGATGATAAGTGGTGTTCTTATCGCAGGCGGACACGCAGTTGCCGCTCAGGATCGCGCCGTCCATGGTCTCAGTGGGGTTGAGGATGGTGGGCATGGAGCGCTTCATGTCGACGCCGTACACATAGGTGTCGTGGAGCAGGCCCTGGCTCTGGAGCATCAGGACATAGCCCACCCGGGGCAGGTCGGGATACTGAGCCTTGCCGCTCATCACGCCGCTGGTCTCGTAGACGTGGGTCTCGTCGGGGGTGACGTCCTTCCCCAGCGCGCCCAGGTAGGTAGCGGCCTTCAGGCCGGCCATCCGAATGGCGTGCTCGTGCTCATGCTGCTTGATGCCCTCCTTGGGCTCGCAGATCATGACCAGGTTGTTGAGCTTGGAGAAGGGGGTGTACTGAGCGCCCTCGCCGCTCATGTCGATGATGCCCTCCTGGAAGCCCACCACCTTGCCGGTGGTGACTACGGCGCAGCCCTTGAGGACATGGGTCTTGCCGCTGCCCACAGTGTTGACCTTGGAAATCACGCCGGGGAACATGCCGCCGGGGCCCTCCACCTTGCAGCGGGGCTCAATGACATCCTTAACCGGGATGACACGCACAGACTCGCCGGGGTGGACGACCTCGAACTCCACCGAGGCCAGATCCTCGTCCTCCAGGAGCAGGGAACGCAGCTCCTCCACGTTGACGTAGAGGACGCCGTTCTCCACCTTGGAGCAGTCGCCGAGCTTAATGTCGCTGATGTGAATTTCGCCTAATTCCAGCCGCATAAGTCTCACTCTCCTTTTTTATTCTTTGGTTTGCTTTCTATTGCAGGGACAATGCCCCGTCAATGAGCCGAAAATCGATTTCTGCAAAGTCGTCGCGCATATCCGGCGGGGCGTCCTCTCCCCGGTGAAACCGGGGCGGGAACTGCCGGCACATGCTCATTGCCTCCTCGATCAGTTCCAGCGAAGGGAGATCCACGGCCCCAGCTTCGCCGCTGAGCGCCACCGACCGGAAAGGGGTCTCATTGGGCTTCACGCTGCCCGCCAGAGGGTGAGTGAGCAGCCGGTGCCCTTTGTGGACCAGGTCCCGCACCGTTTTGAGCACATCGTTGTGTCCCCCGTCCACAAATCGGACTGTACACAGCGGCCCGTACTTGGTCCGGACCTTTTCGTTGTTTGTCACCAGAAGCAATGTGCTCTCCCCTTTGCAGATAAAAACAGAGTGCAGGTCAAAAGGGTACATGCGGCTTTCATGTACATCTCCCTTTGCCCTGCACTCTGTTTATAACCTGAGAGTTTCCCCCAAATATATGGAGTTGCACCTTCGGCGCCATGCCAAGCATGGGCTTTTCAGAGCCCTGTCCGGCTGCGGTACGGATACCTGAGAAATTCGTACTCCACTCGGCACATGGAGCCGTTATACCTTCGGTGGTCCCCGGAAATCCGGCGACACTCTCCCGCAGCTTTCATCCAGCAGTATTTGTTTTTTCGATGGTTGGATTATACCATATCATTTTTTTAAATGCAACCCCTGCACAATTTTACCTTCACGATTATTTTATTGTGAAAAAAATTACGTACTTGACGTCCTTTCGGAAAATAATGCGCTGGGTACGGCCCGGTCGCTCCGGGGCACGTTGGCCCAGGAGAAGGTGGAAATGAGCTCTGAGGGCCTGACCGGATTGGGCTTCTCCGCCAGCCCGGCCAGGAAGGCCAGCCGGCCCGTGAGCTCCTGTGGGGAAAAGCGCTCCCGCAGGGCCACCATATTCAGGTCCCCGTCCCGTTTGGACAGCCGCCGCCCATCCTCCGAGAGCAGCAGGGGCACATGGAAAAAGCGGGGAGCGCTCCGCCCCAGCAGCCGGTAGAGGTAGAGCTGACAGGGAGTAGAGGTGAGCAGGTCCTCTCCCCGTACCACTTGATTGATCTCCATCGCCCCGTCGTCGGCCACCACGGCCAGCTGGTAGGCATACACCCCGTCAGACCGGCGGACGATAAAGTCTCCGCAGTCCCGGGCCAGGTCCTCCGCAAAAGGCCCCAGGTGGCCGTCTACAAAGGATACCCGCTCCTCGGGGACCCGTACTCGCCAGGCGGGGCGCCGCGCCCTTGCCAGGGCCGCCCGCTCCTCCTCGGTGCGGTCCCGGCACCGCCCGTCATAGACCGTCCGGCCGTCGGCACGGTGGGGGGCCGAGGCGGCCAGCCGCTCCGCCCGGGTACAGAAGCAGGGGTAGACGAGTCCCTTTTCTTCCAGCCGGCCAAAGCAGGCGGCGTAATACTCCGTCCGCCGGCTCTGGAGGTAGGGCCCATGGGGGCCGCCCACGCCGTACCCCTCGTCCCAGTCCAGCCCAAGCCAAGCCAGGTCCTCCGCCAGGGCCCGGGCGTACTCCGGCCGGCAGCGGTCCGGATCCAGATCTTCCATCCGCAGGACCATGGTCCCCCCGGCGCTGCGCACCGACAGCCAGGCCAGCAGTGCCGTGAACAGGTTCCCCAGGTGCATCCGCCCGCTGGGGCTGGGAGCAAAGCGCCCCCGGATCTTCTCCCCCATTCCGCTCCCTCCCGTGTACCATAGGGGTTCATTATAGCATGCTCCCCCCCTATTGTCTAGATTTTCCCTTGACTTTCGAGGTGAAATGTGCTAAAAAATAACTATCGTGTAGCAGAAGCAAAGCGTATGGCATCCCCGTTGCGGGAGGCCATACGCTTTCTTTTTTCTGCGCGGATTGAAAAAAAGGAGCGATGTTTTATGCCCACTACCAAAGTACAGGGGGCCGTGTTCGGTCTCATCATGTCCTACGCCATGGCCATCGGTATGGAGATCTATAATACGGCCCTCCGGATGGGCCTCCAGCTTCAGCCCGGCGGCCTGAGCAATTTGACCGGCGCGGTCTTTGTCCACGCTCTTCAGGAGACCGCGTACATGGGCCTCATCGTCTTTGTGGTCTCCAGCCTCTGGGGCAACGCCATCGGGGGACGCTTCGCGGCGCGCCATTGCGATCCCTCCAAGGACAATCCCTATCTCTGCCGCCTTCTGCGGCAGGGCGGCACTGTGGCCTTTATGTGCCCGGCTATGAGCCTGACGGCCTCCATCCTTTTCTCCGTCCTGCTGGGCGGCGCGGCCTGGCCCCGCCTACCCGCCATCTGGGTAGGTACCGTACTGAAAAATTTCCCCATGGCCTTCTTCTGGAATTTCTTTGCCGCCGCCCCTTTCACCCACTGGCTTTTTGGCCGGCTTTTTCCAGCCCAAAAAGAAGCGCCGGCGCGCCGCTGAGCGCATTTGCCGCTGAAAAATAAGAGCGGGTGTGGATGACGGCTTTCATCCTCCCAATTTCTTTAACCCTTGCATGGCATCCCCCGGTTTTGCTATTTCTTCGCAATGGCTTGCATCAGCTTACTTTGTAAACGGCCTTTCATATATGGGTCTACCTGCTTCTTGAGTTGCC
>CALXCU010000027.1 GCA_944386885.1 uncultured Oscillospiraceae bacterium | reverse complement strand
GAGGGCAATTACATCTACGGCATCGCCGGCGGCGAGGACGGCTCCGCCCTCTACGACGCCGTGCAGGCCGCCATTGACGAGGCCTCCCAGGAGGCCGACTACGTCATCGCCCTGGGCCACCTGGGCGACGACCCCTCCTCCGCCCCCTGGACCTCTGAGGAGGTCATCGCCAACACCACCGGCCTGGACGCTTTCATCGACGGCCACTCCCACTCCACCGTGGAGATGAAGGAAGTTGCCGACGAGAGCGGCGAGACCGTGGTCCTGACCCAGACCGGCTCCTACCTGGACGCCCTGGGCAAGATGACCATCGCCTCGGACGGCACCATCACCACCGAGCTGCTCACCGGCGACGACCTGGCCGGCATCACCCCCGATGCCGACGTGCGCGCCATTGAGGACGCGTGGATCGGCCAGGTCAACGAGGAGCTGGGCCAGGTCATCGGCAGCACCGCCGACACCCTGGACAACTACGACGCCGAGGGCAACCGCCTGGTCCGCAAGCAGGAGACCAACACCGGCGACTTTGCCGCCGACGCCCTGTATTACCTCTTTGACAACATGGGCCTGGATGTGGACGTTGCCATCATGAACGGCGGCGGCATCCGCAACACCGCCATCACCGGTGAGATCTCCTACCTGACGTGCAAGGAGATCCACACCTTCGGCAATGTGGCCTGCCTCCAGACCATCACCGGCCAGCAGCTGCTGGACGCCCTGGAGTGGGGCGCCAAGGACGTCACCGCCGACGGCTCCGTGGAGAACGGCGGCTTCCTGCAGGTCTCCGGCCTGAAGTACACCATCAACACCGCCATCCCCTCCACCGTCCAGCAGGACGACAAGGGCGTCTGGACCGGCGGCCCCACCGGGGATTACCGGGTCACCGACGTGCAGGTGCTCAACAACGAGACCGGCGCGTATGAGCCCCTGGACCTGACCGCCTCCTACAACCTGGCCGGCTACAACTACACCCTCCGGGACCTGGGCGACGGCTTCGCCATGTTCGACGGCGCCGTGAACGTGCTGGACTACGTGATGGAGGACTATATGGTCCTGGCCAACTACGTGGAATCCTTTGAGGACGGCGTGGTCACCGGCTATGCCGAGCCCGCCGGGCGCATCACCATCGTCAACGAGCCTGTCTCCGCCTCCTTCCCCACCGACGTGGAGGAGGGTGCCTGGTACTACGGGGCCGTCTCCTATGTGCTGGACAACGGCTTCATGAACGGCACCAGCGACACCACCTTCGCCCCCGCCGGCACCGTCACCCGCGGCATGGTCTACCAGACCCTGTACAACATGGCCGGACAGCCCGGCGCGGCTGACACCTCCTTCACCGACATCGAGGGCAAGTGGTACGCCGCCGCGGCCTCTTGGGCTGAGGCCGAGGGCCTCACCAGCGGCGTGGCCGAGGGCATTTTCGGCGGCGACAACGCCATGACCCGTCAGGAGCTGGCCAAGGTCTTTGCCGACTACGCCGTCATGCAGGGCGTGGCCGTGCCTGAGGCCGACCTCTCCGCCTACACCGACCTGGATCAGGTGGCCTCCTGGGCCTCCGAGGGCGTGGAAAACGCCGTGGCCCTGGGCATCATCACCGGCAGCAACAACCGCCTCAACCCCACCGGCACCGCCCAGCGCGCCGAGCTGGCCCAGATCCTCATGAACTTTGACGCCCTGGAGCCCGCCTACACCGAGATCGTAGTATCCATTGACGTCCCTGAGCAGGACGGGATCCCCGCCCACACCATCCCCGCCACCGTAACCATGCCCACCTCTGCCTCCGCCGACGCCAAGGTCCCCGGCGTGGTCATGCTCCACGGCACCGGCTCCAACCGCGAGGAGGCCGGCAACGGCTATGCCATGGCTGCGCCCGATTTGGCCGCCGCCGGCATCGCCACCATCCGCATCGACTTCATGGGCAACGGCGACTCCACCGCCAGCTACACGGACTACAACTACACCTCTGCTGTTATCGACGCCAAGGCTGCCGCCGACTATCTGGCCGGCCTGGACACCGTGGACGCCGGTGCCCTTGGTGTCATGGGCTGGAGCCAGGGCGGCACCGACGCCCTCCTGGCCGCTGAGGCCCATCCCGATACCTTCAAGGCCGTGGTTACCTGGTCCGGCGCGCTGGATCTGACTGGCAGCGCACTGTTCGCCGGCACTTCCTTTGAGGATGCCTACGCTCAGGCCCGGGAGAACGGCTCCTACACCATGACCTTTGACTGGCGTGATCCCCTGGAGCTGGGTGAGCGCTGGTTCCAGGAGGTGCAGGACACCGACATGCTGGAGGTCGTCGCCAACGTGCAGTCCCCCATTCTGGCTATCAACGGCAACGACGACACCACCGTCACCCCCGACAACGCCGAGCAGATTATCGAGGCTTCCACCAACGAGGCCAGTGAGCTGCTGTTGATCGACGGCTGTGACCACACCTATAACGTGTTCTCCGGCGACTTTACCGTCCTTGGCCAGGCAGTAGACGCCACCGCCAGGTTCTTCCTGGCTCAGTTGGCCCCCGCCGCGGCTGACGCCGCCGCGTAAGCGCTCCGCAGAATCTCCGCGCAGAGGGGCCGGTCTCCGGCCCCTCTGCTCCTCGTTTGAGACAAATTTCGGAAAGGAGTTTTTTATCATGAACCGACGCATTCTGCCCCTCCTCCTCACCGGTGCGCTGACGGCCTCCCTGGCCGCTCCCGCTCTGGCTGCCGAGGGCGGCGCTTTTACCGACGTGCCCGCCGGCGCCTGGTACGCCCCTGCTGTGGAGTCCGTCTCCGCCCAGGGCCTGATGTCCGGCGTGGGGGAGGGCCAGTTCGCCCCGGACGCGCTGGTCACCCGCGGCACCGTGTTCCAGACCCTGTACAACTTCTCTAACCCCTCCGACGCGGCCTCCGCCACCAGCTTTGTGGATGTGGAGGGCAAATGGTACGCCCCCGCCGCCGCCTGGGCCGAGGCGGAGGGCCTGGCCGCCGTGCCCGAGGACCAGACCTTTGCCGGGGAGCGCAACATCACCCGGGCGGAGATCGCTGCCATCCTTGCCCGCTACGCCGCCCTCACCGGCGTCACCGCAGAAGAGGGCGGCATGGCCATGCGGGAGGCCCCCGACTATGACCAGATTCCCGACTGGGCTCTGGAGGGCATGCGCTTCTGCTACTACGCCGGGATCATGACCGGCGACAGTGCCGGCAACCTCAACCCCAACGGCACCGCCACCCGGGCGGAGCTGGCTCAGATCCTCTCGCAGTTCACCGCCTACGCCAGCGAGAACGCGGAGAGCCCCGCCGAGGACTACATCGCCGCCCACGCCGGCGACTTCTTCCTCACCGGCAAGACCGAGTACACCATTCAGGGCATGATGGTCTCCCAGGAGACCTCGTTCCACAATGACCTGGAAAATGTGGACTACACCGTCACCGACGATGGGGAGAGCGTCGTCCTCAAGGGCACCGTGGGCGAGCAGTGGGTCACCAAGGTGGATAAGGTTATCGAGACCTACACCAAGGCCGACGGCTCCGCCCTCACGGCGGAGGACTTCACCAGCAGCAAGGGCACCTTCATCGACCTGAAGACCAAGGCGGAACCGGACACCAACTTCGCCTGCTTCGTGCCGGTGGACACCCGCCTGACGCTGAACACCGCCTGGGGCGATGTGCTCCATGTGAACGACCCCTCTGCCGAGCACGGCTACGGCGACTACCTGGTCTGCCCCAATGTGGACGGCCAGCCCGACTTCTCCGACGTGTGGGTGGTCAACGGCGCCATCTTCGCCAGCACCTATGACACCAGCCGCGCCCCCGTGGTGGGCAGCGTGGCCGCTGTGGAGAAGTACGGCAACCTGGACCTGGACATCAAGCCCGAGGCCCTGTACACCGCCGGGCTGGAGCTGGGCGACGTGCTGGATGTGACCGTCAACGGCGTGAGCCTGGAGATCCCCTTCTGCACTTCCTACAGCGACGTGAACACCGGCGAGCCGGTGGTCCGGGACAACCAGGAGAGCGACGTGCTGGTGGTGGCCCTGAATATGGGCGACTTTGCCGCCACCTACGGCGTGGAGGTGGGGGACGTGGTCTCCTTCTCCCTGGCCGAGAAGGAGGGCTACCTGGCTGAATATGAGGCCCATCAGCTCGAGCGCACCAACGAGCGCGCCGACTACGGCTCGGACGAGGCCTTCGCCAACTTCCGCGCCATCACCGTGGGCGGCATTGCCGAGGGCGTCCTCTACCGCACCAGCAGTCCGGTGAACAATGAGCTGGGCCGGGCCGCCTATGCCGACGATCTCATCGAGGCCGCGGGGGTTCAGACGGTCATCAACCTGGCCGACTCCGACGAGGCCATTCAGGAGTACATGGCCGCCGAAGACTATGACTCCCCCTATTACCAGAGCCTCTATGAGGCCGGAAACGTGATCGCCCTGAACATGGGCGTGGACTACCAGTCCGAGGACTTCCAGGCCAAGCTCAAGACCGGCCTGGAGTTTATGCTGGACCACCCGGGCCCCTATGCCTTCCATTGCACCGAGGGCAAGGACCGGGCCGGTTTTGTGGCCATCCTGCTGGAGGCCCTGATGGGCGGCACCCAGGAGGAGATCGTGGCCGACTATATGCTCTCCTATGAGAACTACTATCATGTGGAGAAGGGCTCCGAGCAATATGAGCTCATCTCCCAGGTGGCCGTGGGCATGCTGGAGGACCTGGCCGGTCTGGAAGAGGACGCCGATCTCTCCGGCGTGGACCTGCAGCAGGCCGCTGTGGACTACCTGACCGGCATCGGCATGACTGCCGAGCAGGTCTCCGGCCTCCAGACCCTCTTGTCCACCCCCATCGCATAAGCGCGCTCCCCCATCCAGCGGGCCGCCCTGACCGGGCGGCCCGCAATTTCTGCCCGCACTTGACAACGCCGGAAAAGGCGGGTATGCTGGAAGAAGAAAATCGAACCAAAGGAAGTGGAACCATGTCCCACCCCATTGTCACCTTTTTCCTGGCCCACGGCCAGAACATTGTGTGTGAGCTCTACCCCGAGGAGGCCCCCAACACCGTGCGCAGCTTTCTCTATCTGGCCCGGCTGGGCTGCTTTGACCACCATGCCATGGAGCGCCTGGTGCCCGGCTATGTGGCCGACCTGAGCTATACCGCCTTTGGCCGGCCGGAGGCCAAGTACCTCATCCCCTACGAGGCGCAGGCCAAGGGGTTTCCCAATCATCTGCGCCTGACGCCGGGGACCATTGGCATGGGCGGATATGAAAACGGCATCGCCGGGGGCGAGTTTTTCTTCCCTCTGGCCGAGGACCCCCGCCTGGAGTACAATTACCCCGCCTTCGGCCGGGTGATCGCGGGTCTGGAGGAAATTTTGCGCTGGAACACCCTGCCCGTACGGGAGGTGCCCACCCACCTGGGCCCCGGGGTGCGGGTGGCCGCGCCGGTGGAGCCCATTGTCTTTGAGCGGGTGGAAATCCAGACCTTCGGCGCCGACTATCCCCCGCCGGAACGCCTGGAGGGGGCCGTGCTCCCCGCCAACTGGGCCTGATGGCCCATCGCCAACTGTAAAGGAGGGACTCCTATGCCGTACCAGATCATCACCGACGCCACCGCCGACCTGTGCCCAGAGCTTTTGGCCGGCCTCCCGGAGGTCATCGTGCTCCCCATGGATCTGACTGTGGACGGACAGCCCTATACGTACGGTCCCGGCGGGACCATCTCCACCGCCGAATTCTACACGGCCCAGCGCGCCGGGGCTCTGGCCTCTACCGCCCAGATCGGCCCCCTGCTCTTTCAGCAGACCTTCGACTGGTGCCTGCGCACGGGGCTGGATGTGCTCTACCTGGGCTTCTCCTCCGCCCTTTCGGCCACCTTCCGGACCGCCCTGCAGGTGGCCCAAGACCTGGCCCCCCGCTACCCGGAGCGGACCATCCGGTGTGTGGACACCTGCTGCGCTTCGGTGGGGGAGGGTTTTCTGGTACGGGAGGCCGCCCGCAAGCAGGCCGAGGGCCTGTCCTTAGAGGCGCTCTCCACCTGGGTGGAAGCCCACCGGGAGCGGGTCTGCCACTGGTTCACGGTGGACACCTTCACGCATCTGCGCCGGGGTGGCCGCGTCTCGGCGGTCCAGGCCGTCTTTGGCACCGCCCTGCAGGTCAAGCCCCTGCTCCATGTCACCGCCCAGGGCGCCCTGGAGCTGGTGGAGAAGCCCCGGGGCCGCCGCCGGGCGATGGAGGCCCAGCTGGAGCAAATGCGCCGGGGCTGGACGCCGGAGGAGAGCCCTCTCGTGGTCATCGGCCACGGGGATGTCCCTGACCGGGCGGGCATGCTGCGGGAGGCCGTCTTGTCCGAATTTCCACAGGCCCAGGCTGTGCTCTCCCCCATCGGTCCGGTAATCGGCGCCCATACCGGTCCGGGCATGCTGGCCCTCATCTTCTGGGGAAGCACCCGCTGAGCCCTTCCCCTCTGCCGCCCCGGCTGGACCTTGCCAGCCGGGGCGGCTTTTTCAGCGCTCAGGACAAGCCGCTGAGCTTATTTACCGTGATGCCCATATCAGAGTAGAGGAACTTTCCGCTTCCGCCCACCACGGTCAGCGTGGAGGGGGCGGTTGTGACCGCTACGATTTGGGAAAAGGCCAGATTGCTTACATCCGCCGAGGTGTGGAAAATGTGCTGCACACCGGTCCCCGAAACCTGAACCCCGTCCTGCGCCAGATAGAGCAGCACAGAGAAGGGAAAATTCACGCCGGAGGCGGGCGCGACCGCCGTGTGGAAGGCCACGTTGTAATACCCCGGTTCCTGGAGGATGATCGCGCTGGTGTTGTTGCTGTGGCTGACGGCGTTGCCGTTCTGGGTTCCGTTCCGGTCAAAGATCAGCGCGCCGCCGGCGCTCCCCGCCTGGGCCGGTGTGGAGTAAGCATTGAGGAACTCCGCCGGCGCAGCCCCGCTGCCTGTGTTCCCCTGGGGGATCACAAAATCAAAGACCGCATTTTGCTGCGTGCCACTGTTGGTCACCGCAGCGGCGCTGCCCGGCTCGCCGGTAATCACCGTGCCCACCGCGACGGTGGCCGCTGTGCCGGTAGAGCCGGTGGAGCCGGCAGGACCCGTCGCCCCCGTGGGACCGGTGGCGCCCGTGGGACCCGTCACTCCCGTGGGGCCGGTGACGCCCGTGGGACCCGTCACTCCCGTGGGGCCGGTGGCGCCCGTCGGACCCGTCATCCCCGTGGGGCCGGTGACGCCCGTCGGACCCGTCACCCCCGTGGGACCGGTGGCGCCCGTGGGACCCGTCACCCCCGTGGGGCCGGTGACACCCGTCGGACCCGTCACTCCCGTGGGGCCGGTGACGCCCGTCGCCCCCGTCGCCCCCGTGGGGCCGGTGGCGCCCGTGGGGCCGGGGATGGGCACGATATTCACGCTGCACGGCCGTGGCGACGGCGGACAGTTGTTGGGAAAACAGGGCTTGCATAGGCAGTCCTGTGGGGCGTTCTTATTCTGATAGATGTTCATAGGCATGACCTCCAGGCCATCCTATGCCGCCCTGCGGCAGGGGGTGCGCCCGGGCCTGAGCCGAAATTTTCCGCCGGGCGGGCTCGAAGCCCTTGCGCCCGGGCCCGAAACAGGATACAATGAAGAAAAAGGGGCGATCCCTTTGTAAGGAGGTAATTGGTAATGGCGCTCATTGATGACCTGAAGGTCAAAGCAGTGGAACTGACCCAGGCTGGCATGGCCAAGTCCAAGCAGCTGGCGGAGATCGCCCGGCTCAGCCTGGCCAATTCCGGCGAAAACGATACCATCCGCAAGGCCTATCTGGAGATCGGCAAACTCTACTACGCCGAGCGGGGCATGGCCCCCGAGTCGGGCTATACCGCCCTGTGTGAGAAAATCACCGCGGCCCGGATCAACATTGAGGAGAACAAGGCCCGCATCGCCCAGATCAAGGAGGAGGGGCGGCTGAAGGACTCCGAGGTGGCCGCCGTGGAGACGGAAATCCCCCCGGAGGAGCCTGTGGCCCCTGCTGAAGCCGAATTTGAAGCGGAGGCCACCCCCGCCGACTTCGCCGATGAGGAGCACGACTCCCAGCCCTAAGCGGCTAAAAGACCGGGCTGTTCTCCAAAGAGAACAGCCCGGTCTTTGTTACCAATTGGTTCGAGTCCGGCTTACAGGATATGACGGCCGTAGACATACACCCGGTTGTAGTAGCCGGAGTTCAGGTTGTCGATCTGCACGGAATATGTATTGGTGGAGGCGTGGATAAACTGGCCCCCGCCGATGTAGATGCCCACATGGGACACCGGCTTGGAGGTGTAGCCGCTGTTGAAGAAAACCAGGTCGCCCGGCTGGAGCTGGCTCTTGGAGACGGAGACGCCATTGGCCAGCTGGTCGGTGGCGGTGCGGTTCAGCGTCACGCCAAAGTGGGCATAGACATACTTGGTAAAGCCCGAGCAGTCAAAGGAGCTGGGGCCGTTGCCGCCGTAGACATAGGGCGTGCCCAGGAACTGCTTGGCATAGGCCACGATCTGCTCCCCAATGCTGGAGCTGGACGCGGAGGCGCTCTCCGCGCCGCGGGAGACGGTCCCCTCCCGCACCGTATCCACATACTCGCTGCTCACATAACCGGTCACGCCGTTGTAGGAGATCTTATACCAGCTTCCATCCACGCCGGTGATCTGGAACACCGCGCCGGAGGGCAGGGAGCCCACCTTGGCGCTGCTGGTGGAGGGGCCGCTGCGCAGATTCAGGGTGGAGCCGCCGGCATCCACCTGGCCGTAGCCGATGGCGGCGTCGCCCTTGGCGGCCACCGTCAGGTACTCGCCGGACATATAGCCCTCCACGGACTTATAGTCCACCTTATACCAGTTGTTTCCGGCATCCTCCAGCACGATCACGCTCTCCCCCTTGGAGGCGGTGGCCAGAATGGAGGAGTCCGTGCTGGCCGACTCCCGCAGGCGCAGGGCGTCGGTATTCACCGTGCCCACGCCCACGCTGGCGGCGGCGGCACTGATCATGCACAGGCCGGAAACGGCGGCGGCGAGGACCATCATGCGCAGGGCTTTCGAACATATCATTGGTAACGACCTCCGTTCAGACTGTGGACCGCTGCGGGAGCGGGCCGTGTTCCTTTTTCCTTGGTAAAGCGGCCTTATTTCCCGGCCAGGGCCCGATCCAGCCACACGGCGGCCACGTCCATGGCGGCGTAGAGGCTGTCTTTTTCACTTTTCTTGACCACCCGGTCCCGGCTCTTCAGGTCGGGGTCGGTGAGCTGGAGCTGTACCAGCACCTTGCTGGCCACGTCCAGATCCTTGACTTTGCGGGTGTTCATCACCTGGATCATGATGATATATTTATCGGCCATGCTGCCGTAGTAAATCAAATTGTCCTTTCTGCGGAGAGGGTGGTCTTTATAGACCAGAGGAAATGTTTCATTTGCCATAGGATGCCTCCTGATTCCGGATTAAAAACTGTAACCAAATTGTAACACATTGTTTCCAGCTTGTCAAACATCAAATAACATTATGTCAAACAAATTTCGAAAATGACAGCCTTGACATCTTTTGTTACCTTTTATCCGCCGGTTTTTCAGGAATGTGCGATGCGCCGGTCCTCGTCGGCCATGCGCAGGACCAGCGCGGCGGCCTCTGAGCGGGTGAGGGTATTCTCCGGGCGGAAGGTTCCCTTCGCGTCGGTCCCCGCCAGCACGCCCGCCCGGTAGAGGCGGTAGACCGCCTCCCCATAGGGGTGGTCCGCTCCCACATCGGGAATCTGCGCAATCTGATTGATCTCCTCCAGCGCCTCCTCCGGCAGGGAACGGGCCAACAGGGCGGCGAAAGCCCCTCGGGTCAGCGGCTGGGACAGGGTGTCCGCCGCCGGGCGCTCCGTCAGAATGCCGTTTTCCAAGGCATAGTCCAGACAGGCCTGGTACCAGGGATTCCCAGCCCCCAGGTCGTCCGCCCCGGCGTGGTACCTGCGGTGGATGCGCGCGGCCAGGGCGATCCCCTCGGCTGTTGTCACTGGGCGCAGGGGGGAGAAGTTTCCGCCGCCGGTGCCCTGCATCAGCCCCAGGGCCCGGGCGTCCGCCACATCGGCGGCGTACCAGCTCCCCGCAGGCACATCCTGGAAGGCGCACAGGGTCTCCCGCTTCACCCGGCCCATGGCAGAGAGCAGGCTGTAGGGCCCCGCCGCGTCCTGGCTCACCTCCCAGGCCATTACACCCCCCAGCTCTGTGAGGGCATAGCGGGCTTTCCGCTCCACCGTCTCCACGCCGTTGTACCAGACCCGCTGTCCCTGGTAGAGCGCGCTGTCGCCCTTCCAGGCGTCGGGCAGGGCGGCGAGGAGGGCGTCATAGGTCACATAGCCGGAGCGGGCATAAAACGGGACGCCCAGCACGATCTTCTCCGCCGGGACCCCCCGGTCCTCCTGCCAGTGGCGGGCGGCGCGGAATGCAAAGTCGTAGGTGGAGTGGTCCGCCCCCTCGCCGCCGTCGTAGGCCATCACGTTGATCCAGTCCACGGCTTGGAGCACCGCATCGGTGTGGGCGGAGGTGTCCCAGACCGCCCCGCTGGGAGAGACGCCGGGCTGGACCGCCGCCGTGAGGAGTTTTCCACGGCTGTGGAGGGCCTGGGAGAGCTCCAGCATCAGCGCCTCGTACTGCCGGTATGTACCGTCGGAGATCCGTGGATACTCCCAGTCCAGATCCACGCCGTCAAAGCCATAAGAATCGCACAGCTCCAGGATCGCGCGCACCAGACGGCTCCGCTTTTCCGCCGTGGCGGTGGCAGCGGCGAAGGTGGACTCCAGCGGCACGTTCTGATAGCTCCAGCCCCCCACCGCCAGCAGGACTTTCCCCCCTTTGGCGTGGGCCTGGGCGAGGATCTTCCGGGCCAGGGCCGGCTGCTCCAGGGGCAGCAGGCCGCCCTCCTCGGTGGGGATGGCGAAGGCGTAGTTGATGTGGGTGAGCACGTCGTATTGGAGCTTGTGGACCTGTCCCGGCTGCCAGTAGGGAAAGTAACCTACCACCCGGCCCGGGCGCTCCCCGGCCGCGTCCGCTTGTCCGGGCAGCAGCGCCAGCAGCAGAACCAGCAGGAGGAGCGCCGCCCCTCCCTGTCTCAGCTTTTGCATGGTGATTTCCTGCCTTTCGTTGCATGATACGCGCTATTATACCGATTTTTTCGCAAAAAGGCCATGCAAAATCTCTGGATTCCCTTCCAGCCCTTTCCCGGGCAGTTGAACCGGAGCGCGGGGCGTGGTATACTTCTGCTCGTGAATACATCAAAGGAGGCCGTCCTGTTATGAACATCGCCCACTGCCTGACCGACCTGATCGGCAACACACCGCTCCTGGCCCTGGAGCGCACCCTCCCCCACGCCCATGTGCTGGGCAAGCTGGAGGCCTGGAACCCCCTCTCCTCCGCGAAGGACCGGGCGGCCTGGTACATGATCCGGGACGCCGAGGAGCGGGGGGCCCTGGCCCCCGGGGGTACCATCGTCGAGCCCACCAGCGGCAACACCGGCGTGGGCCTGAGCTACATCGCCGCCCTGCGGGGCTACCGGGTCATCCTCACCATGCCGGAGACCATGAGCCTGGAGCGGCGCAGCCTGCTCTCCGCCCTGGGGGCCCAGCTGGTCCTCACGCCGGGGGCGGAGGGGATGGCCGGGTCCATCCGCAGGGCAAAGGAACTCCTCGCCTCCATCCCCGGGGCCTGGATGCCCGACCAGTTTAACAACCCCGCCAACGCCCGGGCCCACTATGAGACCACCGGCCCCGAGATCTGGCGGGACACCGGGGGCCGGGTGGACGTGCTGGTGGCCGGGGTGGGCTCCGGCGGCACTCTCACCGGCGCGGCCCGGTATCTCAAAGAGCGCAACCCCGCCCTCATCGCCGCAGCGGTGGAGCCCGCCGAATCGCCCGTCCTCTCCGGCGGCCGGCCGGGGCCCCACGGCATCCAGGGCATCGGCGGCGGATTCGTCCCCGGGGTGCTGGACCGCTCGGTGGTGGACGAGGTGCTGCCCATCCCCACGGAGGAGGCCATGGAGATGACCCGCGCCCTCTCCCGGAAAGAGGGCCTCCTCTCGGGGATCTCCTCCGGGGCGGCGGTGGCCGCCGCCGCCCGTCTGGCCGCCCGCCCGGGTTGGGCGGAGAAGGTCATCGTGGCGGTCCTCCCCGATACCGGGGAGCGCTACCTCTCCACCGGTGTGTTCCAGGGGGAATAAGCCGGCTAAATAGAGACCGCCGCCCATCCCAGCTGGGATGGGCGGCGGTCTTCCGTTTGATGCAGCCTGAACCGGCCCGGGTCTCAGTCCAGTTCCAGCGCGCCGGTGTAGAGCTGATAGTAGGTGCCCTTCTGGGCCAGGAGCTCCTCGTGGGTGCCCCGCTCGATGATCCGGCCGTGGTCCAAAACCATAATCGCGTCGGAGTTCTTCACGGTGGAGAGCCGGTGGGCGATGACGAACACCGTCCGCCCGGTCATCAGCGCATCCATGCCCCGCTGCACGATGGCCTCGGTGCGGGTGTCGATGGAGGAGGTGGCCTCGTCCAGGATCATCACCGGCGGGTCGGCCACGGCGGCCCGGGCGATGGACAGCAGCTGCCGCTGGCCCTGGGACAGGTTGGCGCCGTTGCCCGAGAGGGGGGTGTCGTAGCCCTGGGGCAGGCGGGTGATGAAGTCGTGGGCGCCGGAGAGCTGGGCCGCGGCAATGCACTCCTCGTCGCAGGCATTGAGCCGCCCATAACGGATATTGTCCATGACCGTACCGGTAAAGAGGTTGGTATCCTGGAGCACCATACCCAAGCTCCGGCGCAGGTCGTCCTTCTTGATGTCCTTGATGTCGATGCCGTCGTAGGTGATCCGGCCGTCCTGGATGTCATAGAAGCGGTTGATCAGGTTGGTAATGGTGGTCTTGCCCGCGCCGGTGGAGCCCACGAAGGCCACCTTCTGGCCCGGCTTGGCGTAGAGGCTCACATCGTGGAGGACCGTCTTTTCCGGCACATAGCCGAAGTCCACGTCATAAAAACGCACGTCGCCGGCCAGGCGGGTATAGGTGGCGGCGCCGTCCGCATGGGGCACCTTCCAGGCCCAGACGTTGGTGCACTCGGGGCACTCCTCCAGGCTGCCGTCGGCCTTCTCTTTGGCGTTGACCAGGGTGACATAGCCCTCGTCCCTCTCGGGCTGCTCGTCAATGAGCTGGAAAATGCGCCGGGCGCCCGCCATGCCCATGACAATGGCGTTAATCTGGTTGGAAACCTGGCTCACATTGCCGGAGAACTGCTTGGTCATATTCAGGAAGGGCACCACGATGCTGATGCTGAAGGCCATCCCTGACAGGCTCACGTTGGGCGCCCCCGAGAGGAGCAGAGCGCCCCCCACCAGGGCCACCACCACATAGAGCACATTGCCGATGTTGTTGAGGATGGGCATGAGCATGTTGGCGTAGCTGTTGGCCTTCTCGGCGTCGGCGAAGAGGGCGTCGTTGATGGCGTCGAAGCCGGTTTTGGACTCCTCTTCATGGCAGAAAACCTTAATGACCTTCTGGCCGTTCATCATCTCCTCGATGAAGCCCTCGGTGCGGCCCAGGGCCTGCTGCTGGCGGACAAAGTACTTAGCCGAACCGCCGCCCACCTTGCGCACCACCAAGAGCATACACAGCACGCCCAGCACGACCACCAGCGTCATCCACACGCTGAAGTAGAGCATAATGCCCAGCACTGTCAGCACCACCACCGTGGAGAGCAGCAGCTGGGGGAAGCTCTGGGAGATCATCTGCCGCAGGGTGTCGATGTCGTTGGTGTAATAGCTCATGATGTCGCCGTGGTTGTGGGTGTCAAAATACTTGATGGGCAGGTCCTGCATGCCGTTGAACATCTTTTCCCGGAGCTTGGCCAGGCTTCCCTGGGTAATGATGGCCATGAGCTGGTTAAAGGTGAAGCCGGCGATCAGGCTCAGGGCATAAAAGACCGCCAGCATGGCCACCATACCGAGAATGCGGCCGGAGACGGAGGCCCAATCGCCGCTCTGCCAGCTCTGCTCCACTGCGGCGATGACGTTCTGCATAAAGATGGAGGGAATGGAGCTGACCACCGCGTTGAAGAGGATACACGCCACCGTCACGGGCAGCATCACCGGGTAGAACTCAAAGAGCATCTTGATCAGCCGGAGCATGACGCCTTTGGGCTGCTTCTTGGTCTTACTGGACATCGTCGTCATCTCCCTTGTTCTGCGAAGTGTAGACCTCCCGGTAGATCTCGTTGGAGCGCAGGAGCTCCTCGTGGGTGCCCACTGCGTCGATGCGCCCGCCGTCCATGACCACGATGCGGTCGGCGTCCTGGACTGAGGCGATGCGCTGGGCGATGATGATCTTGGTGGTCTCGGGGATAAACTGCCGGAAGCCCTGGCGGATCAGGGCGTCGGTGCGGGTGTCCACGGCGGAGGTGGAGCCGTCCAGGATGAGGATCTTGGGTTTCTTGAGCAGGGCCCGGGCAATGCACAGGCGCTGCTTCTGGCCGCCGGAGACATTGGTGCCTCCCTGCTCGATGTACGTGTCGTAGCCATTGGGGAACTGGCGGATGAACTCGTCGGCCTGGGCCAGGCGGCAGGCCTCCTCCATCTCCGCGTCGGTGGCCTCCTTGTTGCCCCAGCGCAGGTTCTCCTTGATGGTGCCCGAGAAGAGCACATTCTTCTGGAGCACCACCGCCACCTGATTGCGCAGGGCCTCCAGATCGTAGTTGCGCACGTCCACGCCGCCCACCTTCACGCAGCCCTCGGTCACGTCGTAGAGCCGGGGGATGAGCTGTACCAGGGTGGACTTGGAGGAACCGGTTCCGCCGATGACGCCGATGACCTCGCCGGACTTGATATGGAGATCCACGTCGGCCAGGGCGCGGCGCTCGGCCTTCTTGGAGTACTTGAAATTCACATGCTCGAAGTCGATGGAGCCGTCCTTTACCTCTTGGATGGCGTCTGCGGGACTCTGGAGGGCGCTCTCCTCGGTGAGCACCTCCACAATGCGCTGGGCCGACTCGGTTGCCATGGTGATCATCACAAAGACCATGGAGAGCATCATCAGGCTCATGAGGATCTGGAAGCTGTAGGTGAGCATGGCGGACATCTGGCCCACATCCAGCTCCAGGCCCTGGGTGGTGATGACCAGATAGGAGCCAAAGGACATGACGAAGACCATCACTGCGTACACGCAGAACTGCATCAGGGGATTGTTGATGGCCAGAATGCGCTCGGCCCGGGTGAAGTCGGCCTGCACATCCTCCGCAGCCTTGTTGAACTTTTGCTTCTCATAGTCCTCCCGGACGTAGGCCTTGACCACCCGCATGGCCTTGATATTCTCCTGAACGGAGTTGTTCAGGGCGTCGTACTTCTTGAACACCCGGCGGAAGAGGGGCATGGTCTTGTGGATGACCAGGGCCAGGCCGATGCCCAGCACCGGGATGACCAGCAGGAAAATCGCCGCCATCCGCCCGCCCATGTAAAAGGCCATTGCAAAGGCAAACACCAGCATCAGCGGGCAGCGGATCGCGGTGCGCACGATCATCATGTAGGCCAGCTGCACATTGGTCACATCCGTGGTCAGGCGGGTCACCAGGCTTGAGACTGCAAATTTGTCAATGTTTTCAAAGGAATACCCCTGGATCCGGTAGAACATATCCTTGCGCAGGTTGCGGGCAAAGCCACAGCTGGCGGTGGCGCAGGCCTTTCCGGCCAGCGCGCCGAAGGTCAGCGACAGCGCCGCCATGACCACCAGGATCAGCCCGTAGCGCAAAATCACGTCCATGCCGCAGCCCGCCTTGATCTGGTTGACCAGGTTGGCGATGAGCAGAGGGATAATACACTCCATCACCACCTCGCCGGTGACCAAAACCGGGGCGAGTATGGAGGGCTTCTTATACTCGCGAATGCTCTGGACCAACACCTTTATCATGTCATGATTCCTCTCTTTCCGGTCCTCGCTGGAGGTCCTGTGTATCGGTCTGCTCCGGGCCGTCTCTCCGAAGCTCTTGGGCGGCCTCATCCAGATTCTCCATCATCTTGGCCGCCGTCTCTAGGAAGAGCTGGACCTGTCCCAGGGAGATGCCCCGGCAGAGCAGGCCCTCGATCTCCCGGGCGCAGGCCTGCACCTGTCCGTCCAGCTCCCGGGCCCGCTGGGTGGGGACCAGACGCTTGAGCCGTGCGTCATAGGGCACGCTCTCCCGCCGGAGCAGACCGTCCCGTTCCAATCCCTGGAGCATCCCCGTAGTGGTGGAACGGCTCAGCCCAAAGGCCTCCTCCAAGTCCTTTTGGAAGACGGACCCCTCCTGGGTCCGCTCCAGGATATAGTGCAACACCCTGCTCTGCATCCCGTTGACCCCCAGATCAGCCAGCCGCGCATTGAGCCGCTTCTTTACCTTGTGGGAGAGCACGTTGATCCAGGCTCCACAATCCCGTTTCATTCCGTTCTGCCACACCTCTTTTTGTTCGGTTGCGAACAATATACTAACGCACCATTTGGTATTTGTCAATTGGTCAATTTCCACAGGAAACCTTCATCCCCCTTGTTTCGTTCTTTGACCGCGATTTTTTCATGAAAAAATCCCCTCCTTTCCTCGCTGCGGCCCTTTCTTTCCAAACAATTTCCGCATCAGTCCGAACTAATTTTTTTGTGCGCGCGGGCATGAAAAGGCCGCGGCCGGGCGTTGTCCCGTACCGCGGCCGGCCCAGTCAGAGCCACTGCATCCAAAGAGCGCACCCCCAGGCCCCCGTGGCCAAGAGCGCGCCCAGGGCGGCATAGAGGGGCGGCGCAAAACGCCGGAGGGCCCGGGCAGGGGTGGCGCTGCGCCGGGCATAGCCCTGGGCCACCTTGTTGGCCTCCCGGACCACCTGGTCGGCGGAGACGCCGCCCCGCTGGAAGGCCTCCTCTCTGACGATGAAAATAGCCTCCTCGAAGAGGCGCGGGTCGGGCGACTTGACCACGATCACCCGGCGTGAGATCCCTTTGACCAAGGGGGGTCACTTCCTTTCCTTGCGTTTCTTCCAGTATGTCCCTGGCCGCCCCAGGCCATACCTGGATGGGAAAATTTGTGCCCTGTCCCCGCCGTATAACCGCCCGGCCCGCCCCGTACACTAGAGGCATCCGGTTCTCACTGCCGGAGCAAGCAGCGGCGGGGCATGTCCCGCCGGACTTGGGAGGCACATCAGCTATGCAGCATCGACGTACCAGACTCATCCTGGCACTGATCGCTTTATTTTTGACCAATATTCTCATCATTACCCTCTTCCAATCGGCTGCCCAGGCCGCCACTTACCGCCAGGGCTCCACCGGGGAGGCGGTGCGCACCATACAGACCAAGCTGAAGAACTGGGGCTACTACACCGGCTCGGTGGACGGTATCTACGGCAGCGCCACCACCGAGGCGGTGCGCTATTTCCAGCGCACCAACGGCCTCACCGCCGACGGAGTGGCGGGCCCGGCCACCCTGCGGGCCCTGGGTATGCCCACCGGCGGGGGGAGCGAGCGTCCCTCCGCCGCCCAGAATGCCGAGGTAGAGCTTCTGGCCCGGGTCATCTCCGCCGAGGCCCGGGGGGAACCCTATAGCGGCCAGGTGGCCGTGGGGGCGGTCATCCTCAACCGGGTGGAGCACCCCTCGTTTCCCTCCACCATCTCCGGGGTGGTCTACCAGCCGGGGGCTTTCACCTGCATGGTAGACGGGCAGTTCGACGAGCCCGTGGCCGATTCCGCCCGCCGGGCCGCCCAGGACGCCCTCAACGGTGCCGACCCCAGCGGCGGGGCCATCTACTACTTCAATCCCAGCACTGCCACCAGCAGCTGGATCTGGAGCCGGCCCCTGATCACCACCATCGGCAACCACCGCTTCTGCGCCTGACCCCGGGCGGCCAAGAGGCCGCCCTTACTTAGAGATCTCTCACCGGCCCCGAGATCCACTCCCACCCGCCGGGGGGCACCTGGGGCAGGCAGAGGCCGAAGAGGTCGGTGCACCGTGCCTCCAGCTGGAAGAGCCGCCGCCCCGCCGGAGAGAGCCCCTTGGCGTGGGCGGGCTTGGTGAGCACCGGGACCTGGGCGCAGCGCTTCATCCGGGCCAGCAGCTCCCGCCCCCGCTGGTTAAAGCCCAGCACCCGCAGATAGGGGACCCGGGCCGGCCGGTCCCGCTCCCGCAGGCCCAGGAAGGCCCAGACCAGCAGCCGCCGCAGCCGGGCGTGGGGATAGCGCCGGGTCTTGGCCAGGGTGAGGAACTCCTCCGCCGACCGGGAGCGCCGGGCACAGGCGGCCAGCCGCTCCGGCAGGCCCTCCGCCCTGCCGCTGTCGGGCAGCTGCGCCCAGTCCTCCGGCCCCATGGTCCGGATGCGGGCCAAAAGGGCCCGTTCACACCGGGAAACATCCGCCGTCTCCCACCGCCAGGGCTCGGTCAGGTAGGGGGCGGCCGCTTCCGGCTCCCCCGCCCGCAGCCGCTCCCGCAGATAGCTGGCCGAGGCAAAGCCCTCCCCCGTCCCTCCGTCGTGGTCCACCCCCCGCCGCGGAATGGCCAGGGCCTCCATCTCCGCCGGGAGGGTGCGCAGGTACTCCACCGCCAGGTTGTCATTGGGCCGGGCCAGGCAGCCCGCCGCCGCCCCCCGGCCCTCCCGGGCCAGGAGGTCCTCCGCCGCCCGCTGCCGGGCCGCCGGGAATGCCATCCCCGTGGCGGAGAGCTCCCGCACCCGCGTGTGGAACTCAGGCCGGTCCAGGCACGCGGCCGCCGCCCGCAGGCTCGCCCCATCGGCGCTCTCGCTGCCAAAGGAGAGGACGTCCACCACGCCGCTGGCCGAGAGCACCCCCACCGCCCCCCGGGCAAAGGCCTCCGCCGAGGCGCAGGCCCAGACCGTCGGCACCTCCAGCACCAAGTCGGCCCCGCCCCGCAGGGCCAGCCCAGCCCGGGTCCACTTGTCTGTGAGGGCGCACTCCCCCCGCTGCACCCAGTTGCCGCTCATGGCCGCCACCACGGCTGTCTCCTCTCCCAGGACCCGCCGGGTCTGGGCGAGCTGCCACCGGTGCCCTGTGTGAAAGGGATTGTACTCCGCCACGATCCCCGCTACCATGCTCCACCCCTCCTGTAAAATTTCCTTCCGGCCGGAAAAATATAGGTTGTCCTTTTGCGCGGAATAAGCTAAAATAGACATAGATATGCTTCACTTTCCAATCGCGTGTCTTTCCCCCGGCCCGGCCGGGGAAATCAAATCAAAGGAGCGTTATGTGTCATGAAAGTTCTGGTCATCAACGCGGGCAGCTCTTCCCTGAAGTATCAGCTGCTGGATCCCGCGACGCAGGAGGTCCTGGCCCAGGGCCTGTGCGAGCGCATCGGCATCGACGGCCGCCTGACCCACAAGGTCCCCGCCACTGGCGGCAAGTTTGAGTTTGAGATCGCCATGCCCACCCATGCCGAGGCGATCCAGGCCGTCCTGGACGCCCTCACCAACCCCGAGCACGGCGTCATCCAGAGCATGAGCGAGATCGATGCGGTGGGCCACCGGGTGGTCCACGGCGGCGAGAAGTTCGCCTCCAGCGTGCTCATCACCGACGAGGTCCTTGCCGCCATTGAGGAGTGCGTGCCCCTGGCCCCCCTGCACAACCCCGCCAACATTACCGGCATCAAGGCCTGCCAGTCGGTCATGCCCGGCGTGCCCATGGTGGCCGTGTTCGACACCGCCTTCCACCAGACCATGCCCGCCCACAGCTACATCTACGCCCTGCCCTACGAGTACTATGAGAAGGACAAGGTCCGCCGCTACGGCTTCCACGGCACCTCTCACAAGTATGTGGCCGGCCGGGCCGCCGCCATGCTGGGCAAGCCCCTTGAGGAGCTGAAGATCGTCACCTGCCACCTGGGCAACGGCTCCTCCGTCACCGCCGTGGACGGCGGCAAGAGCGTGGACACCTCCATGGGCTTCACCCCCCTGGCCGGCCTGCCCATGGGCACCCGCTCCGGCGACCTGGACGCGGGCATCCTGGAGTTCCTGATGAACAAGTACGGCTATGACATCAAGGAGATGCTCAACATCCTCAACAAGAAGTCCGGCGTGCTGGGCATCTCGGGCGTGTCCTCCGACTTCCGCGATCTGGACGCCGCCGCCGAGCAGGGCAACGGCCGGGCCGCCCTGGCTGTGGAGGCCTTCAACTACAGCGTCAAAAAGCTCATCGGCGCCTATGCCGCCGCCATGGGCGGGGTGGACGCCATCGTCTTCACCGCCGGCGTGGGCGAGAACTCCGCCTCCAACCGCCTGGCCATCGCCTCCGGCCTGGAGTTCATGGGCGTGAAGATGGACGCCGAGGCCAACAACACCCGCGGCAAGGAGGCCGTCATTTCCGCCCCCGACTCCAAGGTCAAGGTCCTGCTCATCCCCACCAACGAGGAGCTCATGATCGCCCAGGACACCGCCGCCATCGTGGGCAAGTAAGATCCCGCTCTTTCGCGTCAAAACCGCTCCGGAGACAACTCCGGAGCGGTTTTATTCTACCTGTTTTGCCTCCCGCTGTAAAGGGCGCGGTCATTTGAGGGCCTGGGCCACCCGGTCCAGGGTATCCGCGTGGTTGTAGTCCAGCAGGTGGGTGTAGATCCGACCAGTGGTGGAGGGGGTGGAGTGCCCCAGGGTCTTTCCGATATCGAAGAGGGGCGCGCCCTGGGCGGAGGCCACGGTGGCAAAGGTGTGCCGCAGGCCGTGAAGGGTGAGCTTGGGCAGGTGGTGCTTTTGAATAAAGCGGGTGAAGGCCAGGGAGAGGGCGTTGGGGGAGTAGGGCTGCCCGGTCCGGTTCACCGCTACCAGTCCGGTGTCCTTCCACCGGGGGCCCAGGAGGAGGCGGTTCTCCGCCTGGCGGGCCCGCTCCCGCTTGAGGACGTAGTAGAGGTCGTCGGTCATATAGAGCACCCGGGTGGAGGAGCGGGTCTTGGTCTCCTTCTCCACAATGAGCGCCCCGGCGGCGGTGCGGGCCTGGCAGATGTGGATCTTCCGCTGCTGGAAGTCCACGCAGTCCCAGCGCAGGCCGCAGATCTCCTCCCGCCGCAGGCCCAGGGACCCGGCCAGCTTCACGATGACCTCCAGCCAAGTGCCCTGCGCCAGGAAGTAGAGCTCCTTGAGCTCCGAGGGGCCGTAGTAGCCGATCTCCGGCTGGGTGGTCTTGGGGGGTTCCACCCGCTCGGTGGGGCTGCGCAGGAGGATATCCTGCCGCACCGCCGCGTGGAGGGCCGCCGAGAGCAGGTCGTGGTGCCGCCGCACCGTGTTGGGGGAGAGTCCCTTGTCCCGCATCAGGGCGGTATAGTACCCCTGGAGGTGGCGGGGGGTGAGCTTCTGGAGGGGGACATCCCCCAGGGCCGGGTCCAGGTGGTTCTCGATGATCTTCCGGTAGCCGTACAGCGTGGTAGCCGCCCGGTTTGGACCGATGACCTCCTTCATCCAGTACTCCAGCCAGTCGGAGAGGGTCAATGTCCTCGGGGTTACGCTCTGGCTCACCGCCCGCTCGGCGTGAAATTCTTTCAGCGCCTTCCGCGCGGCGTTCAGGTTGGGGAAGGTCTTGTACCTGCGCACCCGGCTCCCCGCCTCGTCCACGCCATAGTCCATGTACACATAGTAGCGCTCCCGCTCTTCGTCATAGGAAATGTTGGGTTCGATTTTCTTTCGGGCCATAGTTACCTCTCCTTCTCACTGCTTCCCTTGGGATTTTTCTGCGGGCCGGCGGCCCGCGGCATAAAATGGACCGCCCCCCACCCATTTCCAAGTATGGGCGGGGGGCGGCGGCTTTATACGGGTCCGGGCGCCCATGGGCGCTCCGCTTTGGGGTGGAAGGGGCAGCGTTTTCCCAAACACTCCCCGTTTTGGGGCACATAGGGGCAGGCGATGCCCCCGGGCAGGTCCATAGACACCCCCAGCGCCTCCCGCACCAGGGGCACGGCGGTGGTGATGGCCAGGAAGGTATTGCGCTTGCAGCACCGGGGGCCTCCGGCCTCTCCGATGGCCTGGAGGCAGGCGGCGGTCATACGGTTGCACAGGCCGTGGTTCTCCCCCGACAGGGGGGTGGAGCCGGTGACCAGGCTGGTAAAAATGCCCACGCTCACCGCCGCGCCGCAGCAGCCCCAGAAGCCGCAGGTCCCTCCGGGGACCTTCTGGCTGCGCTGCTCCAGGGCCCGGAGCATCTGCTCCAGGTTGATGGGACCCCCGGCGTTGCGGTAGGCGGTGAGCAGGGCCGCCCCCGCCAGGGTGTGGTGCTCGGGGCCGTGCATATGGATGGCGGGCAGGGCCATCAGGTCCAGGGCGATGGCGATGGGGTCCCTGGAGTCCAGCTCCAGGCAGCGCAGGCGCACGGCCACCCGGCCCGCCGAGCCGTGGCAGGCGTCGCAGATAAAGTGTCCGTGTTCACAGGCGGCGTTGGCCGAAAAGGTCTTGCCGCAGTTGGCGCAGGTCATGGGGCGCTCCTCGGTAAAATAGACCAGGGGCGCGCCGCAGACCAGACAGGCATTGGGTTGACGTGGCATCTCTCTCTTCTCCTTTTCCGATTCATTCCATTGGATGTTCCGGGCCGGCGTTCAATCCCGGACGGCGGCCACCGCCTCGGCCACCCGCACGCCGTCCACGGCGGCGGACATAATGCCCCCGGCGTAGCCCGCCCCCTCCCCGCAGGGGTAGAGGCCGGAGAGGCCGGTGGACTGAAAGTCCTCCCCCCGCAGGATGCGCACGGGGGAAGACGAGCGGGTCTCCACCCCGGTGAGGACGGCCTCCGGGGAGGCAAAGCCCTTTACTTTCCGGTCAAAAAGAGGCAGGGCTTCCCGCAGGGTATCGGCCACATAGCCCGGGAGACAGCGGGTGAGGTCGGTCCAGGTCACGCCGGGGCGGTAGGTGGGCTTCACTTGTCCCGGCCCCTGGGAGGGCTGCCCGGCCAGAAAATCCCCCACCGTCTGGGCGGGGGCGTAGAACACCGGCCGGTCCGGGTGAAAGACCGGCGGGGCCCCGCCGGTGGCCAGATCCCAGGCCGCCCGCTCCCACCGCTCCTGGAAGCGGACCCCGGCCAGGGGGTCCTCCCCGGGGAAGTCCCCCGGCCCGACGCCCACCAGGAAGCCGCCGTTGATGTTCCCGCCGTCCCGGGCCCGGCAGCTCATGCCGTTGGTGACCACCTGGCCGTAGCCGCTCGCAGCGGCCACCACCTGCCCGCCGGGGCAGACGCAGAAGGTAAAGGCGCTCCGGCCCGAGGGCAGGTGGCAGGAGAGCTTGTAGTCCGCCGGGGGGAGGGCCTCCCAGTAGTCCCCGAACTGGGCCCGGGAGATATCCGCCTGGCGGTGCTCGATGCGCACGCCGATGGCAAACTGCTTGCCCTCCATGGGCACCCCCGCCTCCCAGAGCATGGAGAAGGTGTCCCGGGCGGAGTGGCCGGGGGCCAGGATGAGGGCGTCGCAGGGGAGCTCATAGGAGCCGGCCTCCGTAGTGACGGTGAGCGCGCAAACCCGTCCACCCTCCGTATGGATGGCGGTGAGCTGGCTCTCAAAGCGCACGTCGCAGCCCAGGCGGAGGAGCTCCAGACGGATGTTTTTCACCACCTGCCGGAGAACGTCGGTGCCGATGTGGGGTTTGTGGCTCCAGGCCACATCGGCGGGTGCACCAAACTCCACCAGGGTGTCCAGCACCGTGCCGATGCGGCTGTCGTGGGTGCCGGTGGTGAGCTTTCCGTCGGAGAAGGTGCCCGCGCCCCCCTCCCCGAACTGGACATTGGAGGTGCAGGAGAGCTGCCCGGTACGCCAGAAGTGCTCCACATCTTCGGCGCGCTCCTCCACCGGCCGGCCCCGCTCCAGCACGATGGAGGGGACCCCCGCCCGGGCCAGATACAGGGCGGTGAAGAGCCCGGCGGGGCCCATGCCCACCACCACCGGGGGCTTGTCCGGCCGGCGCGCTGCCTGCGGGA
>CALXCU010000026.1 GCA_944386885.1 uncultured Oscillospiraceae bacterium | reverse complement strand
TTCGGCAAGAACATTATCCCCGCCATGTTGGGCGCCGGTGAGAAGCTGATGGCCTACCGCTGCAAGGGCTACTGGACGGACGTAGGCACCATCGACTCCCTCTGGGACGCCAATATGGACATGCTCTCCCCGGAGAGCGGCATCGACCCCTACGACAACGAGTGGCCCATCTACGCCCGCACCCCCACCAAGCCCCCCATGTACACCGGGCCCAACGCCCGGGTCTCCCACTGCATGGTCACCGGCGGCTGCGAGGTCTACGGCACCGTGGAGAACTCGGTGCTCTTCCACTCGGTCACCGTAGAGGAGGGCGCCAAGGTCAGCTACTCCATCCTCATGCCCGGCACCGTGGTCAAGACCGGCTCGGTCGTGGAATACGCCATCGTGGCCGAGGACACTGTCATCGGGCGCAACGCCCGGGTGGGTGCGCCGCCCACGGCAGAAAACCAGGAGAACTGGGGCATCGCCGTGGTGGCCCAGAATCTGGAGGTGGGCGATAACGCCGTCATCTCCCCCAACGCTATGATCACCGAAAACGTGAAAGGAGGCGAGGAGAAATGATGAACAAGCTGCACGGGATCATCTTCGCCTACCGCTCCAACCCCAACCTGCGGGAGCTCACCCAGCCCCGCAACACCTGCTCCGTCCCCTACGGTGGGCGCTACCGCGTCATTGACTTCATGCTCTCCAATATGGTCAACGCCGGCATCACCGACGTGGGCCTCATCGCCCATGCCAATTATCAGTCCCTGCTGGACCATGTGGGCTCCGGCAAGGATTGGGACCTCTCCCGCAAGCACGGCGGACTGCGCATCCTGCCCCCCTTCAGCTACGCCGACAAGCGGGGCGACGGCAGCTACCGCGGGCGCATGGACGCCTTGGCCGGCGTGTACTCCTACCTCCAGAACATCCGGCAGGACACTGTGGTGCTGGCCGGCGGCGACCTGGCCGTCAATCTGCCCCTGCGGGACATCTACGCCTCCCATGTGAATAGCGGCGCCGACATCACCGCAGTGTGCACCGCCACGCCCAAGGGAAATCCCCGCAGCTGCGACTACTTCACCGTGGACAGCGAGGGCTTCGCCTCCGACATCTCCGTCCACCCCAACGAGGCCGCAGGCTGCGAGTCCCTGGAGGTCTATATCCTCTCCAAGGAACTGCTGCTCAACCTGGTGGACTACTGTGCCACCCATGACATCTCCTCCTTCAGCCAGGGCGTGCTCCTGACCATGAAGGACAAGCTGAAGATCCACGTCTATGTTCACGAGGGCTACGCCGCCCGGCTCCAGTCGGTCTCCGGCTATTTCGCCCGGAGCATGGAGCTCCTGGACCCCAAGATCCGCGCGCAGCTCTTTGTGCCGGAGCGCCCCATCCGGACCAAGGACCGCTCCGACCCCTCCACCTACTACGGCCCCGACGCCAAGAGCATCAACTCCCTGGTGGCCGACGGCTGCATCATCGAGGGCGAAGTGGAGAACTCCATCCTCTTCCGGGGCGTGCGGGTGGAAAAGGGCGCCCGGGTGTCCAACTGCGTGCTCATGCAGGGCACCGTCATCCAGGCTGAGGCTGTCATTAAGTACGCTATCACCGACAAGAACGTGCGGGTCAACCCCGGCCGGATGCTGATGGGCCACTCCTCCTATCCCCTGGCCATCGCGAAGAATGAGATCGTATAATTCTTGACAATTTCCCCTGTGCGGTGCGAGAGACGAAGGCGTTTTTTCAACACTTCGTCTCTCGCATTGATTACACATTTCTGTTATAATGGAGTTATCATTGGCCCCGAGCCCGTGATGGACCGTTCTTTCCTCTTCTCCCTGCGGGCGCAGCGGCTGTGAAAGGAGTCTTTTATGAATATCCTCTTCGCCTCCTCTGAGGTTGCCCCCTTTATTAAGACCGGCGGCCTGGCCGACGTAGCCGGGAGCCTGCCCAAGGCCCTGGCCGCCAGCGGCCATGACGTGCGCGTCATCCTGCCCCTTTACGAGGGCATCAGCTGGGAGTGGCGCAATCAGATGAACTATCTGTTCAACTTCAACGTCACCCTGGCCTGGCGCACCCCCTACTGCGGCATCTTCGAGCTCAAGCGGGACGGCGTGACCTATTATTTCGTGGACAACGAATACTATTTCAAGCGCGCGGGCCTATACGGCCATTATGACGACGCCGAGCGCTTCGCCTTCTTCTCCCGGGCCGTGGTGGAGACCCCCGGCTACCTGAACTGGCACCCCGACGTGCTCCACGCCAACGATTGGCAGACCGCCCTGGCCTGTATCTACCTGCTGGAGGAGCGCCACCGCATCCCCATGCTCTACGGCACCCAGTCGGTGTTCACCATCCATAACATTGAGTACCAGGGCCGCTACGGCAAAGAGCTGATGGTGGACCTGTTCGGCCTGAATTCCGGCTACTTCCATGAGCATATGCTGGCCTATCACGGGGACATCAACCTGATGAAGGGCGCTATCTACGCGGCCGACTATGTGACCACTGTCTCCCCCACCTACGCCGAGGAGCTCCAGTACGCCTTCTACGCCCACGGGCTGGAGGGGGTCATCGCCGACAACCGCCACAAGATCCGCGGCATCCTCAACGGCATCGACACCGCCCTGTACGATCCCGCCACCGGCAACGGCATCGCCGCCCCCTTTACCGCCGACGATCTCTCTGGTAAGGCCGCCTGCAAGGCCGCCCTCCAGCAGGCGGTGGGCCTGCGCCAGGACCCTAACACCCCCATCATCGCCTGCGTCTCCCGCCTGGTGGCCCACAAGGGCTTCAACCTGGTCACCGCCGCTATCCACGACATCATGGCCATGGACGTGCAGATGGTGGTGCTGGGCACCGGCGACTGGGGCTATGAAGAGGCCTTCCGCCAGGCTCAGTCCCAGTATCCCGGACGTTTTTCGGCCAATATCATGTACAACGCCGCCCTCTCCAACGCCATTTACAGCGGCGCGGACATCTTCCTCATGCCCAGTGAGGCTGAGCCCTGCGGCCTGAGCCAGATGATCGCCATGCGCTACGGCACCCTGCCCGTGGTGCGGGAGACCGGCGGCCTGAAGGACTCCGTGCGGCCCAACGGCGTGGAGGGCGCCACTGGCTTTACCTTCGCCAACATCAACGCCCAGGATATGGTCTGGGTGCTGGGCGAGGCGGTGGGCCTCTATTACAACAACAAGGACGCCTGGCACTACCTCCAGCACAACGCCATGACCGCCGACTTCTCCTGGAACCGGTCCGCCGAGGATTACCTCCAGATCTACAATTGGATCACCGGCAAGGAGATGCATCCCGGCCGCCCTTTTGAGGAAGGCCCGGCGGAATCTGAGGCGCCCGCCGAGGCCCCTGTGACGGAGGATGCCTCTCCTGTGGAGGAGGCCCCTGTGGCGGAAGAGGTCCCCGCACCTGCGGAGGAGGCCCCCATGGCAGAAGAGATCCCCGCACCTGCGGAGGAGGTCCCCGTGACGGAAGAGGTCCCCGCACCTGCGGAGGAGGCCCCCGTGACGGAAGAGGTCCCCGCACCTGCTGAAGTAACCCCTGTGTCGGAGGAGGCGCCCGCCCCTAAGCCGGCCAAAAAGACCGCCGGGCGCAAGACCACGGCGGCCAAAAAGGCCCCCGCCCGTAAGAGCGCCAAGGCCGCTGAAGATCCGGCCGCCAAAAAGCCTGTCCGCAAGACGGCGGCGAAAAAGACCACAAAGAAGGCCGCCCCCACTGAGGAGAAGAAGTAATCTCTCTCCGGCGCGTCCCCTTCTCATCCACCGGCCCCATGCGCACGGGCCGGACCATCCCGGACAAATCACCAGCCCGCGGGCATGATTTCTCCCTGCCCGCGGGCCCCGTCTTGTCCGACCCGAAGCGAATGGAGGTTTTTATCCATGCATCAGTATACAAAGAAAGAGCTTATGGACCTGATCACCGGCAAGCTGCGCCGCAACTTCGGCCGGGACGTGGACGAGGCCACTTCCCTGCACATGTTCAAGGCCTGCGCCATGGTCCTGCGCGACATCATGTCCGCCCAGCAGATGAAGACCCAGGACAAAGTGATCTCCACCCACGCCCGCCAGGTCCACTACCTCTCCCTGGAGTTCCTTATGGGCCGCTCTTTGATGAAGAACGCCTATAACCTGGGCGTGCTGGAGCCCCTTACCGAGGCCATCGAGGGGCTGGGCTTCTCCGCTCCCGACCTCTTCGAGTCCGAGCCCGACGCCGGCCTGGGCAATGGCGGCCTGGGCCGCCTGGCGGCCTGCTACCTGGACTCCATGACCACCCTGGAGATCCCCGCCACCGGCTACTCCATCTGCTACGAGCTGGGTATCTTCAAGCAGAAGATCGTGGACGGGCAGCAGGTGGAGCTGGCCGACAACTGGCTGGGCCTGGGCGACGCCTGGCTCATCCCCAAGATGGACGAGGTGGAGGAGGTCCGCTTCGGCGGCCAGATCAAGGACATCTGGGACGACCAGGGCCACCACTCCATTCAGCACACCGGGTACAACTCGGTTCTGGCCATCCCCAAGGATATGGAGATCGCCGGCTTTAAGACCGAGCACGGCAACACCCTGCGCCTGTGGGACGCCAAGAGCCCCATCCCCGTGGACATGTCCCTCTTCTCCCGGGGCGAGTACCTCAAGGCCGTGGAGCAGCGGGCCATGGCCGAGACCATCTCCAAGGTCCTCTACCCCGAGGACAACCACTACGAGGGCAAGTCCCTGCGCCTGAAGCAGC